>CAKOLT010000005.1 GCA_934096315.1 uncultured Bacilli bacterium
GTAAAACCCTTATTTTGTAAGTATTTTTGAAGGTATGTCTTTTGCTGTCCTAAAGGTTCATTCTCATCTTGAAAAGGGTGAATTTTTTCAAATCTAACATGAAATTCAATGATATTTTCAATAGTTTTATTAGATATCTTATCATACCAATCCAATAATTCTTTCATATCACTTGCTACATTACTTGGTAAAGATGTTGTAATATTACCAACAAAATTCTTTTTCTTTTTATATTTTCCAACATTAAACCATTCCTTTTCACTATCTGTTAAAGTACCATTTTTTAAAATAAAGTGAAATTTTTTTATCATATCTTCAGATAATTTATCCTCAATAGTATCTAACATATATTTAAATAAAGTAAAATGATTCTTTGTTTCAGTAGCATCTTTTAAAACAATAACTTTATTACTACTTGTTAAAATAGTTCCCGTATCATAAATACTTGCAGTTTCATCAGGTGTTATAGTTGACCCCTCAATATGATTGGTATTATATGCAAAATCTAGTTGAGTTTTATGATAAAGACTACCTGATAAACCAATACTTTTTTGTTCTATTAATGCTTTTTTAATTTTACTTACTTCCATTTTTCTTGCCTCCTTTTAAAATTTACCATCACTATTCTTCAAGAGTAGCACTCTATTTAATATTTTCATAATTTCTTCATTTGTTTCGTTTTGATATTCAAGATCCTCTATTGTTTCTAATAATACATTTTTCTTTTCTAAGTCTGCACGAGCAGTAGCACTTTTTAATGATTCAATAACTACCTTATTATTACTAATTGAACTTTCTATACTAGCTATTGCTTTCTTTAATTTTACTCCTCTTAATTTAGAGTAATGCTCAAGTAAATATGGATTAAGTGGACTAACCTGTGCTCCTAACCCTGAAGCATACATTAAATCATTATAATTAACACCTATATATTTACTTATTTTACGAAGTAATTTAGGGTTAGGCACTTCACGTTCTCCTGATTCAATTCTTGATATATCAGATGTACTAATATTTGCAAGTTCTGCTAACTGACGCATTGACAAATTATTTTCTTCTCTACCTTGTTGAATTAACTCTCCAACTTTAGTTTTTGAAATTATTCCACGTCCCTTCTAAATTAATTATAGCATATATATTGCTTTTTTTGCAACATTTTTAATTTACTGTAAACTTCATAATATCAATAGAAAAAATATAAAAAATATGATAAAATATAATACAAGTAATAACAATTTATAAGGAGGTATTATGGAACTTAAAAAAATGAAATTTATAGATTTATTCGCAGGAATCGGAGGCTTTAGATATGCTTTAGAAAATCTTGGGGCAACATGTGTATTTTCTTGTGAATGGGATAAATTTTGCAGGGAAAGTTATAAATTAAATTTTAATGAAATACCTCATGGTGATATTACCCAAATAAATGAAAAGGATATTCCAAAGCACGATATATTATGTGCAGGATTTCCATGTCAACCCTTTAGTGTATCAGGTAAACAAAAAGGATTTAATGATACTAGAGGTACATTATTTTTTGATATTGCAAGAATTGTTAAATATCATAAACCTAAAATTATATTATTAGAAAATGTAAAGAACTTAAAAGCACATAATGGTGGTGAACATTTGAAGTAATTTCCAAAACATTAAATGAATTAAATTATAATATTTATTATAAAATTCTAAATGCAAAAAATTATTATTTACTTCAAAATAGAGAAAGAATTACTATTGTTTGTATTAGAAAAGATATTGATTCAGGAAAGTTTGAATTTCCTAAGGAAGAACAAAAATTTATTACAATATCTGATATAAAAGAAGATGATAGTATTACTAAAAAATATATAATTCAAAGAAATGATATAAAAATTGATCAAAATAAACTAGAGGAAGCACTTAAACAAGGAAAAGTTAATAAACCACTACAGATTGGAATAATAGGAAAAGGTGGACAAGGCAATAGAATATATCATGAAAATGGAATTGGAATAACACTAGCTGCCTCCAGTGGTGGAGCAGCATCAAAAACTGGTGCCTATTATATTAATGGAAAAGTTAGGAAACTATCTCCTAGAGAAGCAGCAAGATTGCAAGGATTTCCAGAAAGCTTTAAAATAATAAATAATGAAAATCAGGCACTTAAACAATTTGGAAATAGTGTTCCCATTAACTTATTGAAAGCTGTTTTCTCTGGACTTAAATATGAGAGATGAAAAAAGAAACCATTTAATATATGGTCTCTTTTTAAGTAGCTGATAACATTAATTCCCTGATAACACATATGGTTTATCTGATGTTCCACTTCCCGTAAATGTATTACCTTTCTTTAAAGTAATTACTGGTCTAACATAATAATTACCATTTACATCACTAGAGCAGCTTACTCCAACACCAGTACTACCTGATACAACATATGATAAACTTCCATTTTCAGTAACAAGGAAAACATTAGCTCCACATGAAAGGAAATTAGTAGGAGTCATAGTCCAGAATGGTTTATCATTATACTTTTTATTATATAGATAATATTTATCATTGGCTTCATTATATACTCCCCCTGCTAGAGAAACCTCATCAGCAGTAAGTAACCCTACTTTAGAGAAAATATCATCACTCCTAGAGCATTTTAAGGATGGGTCTTTTTTAGTTATTAATCTATTATATGCTGAGTATTTACATTCAAACCAGTTACCTCGACACTGTCCTTCATATTTACTACGATCATTGCAATAATAACCCTTAGAAGTATTTACATACTTGCTTAAGTTTTTATTTTCAATATTTCTAGTAAACCACTCCTCTAAACTATTTTTTATTTCACTATTTCTATCATTTCTATGAGTTTCATCATATGTAACAAAGTTATCAGTATAAATTCTACTTGGATACATAAACCCAACATAAGCATTATTATCATTAAGACTGTTAAATCTACTCTTTTCATCAAGCACATCATCTTTAATTATTCTAATTGTACCATCACCGTTTATTCTAACTATCCTATATAGATTATCTCCAAAAGATAAATAGTTATCCGCTACTCCCCTATAATAACAGGATGTTCCATCATCATCTTCTATCTTAAATACGCCTTCTTTAGTAGTTGCAGTTTTACTAAAGTCTGGAGTACCACTTTTAGCTCCTATATTATCACATGTTAATTCCATACTAGGAGGAACATTTTCTGTAACATTAAATTTTACTGTAGCTTCTATCTTTATACTATTATATTCCTCTGTACATGTTACATTCTCTTCTCCAGTATCTTTTGTAATATCAGATAAATTAGTTACATCACAAGATGGAGTATTAGGAAAATAATCAAAATAGTCTAATATATTATTACTTGGTAAGTTTTCACCTTTTTTAACATTTACCCCTGATCTATATATCTCTTTAACATTAATATACGGCTCCATTTTTAAGGAATCTTTATTATATTGTATTACAAGATTGACTCCATAATCTACATCTGAATATAAAGTTTTCATCTCTATTTTTAAATGAAGAATACTATCATTTACTGTTGAATCATCAGCTGCCGAAATACCAATTTCTCCCTCTAGAAATTCCATCGTTATACTACTATAAGCTATATTTTCGTTTATTTCTTTAGTAAAGTCCCCATATATAATCTTCTTAGGAGCCTCCCCATCTTTTTCTATTCTAAGAGTCTTTTTTATTTCTTTTCCTTCAGAATCTTTATAAGTAAAATCAACATAATCATCAAATTTTTTTACACTAACTAGAGTATATTTATTTACATCATCCATTATAGTATTAGTTATTATAGCTTTATCAGTAAGTAAGACTGTTTCAACATATAAATCTTGATTTTTTTTAGATAGTTTTACTACTAAATTTAGTAAGAAATAGGCCATAGTCATGGCTAAAACAGATGCTAGGATTAGTTCTACTATTAAGTAACCCTTATTATTTAATTTCCTCATTGTATCACCACATATCCATAATAGTCTTTATTTAAAGAAGTAATTACTGTTATTATTACCCCAAGTGGATAATCATTAGGGTAGTGATTTCCCGTTAAAAGAGGACTAGTTATATTATTTTTACCCCCAGTATAAGAAGTACCCTGAATAGGATTATTTGTAATATATTTACTCTTTATTTCATTTTTAACATATTCCACATAATTACGTATATAATTAACTTCTCCAGTATAATCAGTATTTTTTATTTCAAAATAGTATCTGTCAAATGAACTATTATAAGATATAAAATACATACTTTTAACATTATATTTTTTCATTATTGGCAAAAAACCATAATAATTGTATTCTTTTGCTAATTTATTATAAGTCTTGTATAAGCATTTAAGTTCCTTATATTGTTCTTCTGTTATATTTTCGGAATCTATATTATAACTAGGATTTATTTTTTTTACAAACCCTATAATTTCTTTAATAAAATTTTCTTCAGATAATCCCGCATACTCATAAATTTGTCTATTATAAATTTGATAAGGACTCGACATACCATATAATATTACATCATCCATAAGCCCATTATCTATCAAATAATCACTCATTGTCTTTCCTGCATATATAGCATCTATATTATAATACCTACTTACCTCATCATACTTAATATATAATTTATTTAAACTACTATACATAGTAACTAGAACTGTAACTATAATTGCAGATACTATAATTACTTCTGCTAGCATAAAACCTTTATTATTCATCATATCACCTATCTTATAAGAATATTATACAATAATTTTGTATTAAATACAATAAAAAAACTAAATAGATTATTAATTTCTATTTAGTCTTTTAATATTGTATTCCCCATACTACTAGATGCTCTGCCTTATTATTACATGCTATACACTTATCCCCTTCTTTAGCATCCTCTATAATACATCTAGACTTAGTTCCTCTTATTTCTTTTATTTTATCTTCGCACTCTTCACAACCACACCAATAGGCTTTAACAAACCCAGGTTTAGTCTCCATTATCTCTTGTAACTCTTCTAAACTACTAGCAGAGTATGTTAACTCTTCTCTTCTCTTTAATGCCCTATTATACATATCAATTTGCATTTGATCTAATAACTTAGTTACTTCTTCTACTATATCACTATCTAGTGATATAGTATATTTATTACAATTATCTCTTCTAAAGATAGTAAGAATATTTTTATCTAAATCTCTTTTACCTATCTCTATTCTAAGGGGTATTCCATTTACTTCTGCTTCTGCGAATCTATAACCAGGAGTCTTCTCACTATTATCTATATAAGTATATATATTATTATCATTTAATTTATTACATATATTATTAGATATATCAAGTACATCCTTATCTTTTCCAATAGGCACAATTACTACCTTTCTAGGAGCTATTCTAGGGGGTAATACTAACCCTAAATCATCACTATGTACCATAATAAGGGCTCCGATCATTCTCGTAGTTACCCCCCATGAAGTTTGATAAGCATAGTCATTTTCTCCATTTCTATTTATAAATGATATATCATATGCTTTAGAAAATCTTTGTCCAAAGTAATGACTAGTACCTGATTGAAGACATACGCCATTTTGCATAAGAGCTTCTACTGTTAAAGTATAATCAGCCCCAGAAAACTTTTCTTTTTCAGTCTTTCTACCTGTTAGAACAGGTATAGCAAGATAATCCTCAAAGAAAGTTTTATATACATTAAGCATTTGATATACTTCTTGTTCTGCCTCTTCTTTAGTCTCATGAACTGTATGTCCTTCTTGCCATAAAAATTCTCTACTTCTTAAGAATGGTCTAGTCTCTTTTTCCCATCTAAGTACATTACACCACTGATTATACTTTTTAGGTAAATCTCTATATGATGTAATTATACTACTGTAATAATCACTAAATAAAGTCTCACTAGTAGGTCTAATACACATTCTCTCTTCTAGGTTTTTAGACCCTCCATGAGTAACCCAAGCAACTTCAGGGGCAAACCCCTTTATAAGATCACTCTCTTTTTTCATTAAGTTTTCTGGTATTAACAAAGGCATATATATATTTTGATGAGAAGTTTCTTTAAACATCTTATCTAATACTTTTTGCATTTCCTCCCACAAAGCATAACCATTAGGTTCTATTACTATACAACCTTTAACTTTAGAATAGTCTGCTAGATGGGATGCTCTTACTACATCAGTATACCATTTACCAAAATCTACATCTCTATTTGTAATAGCTTTATTATCCATATAAACCTCCATAAATAAAAAAATAACAATACCAAAGGTAATGTTTAAAAACTGGTCGGGAAGACAGGATTTGAACCTGCAACCCCTTGGTCCCAAACCAAATGCTCTACCAAGTTGAGCCACTTCCCGTAAATAATAATGGTGGAGAATAAGGGACTCGAACCCTTGACCCCCTGCGTGCAAGGCAGGTGCTCTAGCCAACTGAGCTAATTCCCCAACAACATTATCAATTATATATTAGGATTATTTATTTGTCAATAGTTTTTTATAAGTTTAACTAACAGTTAACTATATTTAAAAAGTTCATTACTAAATCTATTAGTATTTCTTTCTCTTTAGGGTTAGACTGTGCTATAAGTAATGTAACTGCTACAAGAGTATTATTATCAATAACTTCTTTACTTCCTCTATATAGTATATTATAAAATTCTAAAAAGTATATAAATAATGTAGCTGCTATTCTTTTATTACCATCTATAAAAATATGATTCTTAATAATTAGATACAAGAAATTAGCAGCTTTCTCTTCATTACTAGGGTATAAGTCTTTTCCATCAAAGGAACTATATATTGTACCTATAACCTCTTTTAAACCTTTATTTCTTTCTAAAGCAAATAAATTACTATTATTACTAAATTTAAGTTTACTTATTATATCCATACAGTCTTCATAAGTAACTCGTTTATTATTACAAGTACCATCTGGTTTAATAATAGTTTTATGATCATAATCATCAAGTAAATTTAAAGCATTAGAATAATTATTAATTACTTTAATTATCTCCCTAGCTTCCTCCCCCTTTAATTCAGTATCTATTCTATCCTCTAGATCTATTAACTTAATAGTCTTCTCTAGATATTCTAGTCTCTTCTGATTAACTGCATACCCTTTAATCATATAATCCTTTAAAATTTTATTAGCCCATTTTCTAAAAGTAATACCATTCTTACTCTTAACACGATAACCAACACTAATTATCATATCTAAATTATAGTACTCTACTTGATAAGTTTTACCATCTTTTGCAGTTGTTGCAAATTTTGCAACAACTGAATTATCTAGTTCTTCTTCTAGTACATTTTTAATATGTCTAGAGATAACAGATTTATCTCTATCAAATAGTTTAGCCATTTGATCTAGTGTAAGCCATACAGTTTCATCCTTCATATTAACTTCTAACTCTACATTTTGATCCTCAAATAATACTATTTCATTCTTCATTATATATTCCCCCTTTACTAACAATATAAAATAACTATTATTAAGCACTCCTTTGACTTATTGTATATGGATCATCCATAGTGCCTGATCCTCCAGTGGCTGTGATTGTGGAGTCTAGTTTTAGGACTGGGCGGACCCCATACGCAATCGAACGGGAGCTGTAGTTGACGTCACGGCTGTTAGGATACCAAATCAGGGTATCCGAAGAGGAATCGGCACTTCCAAACCAGTAATAACCACCATTATCTATTAAATCATTATTATATCCACATTCTTTTATAGAGAATTTCTCATAACATATATTACCACTTGTAATACTTACCCCACTATCATAACTACTATCAGTATATGTAGATAGTCCTCTTGCACCAGAGTCTCCAAATAGTCCTTTAGTTATATTATAATAGTCTCCCCCTCTAAGTGGATGAGCTGTTGTATCATCACATACCCCTCCTTGAAGATAATTACTATTACAGTATTTTAATGAGGCTGTCTTTAAACTCTCTATTGTAGTCGTTGAATCATCTGCAGTACTTGTTACACATTCTGGAGATCCAGCAGATACTATATATACACTATTATCTTTAATATAGGCTACTCTCCAGCCATAAGTATAATACTTATAATTAGCACTATCACAATACCCATAGGTATAGTTAGATGTATCACTATCCTGATTAGCATTATGTCCTTGACATGAAGTACCACTACATCCATTATTACCAGTATAGGATATATAATCCCCAATAGATACTAATTCATTAAGTTTAGGAACTGATTTAAACTCTAAATCACAAGTATCAGTAAGTCCATTAACTAAAGTATTTATACTTCCATTACTTCTATCCCATATTAATTTAGTATCACTATTATTACAAGAATAATTTACTAGAAAATAATTACCTGAAGGTAGAGAATCACTTGTATTACCATCTACTGTAACTGCTAACTTTAGGTTATTATATTCTATTAGTTTTTCTTTATCCCCTAATAATAGGAATGCCCCTATTATTAGGGATAGTGTTATTAATATTATATATATCTTTTTCACTAGACACCACTCCTTTTACTTATGGTGTATGGTTTATCTATAGTGCCTGATCCCCCAGTGGCTGTGATTGTGGAGTCTAGTTTTAGGACTGGGCGGACCCCAAACGCAATCGAACCGGAGGTGTTGAGGACGTAACGGTAGTTAGGATCCCAATCCAGGGTACTCGAAGAGGAATCGGCACTTCCAAACCAGTAATAACCGCCATTATCTATTAAATCATTATTATATCCACACTCTTTTATAGAGTATTTAGCTTGGCATATATTACTACTTGTAATACTTACCCCACCATCATAACTACTATCAGTAGATGTAGATAGTCCTCTTGCACTAGAATCTCCAAATAATCCTTTAGTGATGTTATAAAAGTCTCCTCCCCTAAGCGGATGAGCTGTTGTATCATCACATACTCCCCCTTGAAGATAATAAGTATTACAATATTTTAATGAAGCTGTCTTTAAACTCTTTATTGTAGTCGAAGAATTACTAGAAGTTCCTGTTACACACTCTGGAGAACCTGCTGCTACTATATATACACTATTATCCTTAATATAAGCAACTCTCCAGCCGTAAGTATAATACTTATAACTAGTACTATAACAATACCCATAAGTATAATTAGTAGTATCACTATCCTGATTAGCATTATGCCCTTGACATGAAGTACCACTACAACCATTATTACCTGTATACTCTATATAGTCCCCAATATTAACTATATCCTTAAGAAGCGGACTACTCTTAGTAGTAAACTCTAAATTACAATTATCTAATTTACTATATGATAACATCTTAGTATATGGATTATACGAAACTGTAGCATTATTTTCACATGTATAATTGCTTAAATCATAAAATCCATAATCAAAGTTAGTAGGAGTCGCACCATCTATTTTAGATACATTAAATCCATAATCAGGTCCTACCTCCTCAGGTATCATCACCTTCCCACTAGCTAAGGTAAGTTCTCCCCCCTTAACATAACCTGCTAAAGCCCCTAGATTAACTTTAACCTCACTAGAAGAAGTATTACTAACTTCTATAGTTAAAGTTATACTACTTTCTTTATTAGCTATACCACTAGATTTATTCTTACTTCTTTTCTTATATACTATACTAAAGTCTTCTGGTTTAGTAGTAGGACTAACCATTTCATAATATATAACATAACTTATCTTCGCAGGATTAGGGTTATACATTACTACATCATAGTATTTAGTTTCATTTACCCCTACTTGTAATTGTTTAATACTACTGTCCCCAATTGTAAAAGTATAATCTAGGTCTGTTGTACTGGGATTATTCTCTACTACACTAGTATCATATGCAAGGGTTCTATATAAAGCAAAAGTCATAAAAGCAGTAAATATTATAATAACCACTATTACTACTCTCTTAGCCATATTAACGCCTCCCTCTTTACTTTCTGTTATAATAAGTTTATCACACTTCGTAAATAAGTGCAATAATTTTTATTAAAAAAAATGTATAATCTCTATACATTTTTTATGTGTAAATCTTCTAATTGCTTTTCGCTAACATAATTAGGACAATCACTCATTAAACAGCTAGCACTAGCAGTCTTAGGAAAAGCAATTACATTTCTAATATTATCAGTTTCTGTTAAAAGCATAACTAACCTATCTAGTCCAAGAGCAAGTCCCCCATGAGGAGGAGTTCCATATTTTAACGCTTGAACAAAGTAACCAAACTTATTATTTATATCATCATCACTTAGATTTAAAGCTTCAAACATTTTCTTTTGAATATCCTGATCATGAATACGAATAGAGCCTCCTCCTGCTTCATACCCATTAATAACTATATCATATGCTTTAGAATAACAAGATGCTTTATCTGTAAGAAGTTTATCTACATCTTCATCTTTAACCATTGTAAATGGATGGTGACATGCAACATATCTTTCTTCTTCTACACTATATTCAAAAGATGGAAAATCAGTAACCCATAATAATTTATAAATACTATTATCTATCATATCATTATCTTTTGCTATTTTACATCTAAGGGATCCAAGAGAAGTCTTTACAATATTATATTCCCCACATATAATTAATACTAAATCATTATTATCTAACTTTAAAGTACTCTTAATACTATCTAACTCTTCATTACTAAGAGCTTTAACAATAGATCCTGTTACTTCTTCAGAATATTTTATATAAGATAAACCTTTACAACCATATTTACGTACATACTCTGTTAGTTTATCTAAATCTTTCCTAGAATAAGAATCTGCTTTATCTTTAACTACAATAGCATTAATTATACCCTTATTACTTATAGTATCTTTAAATACAGTAAACTCTGTATTCTTAAAGATATCTGTTATATCATTTATTAACATTTCAAAACGTAAATCAGGTTTATCACTACCATAATCTCTAATTGCAGTATCATACTTCATCCTCATAATAGGAAGAGTAATATCTATATTTTTTATCTTCTTAAATACTTCCTTTAGTAGATTCTCTACTATAGTCATAACATCTTCTTCACTAACAAAACTCATTTCCATATCTACCTGAGTAAATTCTGGTTGTCTATCTGCCCTTAAATCTTCATCTCTAAAACATTTAGCAATCTGGAAATATCTTTCTAGTCCCCCTACCATAAGAAGTTGTTTATATAGTTGTGGAGACTGAGGAAGTGCATAATATTTACCATTATTTACCCTACTAGGAACTAAATAATCTCTAGCCCCTTCTGGAGTACTCTTACCAAGTACCGGAGTTTCTACCTCAATAAAATCTAAATCAGATAAATAATTTCTGATTACTTGCATAACTTTATGCCTAACTATTAAATTATTTTTTACACTATTTCTTCTTAAATCTAAATATCTATATTTAAGTCTAGTATCCTCTAGAGCACTAGTATTATCAGTTATCTCAAAAGGAAGTTCTATAGATTTATTTAATATATCTAAAGAGTTTACTTCTAGTTCTATATCCCCAGTACTTATATTCTTATTTTTATTACTTCTTTCTTTAATAATCCCCTTAACTTTAATTACATACTCACTCTTAAGTTCTATTGCTTTCTCATAATACTTATTATCTGGATTAATAACTATTTGTATAATACCACTTCTATCTCTTAAATCAATAAATATGACTCCTCCAAGATTTCTTTTCTTACTAACCCATCCATAAAGTTCTACTTCTTTATTAACATCATTAATATTAAAACTATTATTATTAAATTTCTTCATACTTACTCCTCACTTTTGACTATATTTTACCATAAAAACAAATATTATACAAGATATATTACTCCTGTTGTCCATATGAAATTAAGTATTTTAACTCATCATCAGATAACTTCTGTAAAACGTTTTTATCCCTATTCTCTCCTTCGATTAACTTATCTGTTAATAACCTCTTCTTATCTTGAAGTTCTAATATTCTCTGTTCTATTGTTCCCTCTGAAATAAGTTTTATAACTTCAACATTATGTTTTTGACCAATACGATGTGCTCTATCAGTAGCCTGATTCTCTGCCTGAGGATTCCACCATATATCTAAATGAATAACTACATCTGCACTAGTTAAATTAAGACCCGTTCCTCCTGCTTTTAACATTATTAAGAATACATTAGTATCATCATTATTAAACTTATCCACTAACTCCATTCTCTTTTTAGCACTTACACTGCCATCAATAACATAACTACTAATGCCTTCATTAGATAGTTTATTTTTAGCTATATTTAAAGCAGTTTTAAAAGAAGTAAATATTAATATCTTATGTCCATTAACTACATAATCTTTAACTATTTTAATAAGGTTTTCCATCTTAGAACTCTCTTCCGTATAATTATCATATATAATACTTGGATCTATACAAAGTTGTCTAAGTCTCATTATGAGTCCTAGAAATAGGAATCTCGCCTTAGGCCATCCCTCTTCACTAACTATTTTCTCTATCTCTTTATTAACTCTCTCTACTTCTTTAGCATATAATCTCTTTTGAGAATCAGTTAAATCAATAAATATATTATTTTCTATTTTATCTGGAAGTTCTGATAATACATCCTTCTTTCTTCTTCTTAATATAAATGGAGATATTTGTTTATTAAGAATACTTAGTCTTTTATCAGTCTCCTCAGTAAATTCTTTAACATTATATCTTCTTTCAAAATTTACTAAAGAAGAAAGGAATCCTGGCATAATAAAATCAAAAATACTCCATAACTCTGTAATAGAGTTTTCAAGAGGGGTTCCTGTTAAAGCAATTCTAGTCTCAGCTTTTATTTGTTTTACTTTCTTTGTCATAACAGCATTAGGGTTCTTAATATTTTGAGCTTCATCTATTATACATACTTTAAAATTAATATTCTCATAATAATCAAAGTCTTCCCTTAATAATCCATAAGAAGTTACATATATAGTAGGATTCTTCTCAAATAAACTTCTTCGAATATCTTTAGGACCCGCGAAAACTTGATAACTTATATCGGGAGTAAATTTTAATATTTCATTTTCCCAGTTATACACTAAAGATGTTGGAACTACTAATAAGAATTTACTCTGCTTATCCTCTTTAACTAATTTCTTTATAAAGAATAGTGTTTGAAGTGACTTACCAAGACCCATTTCATCCGCAAGAATACCTCCGAAACAGCACTTATGAATATTATATAACCATCTAATACCGGTCTTTTGATAATCTCTAATTATTTCATTTTCACTCTTATTAAACTTAATATTTATATCTTTATAATTTTTAAAATTCTCTATAAATTCATCAAATATATTATTAGTACTTATTATATCATACTTACTATTTTTTAAACTATCTAAGTATAATGCTCTATATTTAGGAATTTCTCCAGAAGCATTAGTAATATCACTATTAGATAAATCAAGTATACCAGCTAGTTCCTCTAACTCTTTTAATTCATTATTATTGGATAGATTTATAATATCCCCGCTTTTTAATTTATAATACTTCTTTCTCTTCCTAAGACTATCAAATATATTATCTAACTCACTAGAATTTATATCCCCTAGATCAAAGTCAAATCTCATGATATTATCCCTACCTAAAGAGAAATTACTTTTAACATTAGTATTCTTTATAATATTAATCTTCTTTAACTTAGAAGACGTAAACGTCTCATACTTATCAGATAACTTCCTAATACCCTCTTCAAGAAAATACCCAATATCCTCAAGATCATCTAAAATAAACTTACTATTCTTATTAATAAACCCTACCTCAAAAATATCATTAAGAAGTGAGCCCTCATAATCTATATCTCTAAGTACTTTGGTATCTTTATCAAAATAATCTATTTCACTAGTCCCATAACTTAGTTTTACATTACATACTATATCATTATAATTCATATCAAAATAAAGTTTAGTATCTGGTTTTTTAGCTATAACTATATTATCTGCACTCTTATCTACTACAATTTTATCTTTAACCGTAGGAAGTACACTCTGAGAAAATAACTCTAACTCAGAATCTGTAAATATTAATTTTTGAATATTATTATCATATATCTCTTTTAAAAACTTAGCATCAGAATCCTTTAAGTGATAGCACTTCCCTTGATAAATAATATAAGTAAAATCATCAGTTAAAGATCTTACTTCCGAATCAAAATCTATATCTAAAAAATAATTCTCAAAACTTTTGGAGATAGTACTACTAAGAGGAAACTCCTCAATAATATTATCTATATACCCAACATCTTTTACTATAAAACCTTTATCCCTAATAAGTTCTAATAGATGTTTAAATGAATTATCATGAAGATCTAATATCATACTACTAGAAACATAACCCCCGATTGAATAATAGTGGTCAACAAATAAATCAATAATCCTTTTATCTACATCATTAAAATAATGACATTTAGGATTATAAATAAAATTTTTACCAAAAGAAACTTCTTCATCTTTTGTTATATATGCTTTAACAAAATCAAGCATTTTATTTTTAAGTACATACAACTTATTTAATCCTAACTTAAGGGTAACCTTTCCATTTAAATCAACTTCTACCGCTAACTGTAACTCTTCTTTAGGAAGATATCCATAACTATTTTCTTTCTTTAAAGTAGAAAATATATTCTTACTAATATCTTTAATTATAGAATTTCTATCATTAGATAAAACCATATTACCATAATGATTTAAACAAGCTGCTATATGTTTACATCTTTGATGATAATAAAACTCTGTACAATTACAACGATAACCTATTTTACCATCAAAGTTATTACTTAAAACAACATTAACATCTCTATAATAATACCCACTATCTAAAGAGAAATAATAATATATAGAACTATCATCAATTGACCTTTTCACAAGAGTTATATCATCTTTATCATACTCTAAACCCTCTTTATAAATATGAGGACCCACTATATCTTTAATAAGTTTTTCAATCCTTTCACCAGTCATACAACCACTTCCTTATTCATGTATTATACATTAAAAAAAGAGAGATGTAAATAAATAAACTCATATTTTTATAAAAATACCCATATTAACTATGAGTATTCTTATTCTCCATCTCTCTAATTAAATCATAGGCAATTATATAATTAGATACTTTAATTAAATCATCAGCATGCTTACACTTACTCTTTATATATGATTCACTAGTAATATCATTTTTAATACTATATATCTCACCATTTTCAGCATTATAATATATCTTACTAGTTAAATAAGAACCATCAGAAAATACCACAGTATTATCTTCATCTGTAATATTAAAGATATCTGTACCTAGCTGGTATTTACTAGAGACCCCAAGCATATTACCTAAAGTAGGAAGTACATCTATCATTCCTGTCGGTGTAGTTACCTCTACATTATACTGTTTATCTTTAGTCCATATAATAAATGGAACTTTTCTATCTAATTCATATCTATAATTATTATAATCAATATAACCTGGGTCTCCTTCTTCTAAAGTAACATCATTAACGGGATCATAATTATATAATATATCATAATCTTTTTTAGATATCCTTGCATCATGATCACCATAAATAACAATTACAGTATTATCTAAAAGACCATTCTCATCTAAACTATCTATAAATTCTCCGATGGCACTATCAGCATAATGTACTGACCTAAAATAATTACCTAGCGTAGTATTATTAATATAATCTCTAGTAACCTTTTCTCCATTAATATTAACATCCATAGTGGTCGGATACTCTTCCATAAGATCTAAATCACTAAAAGGAGTATGATTAGATAACATAATCATTGTTATATAATATGGATTAGTACTGGAATTTTTAATATCATTAATATAATTTATAGACTGTCTAAAAAATGACTTATCCGAAAGACCTAGACCAATAACTTCATCTATCTGATAATAATCTTTATGATAAAATTTATCATAACCCATACTCTTATGCATAACATCCCTATTCCAAAACTTACCTACATTACCATGCATACTATAAACGTTATAACCTTCATTTTTAAGTAATTTCTGAATAGTAATATAATCATTATTAAAATAGTTTACAAAGACAGTACCTCTAGTAGAAGGCATTAAACTAGTAGCATAAGTAAACTCTGCATCACTACTTGTTCCTACGGCAACCTCTGAATAAAAGTTACTAAAATATATACCCTCACTAGCTAACCTACTAACATTCGGAGCAACTTCTTTACCATTAAAAGTAAGATTCATCGCTATTTTTTGAAAACTCTCCGCATGTATAGCTATTACATTTTTACCTTTAAATATATCTGTATACTCATTATCGGTATGTTTAACCGGATGTTTTTTATAATAATCAGTTACCTCTTTTAAAGCATGGTCATACCCAAAAATATTAGAGAATTTAGGTTCTAAACTTTGAATTATATCATCTGTTTGATATACATATATACCATAAGCATATACAACACTTTCTCTATTCCAAAGTTTAACTAGCCGGCTCCAGTCGGAAGGAAGCATTAATATAGAACTAATACCCATTAATATAATACTTATAACAAGTGTATTAAGTACTACTAATTTCTTCTTTATTCCAAGGGATTTATTATAAATATTTTTCTTTTTTAAAATATTATATAATAATATCATGAATAATGGTTGTAAGAAATATATAAAATCATATATATGTACTACTTCTTCTTTAATGGTATCTGTAACCCCAAAGGCATTAACTGAGGATGCAAGTAAAGAAATTGAGGCAAAAGACTCATACCAATTATAATACGCAGAATTAATTACACATACAGAGCTTAATATTATGGATATAGTAAGTAATTTACTAAATTTCTTTTTAGGACTTCCCATTAAAAATATGAGTCCAATTAGAATACTATAAGCTAGATCTAAAAGAAAGGCTCTTAGTACAAAAACTCCTCCTACTGAAAAGGCTCTAAGTAGTAATCCATTAATAGTAGTAGATATTACAAAACCTACATATAATGGTTCGTTTTTAATAAATTTTTTTACACCATTTCCCCATTTTTTTATATTATTTTTTATTTTTTTCATAATTACCTCTTATCTTTTTCACTGATAATTATATCATATATTATTTAAATGGGCAATAGGCCAAAAAAATATTAGTGATAAACACTAATATTATAGTTCCGTTTTATCTAACTCTTCTGTAAGATCCATCTGAGCTTCCAGAAGACTTTTAAGTTTACTTTTATATACAGTTAAATTCTTTTTCATAGTCATAGTTTTATACTCTATTTTCTCAGCTTCTACTAGTGCCTCATGTACTATACTAGTAGCATTTTTCTTAGCTTCATCTATTATCTGCTGACTCTCTTTTTTAGAGGCATTAATAATCTTATCTGCTGTTTCTTGAAGTACTAAAACAGCCTTAGATATCTTATCCTCATCATTATGATTAGAAACATTATTATTAGTATTAGTAGTAATACCCTCTTTAATCTTATCATTTAATTTTTCTATCATTACTGCATAATCTCTATTTTCTGTATTTAATCTCTCTAACCTCTTGATAACTATATCGATGAATCTATTAACTTCATCTATATCATATCCATTAGAAACAACATTAAATCTCTTCATAGATTCACCTCACTCTATTACCAATCAAGCCCATTATCTTCTTCTTTACTAATTTTATCTTCTTCAGTTATACTACCTTCAACATCCACATTTTTAGGAGTACAAAGAAATATACCTCCGCCTATTTTTTGAAGATCTCCTCCAATTGCATAAACGGTACCACTAAGAAAATCAACTATTCTCTTTGCTTGATCTGGAGTAACCCTCTTCATATTCACAACAACAGTATTTCTCTTCTTTAAATGGTCTGCTATTTGCGAACTCTCCGAAAATGCACGAGGTTCTAATAAAATCATTTTACCAGTATTACTGATATTAGTTTTATCAGGTTCTTGATAATAATCTTCATCTTTTATATCTTCTTCCTCAACTAACATCTTCTTAATCTTATTTAAGGCCATAACATACCTCCTATCTTTTTATTTATATAATTATTCTATCATACTTTAAAAATTATTACAATAGATTTTATCTAATTTCAAAAAATATTTATTTCTATCTTATTTAATAATTATCTACATACATTATTTTGTCTATTATCTACACCATCTTTAAAATCATTATTACTATATTCACAAATACTACTATTTTTATCTATTTTATAACTAAATTCTTTTGTACTGCAGTTAAATGTAACAGTAACAGTTGTATCATCTGGTACATTTTTATTATCAATTGGATTCTTTACTGAATTAGATATATAAGACTCATCTTTTAAAGTTTGCATGCTAACTTCAAATGTAGGATCACTAGCCCCTGGCGAACATTTTATATTAAACTTATTATCATATCTATTATCAGTAACATATAGTTTGCAAGCATTAGCAATATTATTTAATAATTCATAATACTGATTAACCTTATGTTTTTCTCTTATATCTCCAATAACTGGTATAGTAATTGAAGTAATAAGAGCTAGTAATAATATAGTAACTAGTAACTCTATTAAAGTAAAACCCTTATTATTCATCTAAACTACCACCTTCTGCATATATCTTAACTGTCCCAATAAATGCTTTAGACATCATATCATTTCCAATAGTTTCATAATCAGTCCATAGAATTAAATTTAATTCCACAAAAGACATAGGCTCTATTTTACCATCATAAATTATATAAGTAGTTTTATCTATCTTTTTATTATCCTTTAATTCTGATCCTAACTTCCATACATTTTTATTTAAGAAGTCAGAGGATACCTCTCCATTAGCAGAAAACATATATTTTATATATTTAGAATCTAAAGTAGTTTTATCAGATTCTTCAAGAACAACTCTATAAGATAACTCCTTACTAGAATTATTGTTAATAAGTAGGCTTCCACCCTTAACTTTATCAGTCTCTTCATCTTTTAAAGATTTTATGTCTCCATCACTATCATATAATACATTACCTTTATCTACTACTATTTTCTTATCATCATATGGATCTATGTAAGTAACACTTTCAAACTCTCTAATTACTCTACCGTTTATAGTTCTATTAACAGTCTCTTTCTCATAATTATCTCCAACTGTCCTAATATCATTATTACTATATTTAATATTGCTATTTTCTTTAACATATAAATTAACTCTACCATCAGGGTAGTCTACTATTGCATCCCCATTTGTTAAATATATTATTTTGCTACCATCACTAGTAACTCTTTCTTTAGATATATCTACATATCTACTAGACTCTACTGCAATAAATTTATTACCAGAAATAACTATACTATTACTTTTTCTAACAGAAATAGTATTACTACCCTGTTTTATAATAGCTCCTCCATCACTATAATAATCTATAATAATTCCATTATCATAAGTAATAGTTTTTATTATATTACTAGAGTTATCATTAGGAAATGATAATTTACCATCTTCATATATAAAATCATTTTTATCTCTAACTAAATACTTAGTACCATCCTTTTCTATAATAGTAGTTCCATCAGTATAATAGGTAATAGAAATATCATCAATATTTTTCTTACTATCAAAATAACTGACTTTATTATCACTAATATAATTATTATTTATATCTTTACTATTTCTAACAAAAACATTTCCAATACGAGATTCTATATATGAAGAGCCATCACTAAAATGGTAAACCTTACCTTCAAAAATATTCTCTGTATTAAGAATAGTAACCTCTCTAACTTTAGCATCCTTATTTAATTTATTATCCTTAGAAATAGCATATCCTCCATTAGAAAGAGGAGCAAACCTTGTAACTTTATCTCCCATTATCCTAAGAGAAGTACCATCACTAAAAAATATTATCTTATAATCTTTATTGTCTACGACTTCTAGTGCCCATACCTCTCCATTTTTCTTAAAGTCTCCAGTATAGTATCTATTAAACATACCTTTAGCATAAGAATCAGTAACAGGTAGACCATTTAGATTAGTCATATTTTCCAAGCCCTCAAAAGATATAGAAAGAGGTTCGTAATTATTTTCTGTTATATCAGATTTATCTAATTTAAGTATATAAAAGCCAAGTAAGGAAAAAACAATTAAAAGAAGTAGTAATAATACTAAAAATAATAATTTTCCATATCTTCTAAATAAAACAAATAATTTATTTTCTTCTTCTAAAACAATACGCTTATTCTCTTCATCATGCTCTCTTACCCATAACTTCCTACTCATTATTTCACCTACTTTTTCTTAACTTTTTTAACTGCTTTTCTCCCAACTTTCATAATATCAAAGGATAATATTGCTAGGCAAGGTATAAGTACTGCTACAATCCAACCACCACTAGTAGCTAGTAAATCTTGTAAATAACCTAACTTAGGTATTCTTATAATAACCTTACCAAATATATTATCTTGTTTACAAAGATACATATCTGCAGTATTATTGTTATCTCCCCTTGTTCTAAAACTATATTTCTTTGTTGCATCGTCATAAAATATTTCTTTAATTCTATGAGTAACTGTTATATCAGGCACTCTAGGATCCGAAGATTGAAACGTAATAACATCATCAACCTTTAAGTCAGATGGATCTACTGCCTTTGTAATAACTACGTCTTTAATATTAATATTAGGTATCATACTCCCCGTTAAAACTACATAAGCATTATACTTACTCGGAGTATCATCCCCTTTCATCTCTCTTATTTTATTACTACATACATAAATTAATAAAGTAACTCCCACTAGTAAAAGCCAAATAAATAACGCATAAGATATAACCCCTAAAATAAATTTAAATGGGTTATCTTTTTTTCTAATAATTTTAACTTTATAATGCTTAACATTAATGTTACCATTCTCCATAGTCTTAACTCCTTATCATTCTATTTATATAACTTATTCTACCATATTTCACTTATTAATACAATATCTTTTTAATTAAAATTTTATAATCCTTTAATTTATTATCTTTAGAGATATTTTATAATAAAAAAAACTGATAAAACATTAATACTTAAAGAAACATTTTTATCAGCCTTTATTTTAAAATTTATATTTACTTCCATATTTTAGAAATATATAATACGGTTTTTAAATGATAATTTTATAATCTTTTTGTTAATACATCTTTTAATATCATTTCAGCTTTTTTTACAAAAAAATTGGATTTATCTATAGAAAGATTATATTTACATAGTTCTCTCTTTAATTCATTCACACTTTTATATTCTTTTTTAATATATTCACATTTTGATTCCATCTCTATAAAAATATACTTATTATTAACTAATTGAACAACTAATTCAGTATTGTTATTTGCAAATACTATACAGTCATCAAATATATTAAATAATTCTTTATATTTAATGGTTTTCATAAATTGAATAGCTTTATCTACATCTATAATTGGACATTTTACCTTTCCCTGTTCTATTATATCTCCATTTACATCTATTTTTTTATACTTATATAATAGTTCTTTTTCAATGCCAACAACATCTCTAACTAAAACGCAATTTTTTAATATATCTAGATTATTCATTTTTAATATATCAATTTCACTATTTACTAAATACACATCATTTACTGTATATCTTTCCTTTTCCTGAAAGCCATTAGCATATAATTCTTTTTTTAAACTATCATAATCAGTTTTGACTAATACTGTTATTTCTGTTTCCATTTGCATTAGATAAATACCTTAACAATCCGTTATTACTTTATAACAATTTTTTTAAATTGTTTCTTTCCTTTCTGAATAACCAATTCATTATTGTTAAAACTTCTAATAGTAATAATAGAATCAGTATCACTTGCTTTTATACCATTTAAACTTATTCCATTTTGCTGTATCATTCTTTTTCCTTCAGATTTAGATGAAACCATACCAGATTTTACTAGTAAATCAGTTAAAAGAATTCCATCATTTATTAAATTATGATCGACATTAAATATCTCTATATTCTCTGGAATTCCACCTTTTGCAACGGTATTATATCTTTCCTCAGCATCATTAATATATTCTTCACCATGATACATTTTAATAATTTCCTCAGCATATTTTTTATGAGCTAAAATTATATCTTCATCAATTATTTTTTTAACATCATCTAAATTAACATCTGTAGTCAACTTAAAATATTCAAATAATATATTATCTGGTATCTTCATTGCCTTTTCATACATTATACTAGCTGGCTCATCAATACCAATATAATTATCTAGTGATTTAGACATCTTTTCTTTACCATCTAATCCAACAAGTAATGGTAAAACAATTACATCTTGTGATTTTTGACCATAATCTTTTTGAAGCTCGCGACCTACTAATAAATTAAAGGTTTGATCTGTACCTCCAATTTCTATATCCGCATTTAAAGCAACAGAATCATATCCTTGCATAAGTGGATACATAAACTCGTGGACTCCAATTGGAACATTATTTTTAAATCTATTTGCAAAATCATCTCTTTCAAGAATTCTAGCTACTGTATATTTTCCAGTTAACTCTAACACATCATTAAAATTCATTTTTGATAACCATTCACTATTATAAACAATCTTAGTTTTTGATGGATCTAAAATTTTGGTAACTTGCTTAAAATATGTTTCACCACTTTTTCTTGTTTCTGCAAATGTAAGGGCTGGTCTTGTTTTACTTCTCCCAGATGGATCACCAATCATGGCAGTAAAATCTCCTATTACAAAAACTATTTCATGTCCTAAGTCTTGTAAATCTTTTAATAATCTTAATGAAACTGTGTGTCCTAAATGTAAATCAGGCCTTGATGGATCAGCACCAAATTTTACTATTAACTTTTTATCACTTTTAAGTTTTTCTCTTAAAGAGTCTTCATTAAAGATCTGGACTCCCCTTCTAATTATTAATTCAATTTTCTCTTCCTTTGTCATTTTTTTTCCTCTCTTTCATAAAAAAACACGAATAATATCTCTTAAAGGACGAAATATTATCCGTGGTACCACCTTATTTCTTGTTATTACAAGCACTTATTCTTTTAACGGAGTTACCCGATTAAGTTCATAACATTGTAATTCATTTATACATTTTTGTTTATTTTCACCAAACATAAACTCTCTATAAAAAAATATATAAACTACTAATTGCTAATCATCACTTAATGACATATGTATATTATATCACACATTTTATAAATTTCAAAATAAAAAGTGATGTACAAAATACACCACATAATAATTATTATAAAAACATTATAATATCTTCTTCAAAAATTCTCCAGTATAACTATTTTCTACCTTACATATTTCTTCAGGTGTTCCAGTAGCAATAACTTCTCCTCCGTTATTTCCACCTTCTGGACCTAAATCTATAATATAATCAGCAACTTTAATAACATCTAAATTATGTTCTATAACTACTACAGTATCTCCATTATCTACTATTCTATTTAGAATATTTAATAATCTTTTAATATCATGAGTATGTAGTCCTGTTGTTGGTTCATCTAAAATAAATAAACTTTTACCAGTAGGTTTCTTTTGAAGTTCTTTAGCTAGTTTTACTCTAGCAGCTTCTCCACCTGATAATGTTGGAGCACTTTGACCTAGTTTAACATAACCTAGTCCTACTTCTTCAAGTACTTTTAGTTTATTATATACTTTAGGATGGTTAGCAAAGAATTCCATTGCCTCACTAACTCTAAGTTCTAAAACATCATATATATTCTTACCCTTATATTTAATATCTAATGTCTCTGTATTATATCTAGTACCATGACATACTTCACAAGGAACATAAACATCAGGTAGAAAATGCATTTCTATCTTCTTAACACCATCACCACAGCATGCTTCACATCTTCCCCCTTTAACATTAAAAGAAAATCTTCCTTTAGTGTATCCTCTAATTTTAGATTCTTTAGTCTCAGTAAATATATCTCTTATATCATCAAATACTCCAGTATATGTAGCAGGATTACTTCTAGGAGTCCTACCTATTGGATCCTGTGATATATCAATTACTTTATCTATATTATCTAGTCCCTCAATCTTTTTGCAGCATCCCACTTTAAACTTACTATTATACAAATTAACAGATAAAGACTTATATAATATTTCATTAACTAAACTACTTTTACCACTACCACTTACCCCGGTAACACAAATAAATTTACCTAAAGGAAATGTAACATTAATATTTTTTAAATTATGTTCACGAGCTCCCTTTATAACTAACTTCTTCCCATTACCCTTTCTCCTTGCCTTTGGAGTCTCTATATATAACTGTCCGGTTAAGTATTTACCAGTTAAACTATTTTTATTCTTCATAACTTCTTCAACAGTACCACATGCTACTACTTCTCCCCCATTTTCCCCAGCATAAGGACCTATATCAATTAAGTAATCACTTCTAAGCATTGTATCTGTATCATGTTCTACTACTATTAAAGAGTTACCCAAATCTCTCATTTCTAATAGAGAATTAATTAATTTCTCATTATCTCTTTGATGAAGTCCAATACTAGGTTCATCTAAAACATATAGAACTCCCGTTAATCTAGAACCAATCTGAGTAGCTAATCTAATTCTTTGAGCTTCCCCACCAGATAATGTAGAAGCTTCTCTACTTAATGTTAGATATTCTAATCCTACATTTATTAAAAAGTCAAGTCTAGATAATATCTCTTTAACTACTAAACTAGCTACTTCCTCCTGATGCTTAGTTAATTTAAGTTTTGATATAAAACTTCTTAATTCTATAATACTAAGGTTTGTTACTTCATATATATTTTTTTTATTTATAAGTACAGAAAGAACACCCTCTTTAAGTCTAGAACCATGACATACAGGACACACATCCTGAGTCATAAAGTTTTCTATCCAATCTCTAATCCAAGTACTCTTAGTCTCTACATATCTTCTCTCTAAATTAGTAATAACACCCTCAAAAGTTCCTTTAATAGTTCTAGAACCCCCATTTTTAGATGTATACTTATATTCAAATACATGGTCTGTACCATATAGAATAATATTTAATTTATCTTTAGAAATATTTTTAACCGGAGCATCCATATCTATATCATAAAAATTACATACTTCTCTTAATCTAGTATATATAATATTTGCTTCCTCTTCAGTGTTAACGACTACTATAGCACCCTCATTAAGTGATAAGTTTTTATCAGGAATAATTAAATCAGGATCTATCTTATAAGTAACTCCGAGTCCCTTACAACAATCACATGCTCCATATGGGGCATTAAAAGAAAATATTCTAGGTTCTAGTTCTAGTAGTGAATAATCACATAGTGGACAAGAAAAATTTTCTGAAAGAACTATTTCCTCTTTTCCAACCACGTCAATAACTACTTTTCCTGAAGATAAATTACAAGCAGTCTCTAAAGCCTCATATAACCTACTAGAGATACTCTCTTTAATAATTAGTCTATCAATTACTACAGAAATATTATGTTTTTTATTCTTTTCCAAACTAATATCATCAGATAAATTAATTATTTCACCATCTATTTTACAGCGAACATATCCATCTTTTAAAAGTTTATCTAATAACTCTTTATGTGTACCCTTTTCCCCTTTAACAACAGGAGACATAATCATTATCTTAGAGCCCTCATCTATCTCCATAATCTTATTTCTCATCTCTTCAATACTCTGACTAGTTATAGGAATATGGTGATTGGGACAATGAGCAACTCCAACTCTTGCATAAAGAAGTCTTAAATAATCATATATCTCTGTAATAGTTCCTACTGTACTACGAGGATTTCTATTAGTAGTCTTTTGATCAATACTAATCGCAGGACTAAGCCCCTCAATACTATCTACATCAGGTTTATCAGAATTACCTAAAAATTGTCTTGCATAAGCACTAAGACTCTCTATATATCTTCTTCTTCCCTCAGCATAAATGGTATCAAATGCTAAACTACTCTTACCACTACCACTTACCCCAGTAATAACTACTAACTTATTTTTAGGAATATCTATATTAATATTTTTTAAATTGTTTTCTCTTGCTCCCTTAATAATTATTTTATCCATATACATCACTTCCTTTGGTCTAATATTATATCATATAATTATATTTTAGGTCTAAATAATTATTAATTACCATAAATTACTATATTTAAAGTTTTATCTTTAATTCTCTCCATAGCTTTATATACACCCTTAATACTTCGATTTAAACTAAATGCAACCTCTTCAGGACTTAGTCCCTCAAGTCTAAGGGATAGTACTTCAACCTCATAACTACTTAAATAATTAATTATCTTTTCTAAAAGTCTATTAACAGTATAATTCATAACTAACATATCTTCTGGACTCTCTATATCTGATTTAATTAAATCCTTAACCTCGACAGAGGCAGTAATATTCTTATCTATAGATATAGCTTTCATAGTAATTAAGTTATTACCCCTGTTTAAAGAATCAGATAATTTCATTAATTCTCTATCAACACATATATTTAAAAAAGTATAAAATAATGTTCCCGAACCTCCGATATATCCATTTACTGCCTCATTAAAACCAACTACCGCGGTAGAATATATCTCACTATAATCAATATTAAACTCCTTATGTTTAATCTTAAAACTCTTAACTTTACCACATAATACTGGATTATACTTATCAAAAAGATCCTTATACGCTTCCTCATCACATTCCTGTGCTAAAAAAAGTAGTTCATAATCATTTAACATTATAATCCCCCTTTTTGTCTTACTATTTCTGATAAAACAATACCACATGAAACAGAAGCATTTAAACTATTTACCTTACCCTTCATTGGAATAGAGGCAATATAATCACAGTTATCTCTAACTATCTTAGAAATACCCTTACCCTCATTACCTATAATTAAACATACTTTCATATTATAATCTATCTTAGTATAATCTTCTCCGAGCATATCAGTACCCACTATCCAATAACCTATATCTTTTAATCTATTAATACAACTAGTTAAATTAGAAACCCTTATTATTTTTACATTATCTATTGCACCTGCACTAGTTTTAACTACTGTAGAATTTATATTAACACTTCTGTTGTTTGGAATAATTATAAAGTTAACCCCAAGAGCTTCACAACTTCTAATAATAGCTCCCATATTATGAGGATCTTCTATATGATCTAACATAACCACTACAGGACTCTCTTCTTTTTCTATAATACTTATATCATATGTTTTAACATCATCAACTTCTAGTGCTATCTTTTGATTTAAACCTTTAGTTAAATTATCAAGTTCTTTATTATTTAAATATTTTATATTAACTTTTCTTTTCTTAATTAATAATAATATTTCTTTATCATTAAAACTATTACTTAGATACACTTTATTAATTCTATCATTACTAAGTAACTTTTCTCTGCACACATTCCTACCATATATTAGCATTTTTAACCTCCCTAATAATTTCTTCAATCCTCTTTATATTACCATCTATATAAAGTTGTCCAAATAGAGCTTCAAATCCTGTTGATTTTTTATAAGTAATAATATCTGTAGTCTTAGGATGGACACTACGTTTATAATTCCTACCTCGTTTAATAATATCTAATTCATAATCATTAAATATATTTTTCTCTAATAAATAATCAAGTAGATCTGCTTGTCCTTTTGCACAAACATAAGGAATTACTTTCCTACTAATATCACTTACTTTATAATCACTACTTCTAATTAAATATTCTCTAATATATACCTCATATACTGAATCTCCAAGATAAGCAAGAGATATAATATTATAGTTATTATTATCCATAAATAAACCACCACGAATATTCTACCACATTTATATTAAAAAGTCAGCATTTTTAATATAAATTTATTATAGTTAAAAAGAAAACAGTTATTTGTTTTCTTTCTTATTTGCTAGTTTAGTTAAACTATCTAAATTCTTATTTAATAATCTATTACTACCTATCTTATTACTTCTTAAATCTATATCTAGAAAGTCATTTTTAACAACTACCGGAGAAGTAGAACTAATCTCTTTAACAAATGAGG
This sequence comes from uncultured Bacilli bacterium, assembly GCA_934096315.1. Taxonomy (GTDB): domain Bacteria; phylum Bacillota_I; class Bacilli_A; order RF39; family UBA660; genus UMGS2068. The sequence goes on from CAKOLT010000005.1 coordinate 28,003, forward strand.
TATCTTCATCTTTATTATATACAATAAGAGTATCCCCCACTAACTGGACATAAGACATACCAGAAAGAGTTTTATATACACTATTATCAATATATAAAGTAACATCATCTATAAAGAAATATAAATCATCTCCATCGTACATAAAGAAATATAGATAATCTTTTTTAACACCATCATTTATTAAATAATGTAAATTACCAACTTTTTCATATACTACATACTTACTAGTAGCATATTCTGTATTATTTTCATATGGAAAAATTACACTCATACCTTGAGAGAATATTACAGAATCACTACCCGCATAATATATAGGATTAGAATCAAAAGTAATTTCTTTATCAGTTTCTAGTTTCTTAATATTACCTTTTTTATTAGAATATATATCAAGATTAAAGGATACCTTACCTCCGAGTACTTCTTTATAAACTTCTACCCTTTTCTTATCTAATTTAAGTTCATATTTATATTCAGAATAATAATAGAAAGAAATTATAATTAATACTAAAAACACAATTATAGGTACAAATATCTTATACTTATCTTTAACATAATTAATAACTTTACTCATAAATCCTCCTTACCTACTTACATACTTATAATAAACATTATTATAAGTAATAGTCTGTCCCATCAAAGTAACACTATCTAACTTAATAGTAACTATATCCCCCAGACTAGTCTGTGGAAGAGAAAAAGTTCCACTTATATATTTAGGTATTTTACCATAAGTAATATCTTTAGTAATTTCTCCCTTTATTACAGTATCTCCGACCAAAAGGCTAGTATTTAATATAATCTTAGATTGATCCCCAATTATTTCTGATAAAGCTTTATTATCTAGTATTACATTATAACTAATAGAGCCTGTTATATTAGATACTTTATTTAAAGTAATCTCATAATTAGGAACCTTAGTAGTTACTTTTTCTTCATAATAAGTATTAAATACTTCTTTATTATCTTCAATATAACTATATTTAAATAATAAAGTATATTCTGTATTATAAGCTAAACTATCTATAACTAAACTATTACTATTTTTAGACATAGATACTTTCTTTACCAAATTACCTAAAGCATTTCTAACTTCTACAAACGTACTAATATAATTATTATAAGGATCATATATAACATAGTTACAGGTGATACTACTGTAAGAAGAAGTAACCCCTACTACTGATGTAACTGTAGATTTAGGCTCTTTATTAGTATCATCATTCTTTATATTATTCTCTGTATTATTAACAACATCTCCATTAGTATTAGGAACAATCACATTACCAGTATTAGTTTTACCAGGCTCTGTATTATCATTATTATTACCATCTCCCCCAGTATTATCATCATCATTTCCATCTTTAGTACCATTTCCATTTCCATTACCATTTCCATTACCATCATCAGGTTTATATAAATTAGATGTGCCAATAATCTTTTTTAAATCTAACTTCTCGTCCCCAAAAATTAACATTTCATTAGCAATATCAAATTCATAACCAGTAGTTACTAAAGTAGTTTTAGAAATGGTCTTTAAATTAACTTTATTATTTGTAAGCTTTGCATTTCCTTGTTTATCTAACTCTACTAATAGGAAATCAGTAGTATCAAGAACGTTATCACTACTAATAATACTTCCAGAAATAAGTAGATACTTTCTATCTTCTATTTTATAGAATCTCGGAGTACTCATATCTTTTATTATAGTCTCATCTTTAGTAATAACTATATCATCTTTATTTCTTACCTCAAAAAACTTACCATAAAGACCCATTTTATCACTACTATAAGTAATAACATTCTTACTTAAAATAACTTCCTTTTTATTACTTTTATACTTTAAATAATAATTACCTGTCCATTTCATCTTTAAAGTAGCATCATCCTTTAACACCAGACTATCATTATTATTATCCATAACAACCATACCTGAAGATAAATTATATTCTACTTTACCAATTTTAACAAACTTATAAATAAAGAAAGAGAAAATACTAATCATTATAATAGAAATAATTACAATTATTAGGAAGCTTCTTTTATTTCTAAGATCATATTTCCTCTTCATTATTTAACCTCCTTACTATAAGTAACAGTCATTAAGTCTGTAGTAACATTATTAGCTCCTATTTTAAAATCTAACATTAGTGTATATGTTTTACCATCTATTAGACTACCTGCTTTAGCAAAAGCTGGTTTAGTAACTAATTCTTCCGGATTAAACACATATCTAAATGTAGAAGGATCATCAGAAGATACTTGGAAAGGCTTATCAGATGTATTATAACTTCCATATATAGTAGAACCTGCTTCAGAGTTACCCCATATTCCTATTGTATAAGTTATAGAATCTACTTTCTCAAAGCTAGAACCTCCAAGAAATTTAGCTACTATACTATTAGGAGTTGCAGATAAATCTATAAGTCCTAAAGCAACACCATATGAGTTAGTAGAATATACTGTATGAGATTTAGTAATCTCTTCTTCTTTTACTTCTAAAGAATCATTATTACGATAACTATTTGCAGATGCAGTAACCTCATATGCTGTATTTTCCTCTAAATTTCTAAACCTAACCTCAATAGCATCAACAGTAAGATCAAACTTATAATCACTACTTACATCCTTCCATTTACCATTCTCATCTTTTATTTGCATTATCATTTGCGAATTACCACCAGTTATTTTCATACTAAATTCTTTATTAAGAACAGTAGCATCCGGATCATTTAACTTAACCATTGTATCAATTACATACCCTTCTTCACTATCAATTGAGGCCTTTCTAGTAATTGTAAATGATGGCTCTGTAAGAGGTAATATATACATATTAATATTTGTAAAGTTAAGTAAATATTCTCCCTCAGAAACAACATTACCATCTTGATCTTTTTTATCATATATAGCATATAGTTTATACATGTAATTCTTACCATAGACAAAATCATTAGGTAAATCTATACTACTTTTAACAGAATTAGACATATCTTCTTTATTAACTGTACCTAGTAAATCCTGAATATGATTATTTAAATCACAAGACTCACTATCTACATCACATACTGCATATTTTAAATAGAAGTTTAACTCATCAGAAGATGTAGCAAGAGATATAACAGAGTTTAAAGTCCTTTTACCATAAGCCTCTTTTTCATAGCTTGATGTATAACCAGTCTTTAAATTTTGATAGAAAGAACTACCTCCAGATGAGAAAGTGTATAACTTAGTTACATACTCATCTTCATTAGCACCATCAAAGAACTGTGTATATTTACCATTCTTCATATAAGCACTAACTGTATAATAGTATGAAGTACTAGCATCTAACCCATCAATTAATACTTTAAATTTATTACCACTTTCTGGATCATATTCATACTTAACAGTTCTAAGTATTTTAGTATTCTTTTCTATATTAGGAACACTATTCCAATTATCTTTATATTCTAAGTAATCTTCTTCACTATTCCAAACATCTATATAGAAGTAAAACTTATCATTTTCTTTCTTAAAAGATGATTCATCAAAACCATTAATAGTCATAGTAACATTAGCACCATTAATTAAAGCACTCTCACTATTCTTACTAATCTTCGGAGTAATACTACTAAAATTAAATTGATTATCTGAAGAAGTAATACTACCCTCTTTTACAACCTTAGAATTCAAACTACCAAGCTTATTATAGTCTCCGAGAGCAAATTTAATACCACTTGATGTTATTACATATTTTAATGTTGTATTAGAAGATATATTATACCCTGCATACTTATTAGTAATAACAAGGGATCTATCATTTGTATTTCTTTTATAAGTATAATGCGTCCTAACAGAAGTATTACTTCCCTCCGAAGGATTATAACTACTTATAACCCCAGATGAAGAAAATACTATATAATTACCTCTTTCTTCTTTAGTATTATTATCCTGGAATATATAAAATAAATTATCCTCAGGACTATCTACCCATTTAATAATACCCGTATCATAATATCCATATATATCTACTTTAATATTATTAGGCTTACTAGTATCTGTAGTCTGCATACCAGCCTTCTTTAAATCAGTATAATCTATATTAATACATCTATTAAATGAATCAGTATTATCTTCATAACAAGACTCTAAAGATGGTTTTATAATCTCTAACTTATTATCTTTTGAATCTGTAAGAACAACCTTATATGATAATACCCTATCCATAACATCACTATCTAATAGCATTTTAAATTTAACTCTATTATCACTCTTATTAAGAATTTCAAACTTATTATTATAATCTTTAATATCATAATAACCATCAAACATAGTCTCCATTAAGACATCATTACTAGCTTCATCAGTCTTAATTAAATTTTCTTTTAAATATATATTATATGTATCATTATTACTTAAATTATCTATAGTATAAGTACCACTATAACCATTACCTGATGGAGTAATATCAAGACCAACCTCACTTCCATCATTCTTAGTATAGTATATTTTATAACTACCTGACTCACTATTAATTACTTTATCTATATCATTTATTTTATAATTATATGTAATACTATTCTTAGTAGAAGATAATGCATACATAGAGATTGTAGGATTTTGTTTACTACTATCAGTTGGAGCAATCTCTGTAAATATACCATATAACCCTGTATAAGGCTTATTACCTAAAGAAGAAGAATTATAAGGATATGATGTTGTAGAATTACTAATCTTAATTTCACATGAAACAAAATATATATTACCACGTCTCATCAAATCATCAGAAACAGTTAAATCAGTTCCCTTATCCATAAAAATCTCTGCTTGTAAAATAACATTACCCTCACTATCAGCTTCTCCAATAGTATTAAACTTAAGCCCCTCATCTTTAGATATTCTCTTAAGTTCATCCCCATCTTTTATATAGAAATCAACTTTCTCAAGAGTACCATTAGGCTTTTGCTTATATACATAATATGTTGCCCCAGTAGGATTCTGCCCATTTGCCTCAAGTCCCAATCTATGGAACCTAGAAGAAACCAGAAATCCTACTGTAGTAGTCCTAGAAACATCTGGGAACATATTACCAGACTCACTATTACTTCTCTTAACATAAGTAGAAGTAGGATCCTTTATTTCTTCCATAAATAATTGAGGATTAACTGTATATACCTTTTCATTAAATGTTAACTTTATCTCTTTAGAACTTAAATGATCAGAATATATACTAACATCTTCATAATAAGCATAAACCACAATAGTATATTTTTCTGTTAATATATTATTTTCTTTTAAATACTCATATGTAAGACCAAATGTCTCATCAGTAGTAATATTATACCCTGGAGCCTCATCTCCATATAAAGTCTCTTTTAAATTAAAATCATTATTAGTAAGTACTTTTTCCCCTACTAGGTATTCTTCATCAAGATTACCACTAATATCACCCCTATATAGTTTAACTACTATACTCTTAAGAGCACTAGCAGTATACTCACAATTAACCTCATCCTTTTTACCCTCTACATCTGGACAAACAAACTTCAAATTAGCATTAACAACATGGTCTATATTAGAACCACCCTCTCCATTTTTAAATACAGGAGTAAGTTCACTTAATTTCTTTGTCTCTAGTGTACTTCTACCATCTTCAAAAGTAAATGTATAAGGAGCATATATATTACCATCCCTCATATCCACTTTATTAGCAGTTACATCAACTTTATAAGTACTACCTTCAGTTAGACCATCTACTACTAAATTATATCTAAGTATCTTATCATTACCAGGAACTTTTTCAAAATTAACTACTTCTGAAAATACAGCATTTCCCATTCTATCAGTAACTGTAACTCTAATCTCATTAGCTTCATCATAACACTCTCTACCACTTAGAGGTACAGTACAACTATTATCTATTAAATCAATATTTGCAACAACTTTATCATAAGTAGTATTATCATTATCTTGACTTATAGATATACTAGGCTTACCACTAACCCAGAACTCATCACTATTAACTGTTAAAAATTCACCATACTTTTCATTATCATAATACTCTATTAAAACATTATATACATAGTTTTTACCATTCTCTAACTTATTAGGATCATGAATTGCAGATCCTGCAGGTTCTACATCAAGAGTAATATTACCAGCATTAGTCTTTGTTATTGGGTTAATCACAGGCTTCTTATCTGGATTACCATTTCTAATATCTTCAGCATCATACACATAATATGTATAACTTGTAATACTCTTCTCTTCATCTGTAATACCCTCAAGAGAAAGGGTAAAAGTATTATTCCTACTGTTAACTGTAACCTTAGGTATAATATTATTAGAAATATCTTCTTTTAATGTTTTAATTTTTAAAGATATATTATAAACACCAGAATATTCTATATTATTAACATTAAAATCTTCTGCTATAACATAATATGTAGTATTAGAGCTAAGCCCTTTAAATGTATAATTATACCCCTCTAAACTATTATCTTTACTAATAACAGTACTCTGATTATTACCATTTGCATCTTTTTGTAATACATATTCCCCATTCTTTTCATCATACTTATATAAATTTAATGTAAGCTTATTAACAGTAGAATTCTTATCAATTCTTACATCAAAAGTTAAACTATCACTTTCAGCATATAACTTATTAATACTGACCCCCATATCTTTAGTCTTAAATATATTCTGATATACTCCCTCTCCACTTGTTTCTATAGTAACTAAATAATTAGTATCAGGATTAAGTGAATACTTAGTAGGTATCTTCTTCTCACCATTACCACTAAAGGTTGTAGAATATACTCTCTTACCACTTTCAGTATTAGTCATATATAACTTATAATCAGCATTCTCTACCCCATTTACATCAAGAGTAAGACCAATACTAGTAGAAGTAATCTCAGCGTTAACTAAGGATATCTTTGTATTATCTACTACATTAGGTACTACATCACTATTCCCATCATTCTCCTTGTTACCATTACCATCTGTAGGATTATTATTATCAGTGGTTGTACCACCATTACCATTACCATTAGTACCACCATTGGTACCATCTTTATTACCATCCTTATTGTCATTTTCTTTATCTTTGTCTTTATCATCATCTTTATATTTATCTTTAGGTATTATTTCTATATTCTCATTACCATCAATAGTAATCGTAGTAATAGACATAATATCAGTATCCCCACTTAATATCTTCTTATTACCTAAATCAATAGTAATATCTCCAACATATATAAAAGAGTTCTCCGCAGGAACTTGATACTTAACCTCCTGATTCTCTATATTTACAATACCCTTTTCAACATATACTATCTCAAAATAATCCCCATCTATAGAACTATCACTACTACTAACTTTAAGTTTAACATCTTTACCTGCTACCATATATTTATTATCACTAATTCTAGCTATTAAATTATTAAAATTAATAACACCATTAGTACTCTCTATATAATAACCCTTATCCTTATATTCTAAAACACTATCTTTAGTAATATTATAGAAATTAGCAATACTAGACTTAACAGTACCTAAATCAAGAATAGCACCATTTTTTAGAAAAGATATACTACCATCTAAATAATGCACAAAACTATCTTTTATAACTTGTACTTCCTCTTTACTAGTATCCTTAAACACTATCTTAGAAGATAAATTCTCTTTATAAGAAGTATCCTTATCAAAATAATATCTATTATTACTACTACTTAAATTATCAAGAATATATCCCTCTTTAACAAATACTTCTCCCTTATCTTTGAAAAATACAAAGACTCCGAGAACTAAGATAATTAAAACAATTAAAGTACTTGCCATAATTAATAAAAATCTATTATCTAATAACTTTCTCATATAATATCACTTTTCTCCTTACTAAGAGTTAATCATATTGATTATCCCTTATAATTTATAGGTATTAGCGAGGCTACTTATCACCGCAACACCCTTCCGAATCTTCTTTTATTTTCTTTTTCCTTATTTCTGTCTTTGATTACATATTGTCTTTCACACCACATTTACCCTTACTTGTATGCCCTGCTGAATGCAGAGCACTTACTATTTTTTTCTCTCTTTCTTTTGTCTTCCCCTTGCACGTGCCTGCAGGACTCTCCCTGCTAGGCACATTTTTTTTGACTAGGTTATCCCTTCGTAATTTGATACGGACTTGAACTAGTTCCACTTCCTCCCACAATGATTACGTCAGATGTCAGATTAAAGACTGGTCGCACCAAACCCCATAGTAGACGTAGTCGCTGTAGACGCTGCCCGTCGCGTTGTTGACACCGAACGCATGGTTAGCGCCGGACGAATACGGCGACAATGTCCACTGCCAATCTCCAGTATACAATAGCCAGTCTGTATTCTTACAACTACTATTGTATGCATTTATGTTAGTACCTGTTGCACAAGCCTCTCCTGCTGCATATCCATAATCTGATGGATACATTACTGCTACTTTTCCATCCCAATAATAAGGTCTAACATCATTATATCGTCCATTATTATAACCTGTCGTTGTTCTTTCATATGTATACATTGTCTCCGGAGTTATTTGATTAGAATTATGTCCTGCTAAATAATATCTTGAATTTGAAATCATATCAAGAACATCACTTTCCATTTTATATTCGTCTCCAGAGAAGTCTACCGTTTTAGTTTGCATACCACTATCATAATAGTACATGGTGCCACTTTTTCCTCCCCACCATAGACCATTATCTCCTTCTGAATTTAACATCTCCATTAAAGTACTTCCTGAATTATCTCTACCCGTACTAGGTAATTCCTTAGCATTAGAATATCCCGTAGTACTATCCGTTACTGGTGCCCAGATATTTTGTCTATAACTTGCATTATCTGTAGCTGTTGTCTGGTTCCAGGCAAACTTCGTAACAGTACCTGTACTACCATCCCCTGCTTTAAGAGTTGTTGCCTTTATAACTTTAAGTTTATTAGTCCCCTCTAACTCATCATAAATACTACCAATTATTCTATAAAGATATTTATCTGGACAAGTATTATCACTATTTAACTTTAAACATATATAATTATCAGGGTTAGCCCCATAATATCTATAATCATCTACCGCAGGAATAATATTTCCGGTAACACTATCAGTACTACTTATCTCATCATGATGTACCTTATATACTCCATTTGCTGATCCTGCTTCTGTAGTCTCTGCTAATTCTTTAACATAGTTTGCCCCCATATATACTTTAGCAGAATTATCACCATCTACTGTTATAGTAAAGTCAAAACTTTGATTCTGCATACTAGCATCATTTTCTACCGTTCCATCTATCCATATATATAACATATATTCACTTAAAATAGTAGTTAACTTTAAATTATCATTAGTATTATCACTAGATAAAGTTGCAAGAGTTATTGGATTAGTATAACTTGCAAAATCTCCCTCTTTTATAGTAGTTCCATCTTTTAAAAGTAAATACTTAAAACTACTCTTCTTAAGTCCATCATCCAAACTATTAACATTTAACTTAATATTAACTGTAACTGGATCTGTTACATCATCTTTTAACTTAAGTTTAATACTCTTCTTTATAGCATCCACGCTACTATAACCTGAAGCTGGCACTAAATTAGCTCCCTTAATGTCTGCCCCATCATCTAAGTACACTATTGCCCCAGATACTGTAAAACTAATATTAGTATTCTGCATACTATTCCATAAAAAATAACCAAAAGCTACACTTATCCCTGTTAATACTGTAGCAATAAGTACAGATACTACTGCTAATTTTGGGGTTATCCTCTTATTTTCTTCCATATAACTAAGTCCTTTCTGTTAGGTTACTTTATATACTACCTATATTTTCTTACACTAATAATCATATCATATTTGAATAATTAGTGCAAGATATTTTTACTTTTTTTCGAGATAAATATATAATTTTTTTAATCTTTTTATATACAGAAAAAAACACATGACTTAATATTTCATGTGTTAATTAATTTAACTATATTTCTTCTTCTTCATCTCTTACAGTTTTATTATAGTAATATATTCCATAACCTAAACCAAGAAATCCAATAAACCAAACAAATCCCATAGCAACTCCTCCAGTTTTTGGAGTATATATAACATCTATTACAAGATCCTCATCTGGCATAGTTCCTCTTACTACATCCTTGTCTGGTGTCCATCCCTCTATTTTAGGTGAATCAACTTCATACTTACTTCCTGCTTTCTTTTCTTCTTGATAAGAATCAGCTGCTTTCTTTTTACCTACTTCATCATACCAATAACGAATAGTAAGTGTTGGATTCTTAACTGGATTTACTACTGGAGTACATGCTTCAAATTGCATTTTATATAACATTGGTGCAAATATAATAGCAACTTTATCATTAGAATTCTCATCAATTACATTACCACTTTTATCAACTAAGTTACCATCTTTATTCTTTCTATATACAACTTTTCCACTACTTTCCATACCACCAATTTCACTTGTACCGTACTTTCTAAGAACTCTAAAAGTACCAATTAACTGTGTACCATTTTGTGTAAATGTTGCACTCTTTACTGTAGAAATACCTGTATAACTAGCTTTCTTATACTCATCAGCAGTAAAATAACCATTATAAGCATTTAAATTACTAGAATCTTTATTAGTCCATGCACCATGTTTTACATATAAAGTTTTATTCTTAACTGTAGTACCAATACTATAAGTAGTCATAACATTCCAAAAATCTGTTAAATCAGCATCAGAACTAAGAGGAACAATACTACCTGATTCTCCTACTTTTTTAATTGTGGCATTACTAGGTAAATTTAAATCAGTGAAATCAATTTCAAAAGTACCACTTCCCTTACAAGTATTAGTATTTTCATCAAAACTACCTGCAGTTGTACAAGTTTCATAATTCCAAACACCATTTGTTGCATGATCAGTAATAGTACTTACCCATTGCTGATCAGAAAAATATAAATAGGCGTCATATTTTTCACAACTCTCCCCATCTGCAAATACCTTTGGACTATACACACTAAAACACATACTTATTACCAACATAAAACTAAACATTGATAAAAACTTTTTCTTCATTTTCATTCTTCCTTCCTCTGGGTCACTACCCTCTACAATAAGAATAGCATAAATAAATCATTTTGGCAAGTATGAAATTAAAAAAAATAAAACTTTTCACTCAAAATGAAAAGTTTTATATAACGCTTTAAATCTCTTCTTCATCCCTTACAGTTTTTTTATAGTAATATATTCCATAACCTAAACCTAGAAATCCAATAAACCAAATAAATCCCATTGCTACTCCTCCAGTTTTTGGAGTATATATAACATCTATTACAAGATCTTCATCCGGCATAGTTCCTCTTACAACATCCTTATCAGGAGTCCATCCCTCTATTTTAGGAGACTCTTTCTCATACTTACTTCCTGCTTTTATTACTTCTTGATAAGAATCGCTTGCTTTCTTTTTACCTACTTCATCATACCAATAATTAATAGTAAGTGTTGGATCCTTTACTGGAGTACATACATTAAATGTTGTTTTATATAATGCAGGAGCATATAAAATACCACCAGTAGCATTTCCTATTTGTAAACTATTATCCTTAATTTTATTATAAGCACTTGCGGTAAATGATCTTTTAACTGTAAAATTAGCTTTTATTACATCTCCTTTTTGTTTAAACTTAGGATTATAAATTGTTGTAATATCAGAACTAAAACTTGCCTTTGACTTTTCTAAAGCAGAATATTCTAAATCTTTTGCCCATATATTGGCACCAGTATCATCAGAATATATACCATGAACAGCATAAAATTTACCATTTTCTAATAGAGTTGAACCATTAATAACTGTATCACTTTTTTTAGCAAGCTCATTAAATCTTGTCCAAAATGAAGTCATAGAATCATCTATTGAAATCTGTTCTCCACTTCCTGATACTTCTGTTATAGTAGAACCTTCTGGTAAATTTAACTCACTAAAATCAAGAATAAAAGTTCCATCGCCACCTTTACTACAGTCACCACTAGCAGTAGTACAACTAACTAAATCCCAATCTTTAGCATCTCCATTTTCATCCCAGAATGAGCTACCCCATTCCCTAGAAGCAAAATAGAAATAAGCGTCATACTCTTTACAACTCTCCCCATCTGCTAGTACCACTGGACTATACGCACTAAGACATATACTTATTACCAATATAAAACTAAATAATGATAAAAACTTTTTCTTCATTTTCATTCTTCCTTCCTTCGGGTTACTACCCTCTACTATAAGGATAACATAAATAAGAAATTTTGACAATATTTTTTCTTACATTTTATTTATAAGTTTCTCTTTTTTATAAAGTCACTATGCAAAATAATAGAATAATTAAATAACTTATACTTTCTTTTAACTATTTTATAATATTTAAATTCAGGATAACCATTAACGTTTACAATAAAACCATAATCAATTTTATCTAAATAAGTATTACCTACACAATTATTAGTAGTAGCTAAATAATTTATTTCTTCTAGTGAAATATGACAATATTTATTTAAGTACTTATTAATAATAAATGCTGACTCATAATTATTACTAAATTTAGTAAAATATACATTATCTTTATTATCTATTATATAATTTATTTTAATAATCCCTCTGTATCCATTTTTCTTTAATTCATTAGTTATAGTGTTAGTATATTCTTTTATCTGTTTATTTATCTTATCATTAAATTTTTGGGGATAAATAAAGTCTTCTCCAACATATTTAAATTTATCATCTTCTATTTTTATTAAATTAATTGAAGCAGGTAAAATAACATTATTATTTTTTTCAACGACTACTATTACACTAACTGGTAAAATATCATGATAAAAAGAATTATTTTCATCACTAATCGTCGGAATTTTATCACTTATTAATTTAATTATAACCTCTTCATTATCTAATTTATTAGTTAAAGGCATAGTACAATCTATACTACTAATAACCTTACTAAAGAAAGAATTAGCTTCAAACTTATTATCCTGAAATAATTCAAGTACCTTTTCCTTTGAAGCCCACATAACATCATTAACTTCTTCTTCCTGAATCTTAATATTTTTAATATCTTCATTTGCTCTAAATAACCATACATGTAATATATCTGGGCAAGATTCATAAAATCTTCTAGACTCTCCAATAAAAGTAGCAGTTTTAGCATTAACATCTATACCCAATTCTTCTTTAACTTCCCGTATTGCAGCTTGAAGTGAACTCTCCCCTAGTAAAGCAGAACCACCAGTACATTCCCACATTAAAGGATGGGTTTTATTTTCAGATCTTTGCGTTATTAAAAACTCCCCTTTATCATTTACAATCCAAGCATTAACTACTAAATGAAATTCATCATTATTTAATTTAGTCCCTCTAATTGCTATCTTATTTTTTCTTTTTCCCCTATAATCATATAAATCCCAATATTCCATCATTATCACATCCCACTATAATTTTAACTCATTTTTTAGAAAATTGAAATACATTTTATTGTTTTTTTTTAACACTTATGTTATACTTTAAAGTAGAATAAGAGGAGGCATGTTATGAATAATAAATTAGAATTTTTAAAAAAATATGGAGTAGATGTTGATAGTGGTATTGCAAATACTATGGATTATGAAACATATAACGAAATATTAAACGATTACTTTAATGAACTACCTAATAACATAAATAAGCTAGGAACATTTATGACTAATAATGACTTACAAAATTATGCTATTTTAGTCCATAGTCTAAAGAGTAATTCTCGCATTCTAGGGTTTACTTCTTTTGGAGAAATATGTTACAAGCATGAAATGGAAAGTAAAAATGGTAATCTAGAATTTATTAAAAGTGATTTTAATAATCTTGTAACACAGGCACAAAATACATATGCAATAATTAAAGCATATAAGGAAATGTAAGGAGGATATATGAATAATAATTATAACTATTTAATACAAAATTTTCTACTTACTAAATTTACAAACATATATATAATAGATATAGCAAATGATAAGACATACATTTATTCATATACTGATAATAAACAGATTAATGTAAGTGAAATGTCATACTCTAATTTTTTGAGTTATTATACTACTATGGTAAATAGTGATGATATCAATAAATTAAATAATATATTAAATATCCAAAAATTAAGAGAAGAACTCCAAAATGGTAAAAAGAAGATAACTGAATATATAAAAAAGAAAAACCAAAATGGTATTGAAGTAAGTTATCAATTAGAAACATATTTATTTAATTTTGAAAATAAGGATTTAATATTACTCTACGAGGATGAATGCAATAACACTAATGTTAAAGTGGAAAAAGAAAGCCAACCTAATAATGATGTTAAAACGCATGAAATGATAGATAATATTTCTGATGGATTATTAAAAATATATAATATCTTTAATAGTACAAATAATAGTGAAGAAGTTAAAAACATAGGAAATTACATTAATACCATCCTGTCAGATATAACTACATCCTACCCTGAATTTAATAAAGCCTTTAATGAAAATGCAATATCTGTAACATCTATGGCCACTAATACTTTATTAATAATAGATGATGATGTAATTACTAGAAACATCTTAAAGAAAATATTTGATTCTGAATATAATATAATTACTTGTGAAAATGGTAAAGAAGGAATTGAGGTACTCCAGCAAAATAATCAAAAAAATATATTTGAAAAAAGAGACAATATTGTAGGAATATTCTTAGATCTTGTTATGCCTGTTATGGATGGATTCGCAGTTTTAGACTATTTAAATAAAAACAATTACTTAAATAAAATACCAGTAGCCATAATAAGTGGAGACTACTCTAAAGAAACTAGAGATAAAGTATATAGTTATCATATCGCAGATATGTTAGAAAAACCATTTAATACCGAAATAATAAAACATAGAATTAATAATCTAGTTAACTTATATAAATCAAGTAACTCACTAAATGAAATGATATTAAACCAATATGCTGATTTAAAAAACATTATAGATACAATAATAAGTGCTTATAAATATGACTACAAAACCAATATAGAAAAAGTAAAAAAATACACTTACATCCTGGCAACTGATGTAATGGAAAACTATAAAGAATATAATTTAAATGAAAATAAAGTAAGTAAAATAACTGAAGCAAGTTGCTTTTATGATATTGGATACTACGCTATTCCTAGAGTAATGTATAGTAAAGTTACTAATCTTACCAAAGAAGAAGCTGATATAGTTAAAAATTATCCAGTAATTGGATCCAAAATTATTAAATATGGACTTAAAAATAATGGTGATAATACTTTTACTGATTATGCCTATGAAATAACAAAATACTATCATGAAAAATATGATGGAACAGGCTACCCTGAGGGATTAAAAGAAGAAGCTATACCAATAAGTGCCATGATTGTATCACTAGCTACATACTATAATAACTTAACTAAGAACTATACTGATGATAATTATATAAATAGTGCAATCATTTCTCTTGAAAACACTAAGTTTAGTCCAAAAATTATCAATACATTTAAAAGAGTATATAATAAATTAAATCAAGTAAGTAAGGAAGTATAATATGTTTAATAGTATATCTATACAAATATGCAGTCTTGCTTATGTTATAATGCTAATAATCGTATATCTTTATAAAAGAAAATACGATACCCTAGGTAACAGAATATATAGAGACCTATTAATTAATACCATATTTATTTTAATACTAGATTTAATGAGTATATTTACTATTAAAAACCATGAAGTTATTACTTTTGTTAATACGCTATTTACAAAAGGGTTCCTATCCCTTGTAATATTATGGTTTATGCTATTTCTTTTATATGTTATGCTCCAGGAGTACAAAGAAGTATTTAATAACTTTAAAGAAGCTTTCAAAAAAAGAAAAACAGTAAAACTATGGCTTGTAATTTTACTACTATTAATTCTAGGGGTTATATATCTGCCTCTTGAATATTCAGTAAAACCAATCTATATGTATGGAAAAGCCTTTGATTATACATACTATAATGCAAGTATAATAACTACTATATTATTAATTTTACTAGCTATTAATAAAAATAAATTAGTAAGAAGTAGAAGACTTCCTCTAGTACTATTTGGAATAGCTATACTAATAGTTTTTAGTATCCAGTTTATGTATAATAATCTATTACTTATAAGCAGTGCTTTAGCCTTAGTTACCGTATTTATGTACTTTATTTTAGTTAATCCTGATATAAGATATATAGACGAATTAAATAAATTAAGAGAAGAAGCTGAAAGTGCAAATAAAGCTAAAACAGACTTTTTAGCCAGTATGAGTCATGAAATAAGAACTCCGATGAATGCCATTATTGGACTAACCGACTCTGCCCTAACCAATGAATTACCAAGTAGTGTTAGAGAAGATATTAAAAACATAAATAATGCTGGACAAATACTACTAGAGATAATTAATAATATTCTAGATATATCTAAAATTGAAGAAGGCAAAATGGAACTAGTAAACACCAACTATAATATTTCTAATATAGTACTTGAATTAACAAATATAGTTACTGTTAGAATTGGGGAAAAACCTATAAAGTTTACTACAAATATAGATCCTAATATTCCAAGTAAACTTTATGGAGATGAAACTAAACTATTTCAAATATGTTTAAATCTACTAAATAATGCCTGTAAATATACAGAAAAAGGAGAAATCAAGTTTACTATTACATCAAAAGTATCAGCAGATATAGCATATTTAACTATATCTGTAACAGACACAGGAATGGGTATAAAGAAAGAAGACTTTGATAAACTATTTGAAAAGTTTACAAGACTAGATAAAGAAGTAAATCAATCAATTGAGGGAACTGGTTTAGGACTAGTAATAACCAAAGAAATGGTTAATCTTATGAATGGTAAAATAAATGTAAGTAGTACTTATGGAAAAGGCTCTACTTTCACAGTAGTAGTACCACAGAAAATAATTGACCACAGTATTATTGGAGTAATAAGTAATCTAGATCTAAGGGAAAAGAAAGTAGAATACTTTAATGGTTCCAACTATAAAATACTTATAGTAGATGATAACAAACTTAACTTAAAAGTAGCAGAGAAACTACTTAGACCATATGGTTTCCAAGTTACCGTAGTAACTAGTGGTTTAGCTTGTTTAAATTATACTAAGAAGACTAAATATGACTTAATATTCCTAGATCATATGATGCCAGAGATGGATGGTATACAAACTCTTAGATATTTAAAACAAAGGGTTGATTTTGTAAATACCCCAATAGTAGCTTTAACTGCTAATGCAATATCAGGAATGAAAGAAATGTATTTAAGAGAAGGATTTGATGATTATATATCAAAACCAATAGACAGAGTAAAACTAGATGAAGTACTACGTAAACACCTTAAAATAGATGATAATAATAAATAAAAGGACTAAATAAAATTAAATAATTAATTTTGCTTCAGTCCTTTTTTTGTAGAGATAAATTTTGTTTTTAATGAATAAATATTATTATTTTAAGTTATTTATTTCCGTTTTTGTATAACCGGTAATTTTGGATATTATTTTTTCGTCTAGTCCTTCCTTTAGCATAGCTTTTATTGTTTTGGCTACGCCCTCCTGAAGTCCTTTTTTTCTAGCTTCCTCGGCAAAGTATTCTCTTTCTTCTCTAGCTAGTTTCTCTTGGTCATAAGGATTTATACAAACATTACTGTTCTTATATTCCTCAAAATAATCACT
>CAKOLT010000006.1 GCA_934096315.1 uncultured Bacilli bacterium
CGCCTGATGTAGGACTCGAACCTACGACCTATCGGTTAACAGCCGAGTGCTCTACCGACTGAGCTAATCAGGCATCATTTGCAATTGCTATTTAATTATATAACAAAATTTTGACAATTGCAATACCTTTTTATTAATATTTTAACTTTTTTTGCTTTTTTTATACTTTTTTGGGGATAATTTATTAATTTTAAAGTTAAATGTCTCAATATTATACTCTTCTTCTAAATCTAAGCTATAAGAATTTTGAATTTTATAATATAATTGTTCGAATTCAGAAAGTGTCATTGGTACTTTAAAATCGCTTCCTATTTCAAATAATATTGGACTTGTTACATAACATTGTTTATTACTAGGATTATATAAAAATGCTTTAAAACTATAGTAATAACTTCCAGCATTAATAATAGAAGCAGATATCATACATGTTTTTGGGGCTTTTGCTCTGTGTTCTGTTAAGATAGGATAATAATTTATTGTCTCCCCGGGATTAATATATGTGCTTTTAGATTCTTCTAAAGCATTTTCTAGTGCAAATATTATGCTATCTAATGAATTTTGAGATAGAATTATATTTTCATAAGATGGGTATACTTCTAATAAGGTATTTATATCTCTTTTATATAAGTTTATTATTTTATCTCTAGAGTTAGAACTAGTTAATAAATATATTTCTCTAAAAGAATATTCTCTATAATTTACTTCTGTTATCATATTTACTCCTTATATAAACTAGTAGTGGATGTTGCATTTAGAGTAAGGTCTGATTGAATTCCTTTTTTGTATGCATAATATGCACAACTTCCAATCATTGCAGCATTGTCTGTACAATATTCCATTCTTGGAGCAGAGAATTTTACATTATTTTTATCACATTCCTCTTGGAGTCTTTTTCTTAAATAACTATTTGCACTGACTCCTCCTGCTAAAACAAGGTTTGATACATTATATTCTTTTAAAGCTCGCATTGTTTTTTTGACAACGACACTTATTACTCTTTCCCCAAATGATCTGCACATATCCTCTACTCTAATTTCGTTTCCTCTTTGTTTTTCATTATGTATGGTATTTATAACTGCACTTTTTATACCACTAAAGGAGAAATTATAACTGTTATCATTTAAGGGGTAAGGTAAGTTATATGTATCTTTACCCTTATAAAACAGTTTATCCATTATTGGACCCCCAGGATACCCTAAATTTAAAGTTTTGGCTACTTTATCATACGCTTCTCCAATTGCGTCATCTAAAGTACCTCCTATTTTTTCAAAATTATAATCTTCTTTCATGTATATAAGTTCGGTGTGCCCCCCACTTACTACTAAAGCGATTAAAGGAAATTCTAATCTTTTTTCTAGATTATTTGCATATATATGCCCTGCGATATGGTGGACAGGTATTAATGGTTTTCCAGTAACTAAAGAGATTGTTTTAGCACATTCTACTCCGATTAATAAGGATCCGATTAAGCCTGGACCATAGGTAACTCCTATAATATCTATATCTTTTATTGTTAAATTAGTTTTAGAAAATAATTCTTCCAAAACTATAGAAATATTCTCTACATGCATTCTGCTAGCTACTTCTGGTACTACACCCCCAAATAGTTTATGTCTATCTATTTGAGTAAGTACTACTGTACATATTTCATCAGTACCATTTTTTATAATACTCATACTAGTTTCATCACAAGAAGATTCTATTGCTAAAGCGTAAATATCCATTTACATCACCTCTTTTTTCATAAGTATCCCGTCTTCATCTCCATAGTAAAATTTTCTTAAAGAGATTTCTCTAAAGCCAAACTTTTTATATAAATTTCTTGCAACGGTATTACTTATTCTTACTTCTAAAGTAATATTTATAACTCTTTTTTCTATTGCTATACTAATTAAATATGCCATTAGTTTAGTTCCTATTTTTTTCCCGCGGTATTCTTCTTCTACTAAAATATTGTCTATTTCCATCCTGTCATATATATATGAATATTCTAATTTTCCTACAACAACATCATCTATATAGTATAGTAATATATAACCAAAGGGATTATTTGTTTTATTTTCTTTCTCTATTATCATATAGTTCCTCTACTGCTTGGGGCTCTTTTAGATAATTTATTTTTAGCTTGTGGGGATTAATCTCTTCCTTATCTTGATAATATTTTACTATTTCCTGGATATCTAATATGCATTTACTAAGTTTAGTATTATCAATTATAGTATTATTACTACTTACTAAAGTTGGACTATACTTATTAATTATTTTTTGTACATTATCTATATTAGTAAATGTTTCCTTTATTATTTCATTATAGTTACTATCATATAAACCAACATAGTAATTATTGTGTTTAAAGTCTATTAATGACATAATTGGACTTTTATTTGTTTTTATAGATAAGGCTAAGGCTTTCAGGCTAGAGACTGGAATGATATTGATGTTATTTAAGTATGCATATGTTTTAGCTATTGTTACTCCGATTCTTACTCCGGTAAAGGATCCAGGTCCATTTACAACATATATTCTATTTATTTCATTTGGTTTAATATTACTTTGTTCTAATAATTCAGATATGTATTTTACAGCATATTCTGAATGTTTATTTTGAGTGTTTTTACATGTAGATGCAATAACTTTACCAGAGGATAATAGAGCGATAGATACATCTGTAAGTGATGTATCTATGTATAATTCTTTCATTAGATTATATCCTCGCAAACTTGTATATATTTTTCTCCATGGGGTTTAAGAATAAGTACCCTTGTGTTTTCAGATATTATTTTAATGTCAATATCTAATCTTTCTTCAGGTAGATACTTTTTAATCATATCTGCCCATTCAATTATACATACACCACCCTTATCAAAGTATTCTTCTATGCCAAGGTTATCTGCATTATCTTCAATACGATATGCATCCATGTGGTATAATCCTAATTCTCCAGTATATTCCTTTATAATATTAAATGTTGGGGATGTTATATCCTCGATTCCCATTGCATGAGCAAAAGCTTTAGTAAATACTGTTTTTCCACTGCCTAATTCTCCATTTAAACATATTACCATGTTGGGAAATTTTTCTGATTCAATATTTTGTGCTACATGAGCTGTTTCTGTTTCACCATGTACTGTAATTTTGTATTGTTCCATTTTTTTCATCCTTTCTCTATTCTAATGTCAATTTAATTATAACAAACTATTAGTACTTTTTACAAGTCTTTTTAAGTAATTTTTTTATTTTGTCAGTTCCATATATTTTACATAGTATTCTTCAACTGTTTTTTTGTCGAATGGCATTTCTTTTACTCTGACCATATCTATTAAATTGCCCAATTCATATTTTAATATAAAGTCTAATCTACTTGAATAGTGCATCTGTTTTTTATGAAATCTATATTCCATTCGATCTAGTATTTTAAAACTTCCATTAGGGAATACTCTTAAGTCTAAATCATAATCTATATATTTTATTATATTGTTATCAATTAACATTGGGGTTGCTATATTGCAATAAAAGTATATACCATAATCTTTTAATTGTCCAATTATATTGTACCATTTGTCTTTAAAGAAAAACATAATAGCTGGTTCTTTTGTTTTCCATATTTTACCATCACTATCTATTACAGTTGTTCTATTGTTACCGAAGACAATATAGTCTTCAAATACATCTAATACTACAGCTTCATCCCACCTTCGGTGTAATTTTCCATTGTGTTTATAGCAGTGTATTTCTAGTTTGTCACCAATTTTTATTTTTTCCATTTCTTTCACCCAAACTTCTAAATCTATGTGTATTATACACCAATTTTTATTATTAAACAAGAAAATAATATTAATTTAGATGAAAATGTGCTATAATTAGTATAGATAGGGAGGTCTTATGAAACTAATTCGTTATTTGTATTTAGGAATTAGGGAGATACCTAAAATTATTTACAATAGTATAAAGTATTTTATAATGGGACTGTTTACAAGTATTACTATATTTCCAAAATATTTTATAATTGGGATTATGGCTATTTTGAACCCTAAGAAGAATAAAGATATTAGAGTTCGAGGAAAGCCTCTTATTCCTGCTATTATGATGGGTCTTTCTTTATTTATATATTTTATGGTTATATTTATATTTTCTAGGTGGGCAGTGCAGAAACTTAGGTTAGAATATTTATATACTGATGTTATAAATAGTACAGAAATTATAGAACAGATGGAACAGGATAACCAAAATAGTAATATTGAGGATAATAGTGCTAATAATGGTAATGGTGATGATACCCCTCAGGAGGATAATGTGTATTATCCAAATGATTATTGGGATTATATTAATGTTCCCTTTATTAATGTTAATTTTGATGAGTTAAGAGCTAAGAATAGTGAAACAGTTGCTTGGCTTAAGGTTAATGGTACTTATATTAATTACCCAGTGGTAAGGCATGCTGATAATGGTTATTATTTGAAACATGATTTTGGTGGTAGGTATAATCCTAATGGATGGATATATAGTGATTATCGTAGTGATTATGATAATTATGGTAATAATTCTATTATATATGGACATAATTTAAATAATAGGACTTTGTTTGGTTCTTTAGTATGGGTTTTAAATAGTAGTTGGTATACTAATAGTAATAATTATATAATAAAATTATCTACCCTTAATAATAATACTAACTGGAGAGTGTTTTCTGTATATATGATACCATCAGAAGCTTATTATTTAAGGACTGTATTTAATGATAATAATGATTATATGAATTTTCTTAATACTATTAAAAGTAGAAGTATTTATGATTTTGGTATTTCTTTAAATGAAAGTGATAAAATTCTTACTTTGAGTACTTGTAATGATACTGGTACTGAACGTGTGGTACTTCATGCAAAAATGGTTAATATATCTTATAAATAATTTAAATATAGTAAAAACTATATGCAAAAGCATATAGTTCTTTTTATCCTTTGTTCTCAGTTAATTTTACTTTAGCAGTATTTGGTTTGCCTTCTCTTAGATAAGTGATATTTATTTCTTCTCCTGGTTCGTATTTGTATAGTTCGTATCTAAATTCTGCTACTGAAGATATTTCTTTATCATTTATTTTTGTTATTATATCACCTTTTTGCATTTTTGCATTTGCGGCTGGTGATGATTCCATAACTTCTAGAATTACTACTCCCTTAGTTACTCCTTCAGGAATATTTATTCCACTTTGCCATAGATAATAACTATTTGATACATCTAGCATGCTTACTCCAATATATGGTCTTACTATTTCTTTACCGCTTTCTATTATCTCAGCGTAATGTATTGCGTCTTCAATAGGAATTGCAAACCCCATTCCTTCAATCTCATCTTGAACTAGTTTAAGGGAATTTATTCCAATTACTTCTCCACTTACGTTACATAGTGGTCCTCCACTATTACCAGGGTTGATTGCTGCATCTATTTGTAGTACTTTCATGTAATAGTCTGCTTGTGAGTTTGATGAAAAGCTTACTTCTACTAACCTATCTTTTCCTGATAAAATTCCTTTGGTTACAGTGCCACTATAGGCTTTTCCCATTGGAGAACCTACAGTAAAGATTGTGTCTCCAAGTTTAACTTTTGTACTATCCCCTTTTTCACATATACTTAAGTTATCATTGTTTTTAACTTTAAGAACTGCGATATCTGAATATGTTTCTCCTCCTAAGAGTGTTGCTTCTAGTTCTTCTCCATTACTTAGTATTATTGTTATCTTATCTATTTTATAACTGTCATTTGATATAACATGGTTATTAGTCATTAGATAAGTGTATTCTTTATCTTTTTTATAGGCAAAGCCTGTTCCTGTTGATACTTCAGTTCCAGAGCTTGAAGCTACTACTACTACAGTAGCATCATAAATTTTGTCTACAGAAGAAGATATACTTGTTTCTACATATTCTGATGTAGTTATGTTTTTAACTACTTTACTAACACTTGTTCCTTTTATAGTCATATATGCTCCTAATGTGCCACATATAAATGATAGTAATATAGAGACTATTAATACGACTGTTATATTATTTTTATTTTTTTCCATTCTTTCACTCCTTACATATCTATTAATTTCATAAAATTGGTAGGGAATCCCATTCTATCTAATACTCTTTCTATTGGTATGGAGTCTACTCTACCATCTAATTTTTCTATTTCGTATTCTATTTCTTTAAGCATCATTCGAAATTCGTCTTTTCTTAATAAATATTTTAGCATAAGAATAACAGCAAATATGTCATTTTTACCATATATATATTCTCCATCAGTCTTGTCAATATTTAATTTTTCGTGATACTCATTATCTGATATATACTTTTCTGTTTTATGGTCAAATACTATGTCCTCATGCGCACATAAATTTCTATAGTTTGATAGAATTGGTAAAAACTCATTCATATATTCTACTGATACATTAAAGGTACTTGCTACGGATACTTGATCTTCATGTTTTAAAATAGAAAATAGTTCGCATACTAGTCCAAAAGATAGTACTTTTACTAAAACCCACATTGGTATGTATCCATATTTATTTAGATAGTGGACAGTGGCATTATGTCTTGAAGCATTAATTCTTGCTTGTCTTTTCATCTTTTCTATAATATCTTTTACCCTTCTTTTTTTAGAGGGATCGTTTGTAAAACTGCGATGAGTTAAGTAATCTTTTTCCATATAACCATAGTTTTTAGATAATTCATAGGCTATTACGCTTTTTAATTGATTTTCAATAATTAGTAAGTTTTTAAACATAATATTACGAAAATATCTATCAAATAAAAATATGGAATATAATTCTCTAAATGTTGCAGCAGGCACAAATGTCTTATCCATGTATGAATTCATAAGTACATGTCTATAACCATTTACAAAGAAATAATTTTCTCTGAGTAGAATTTCCTTAGTCTCGTTGATATCTTCAATTATTAATCCCTTACTTTTTAGTATTTCTATTTGTTCATCTAGTGTTTTAAAATTTTTAATTTTTAATTCGCTCAAGTTTTATCACCTCTTATCTAGCCTATTTAAGTATACCATAATTATTGTTAAAATGATACTATTTTTATTTTTTTTCACATAATTTTTAGAAATTAGGCATAAATAGTGTTATAATATCTTTAAGGAGGCATTTATGGATATTGAAATTTGTTTGATGAGTGAAGAAGATCATATGCAGGTATTATCACTTTATGAAAGAGTATTTAATAAAAAACAGAAAAATGATTATCATATTAGTGATTCTAATGCTATTTTTGTAGTAGCTAAAACAGAAGGCAAAGTTATCGGTCTCGTACAGCTTGATATTATTACAGATGTTTTTAAAGGAATTAAGTATGGTTATATTAATAGTGTTTGTACTGATTTTAATTATAGAAACATGGGAGTTGGGGATAAGATGATTAAGGAATGTACAAAGATTGCAACTAATAATAACTGTGATTATATAGAACTTACTTCCAGTGATTCTAAAGTTATTGCCCATAGGCTTTATTATAAAAATGGATATGTAATTAGAAAGACTAATGTATTTAGAAAAGAATTAAAATAAAGGAATATTATTGTATTTTAAAATATATTCCTTTTTTTATTAGTTCGGTTGATGAATTGTAATCGTATGGTATATAACCCATTTTTAGTAGTTTTTCTATTATTATCATGTTGTAATTTAATGCAAATAAAAAGTTAATTAAGGCAATCATAAGGATGCTAATTATTATTCCTAGTTTTAATTTAAAAGCACATAAGAATAGAATTACTATTGCTATTTGCAAAATTAGTACCAAAAGAAATAGTTTAATATTTTTTTTCTTTAAGGCATAAAATGGTCCTTCGTATAACATTTTCCATGCAGTGCCATAATCACATTCTACTATATTTTTTTCGTCATAGTAGTATTTTAAGTATATTTTCTTCATATCACTTCGCCTACCCTTGTAAATATATTTTAACATAAAATTAGTACTAATGAAAGTGCTTTGTTTTAATTTTTTTAATTAGTTGGTTTTGTGTATTTTTATTTTTTTCAAATATAGAGGGTTTTTGATCGCAATTTTGTAATTCTTTTATGGTTTCAAGTAAGTATTTTTGTTTTTTTAAGTTAGCTACCTCTTCACTTTCTTTTCCCAAAGCTAATGATATTTTTTCTAATTCTTCTTTTGGAAGTGTTTCTAAATAATTATATAGTTTATTTTTGTATGAATTTAATATATTTTCACAGAGATATTTATCTTCTTTTATTTGTTTTAATTCTATATTTTTATCTTGTAGCTTGCTTTGTAATTCTAAATATTTTCTATTATTTAAATAATTGTGTTTTATTATTCTGTCTTCTAGTCCATAGTTAAGTGATAATGTGATTACCCCTAGAGAGGATAGAAACATTATAGATAGTATTGGCTCAAGAAGATGTTGGGATAGATTTAAAATATAGATAGGGTTTATTAATAGAGTAATACCTAGTATGTTTAGTATAACTCTATAGAAAGGGGTTAGTTTTATTGATTCTTTTAGAATTATGTTAGCCCAGTTTGATTTAAAGTTTTCGAGAAGTGTTAATTCCATTATTATTTCTTCTTCGTTTTTTGTATATCTGTTTAATTCTTCTTCTAGGGTAAATATTTTATTAATGTTATTTTGAATATTGTAAACTGCTATTACTTCTTTTTCTGACATAACACACCTACTTCTTATTTAGTTCTAATACTTTCTTTTTTACTTTTTCGTTTTTCTTAATGTTACCATAAACTGAAGTTTTTACTTTTTCTAGTTTGTATCTATTATTATCTAATATTTTTCTCATTTTTTTTATATTTTGAAGTATTCTTTCCACTTTATCTGGATCATATCTTAAGAACTTTTCTTTTATTTCTGTTTCAAGAGAAGATAAGTTATCTATATTATTATCTAAAATGCTTGATACATCGTTTAAACTATATAATGTATAATTTAACTCTGATATATAGTCATCTGCTTGATATACTTTTCTTTTAATTTCTTCAATATGGACTGTTTTTCTTATGTTTTCTACCATTTGTTTACTGCTTATGGCATTCATGGCAATTGAGGGGAAGACTCCTTTTAAGGGGGTTAATAATAGTGCAAAAAAGTATTTAGCATTAAAATATAATAGTTTATCTAAGTTTTTTATTTGATGTTCTATGACTTCTGTTTCTGTAATATGTTCTATTTTCTGAGATAGATTACTCATTGCTTTATCTTGTTTTACTAAAAACCTATCCATTTTTAAAGCTATTATTTCAAATTCTTTGGAAGAATTAATATAAGCATCATATCTTTCGTCTTGTTCTTTTAGCTCTGCTAATTTTCTTTGATTGGCTTCTTCTAACCTTATGTTCTCTTTTTCTATTTTTGCAACTTCATCATACAGAAATTTATATTCTTCATACAGTTTTAGATTTTCTGTAACTAATTTAATGTCATTACTAGAATTTACCATATTTTTAAATTCTATTATATCATCAACAAGAGTACTGTCATCAAGCCATATTATGTCATCAAGATATGGGTTATCTTTGAATATTTGGTATTGCTCTTTGATCTTTTTTACTTTATTAAAAAGTAGTAATATTTTATTTTTATCTTCTTCTAATTCTTGTTTATCTTTATAACTCAGTCTTCCTTCATTAATTAAATATAACTCGCTTTCTATTACTTCTAACTCATTTATTTCTTTTTTAAGTTTGTTTTTTATTTTTTTTAAAACTATATCCCTTTTGGAAATGATTTTGTCTTGCTCACTTTCCTTTTTTGCTATTTTTTGGGGTTTTTCATTTATATGAGCATTAACTTCTTGTTTTTTTTGATTAGTTTTTTCTATGCTTTCCTCTATTTCTTGTTTGAATTTTTTTTCACTTATTACGGGTATTCCATATCTTTCATAAGAGACTTTAGGAATTATTATATTTTCTTCTATTTTGGTTTCTTTTTTTTCTTCTTTTTTTATTTCTTTTTTATTCGAATTAGAGTTATTATACATTTTTTTTATATTGTTTATTCTGTCTCGAAATTTACCTTTAATATTTGATGTCATACTTCACTCCTTGAATGTATTGTAACATAGTTTTTATACTATGTAAAGTACTCTGTTATTCCTTTAGAAATTAATCTCGCTAATTTTTTTTGATATTCTTTGTCTCTTAGGATATAGTTATCACTAGCGTTTGAGATGAAACCTGCTTCAATTAGGACTCCGGGAGGTTTTATTCTTTTATACATATAGTAGTTATTTTCTTTTTTTACTTCTCTAACATTACTTAAGTTTTTACTAATTACATCATTTAGGGTAAGAGCTACTTCTTTATTTTCTTTGTTTACATCACTATAAAATATTTGCAAGCCTCGCCATTTACTACTAGTTGTGGCATTTAAATGTATAGATATGTATAAGTCACATTTTGAATCATTAATTAGTTTAGCACGATTAGATAAATCACTTCTTTTACGAGAGTTTTTGTTATCTGATAAGTCATAATCTCCATCTCTTGTTAGATAAACATAAGCACCATTTTTTATTAATTCTTCTTCAAGATATTTTACAATTTGAAGATTTATGTCTTTTTCATATATATTATTATAAACAGCACCGGCGTCAAAACCACCGTGTCCCGCGTCTAAATATATCGTTTTTCCTAAAAGTGTGTAGTTACTTACTAGGGCATTTACTTTTGAAAGGGATAATGTTATTACAAAAAACATTATTAGTAGTAGACTTTTAAATTTATTCATATACTCCACCTAGAAAAGTATATGCTTTTGAAAGAAAAAAAATAGAAATTTTATTTTTCTATTTTCAAATAAGTATTAAGTTTTATTAAATTTAAAGTATCTAACATATCATCAATAATATCCATAGCTAAAATATGTCTTGGCATTTTAAGTCCTCCTTGTTAAAAGAATACCATAAATAATTTTAATTACAAGATGATTCGACAAAACTAGTCAAAATATTGTTACTAATTTTTTGGTATTTTTAGTATTTGCCCGATTGATAATAGTGATGATGATAAGTTATTTAAATTCTTAATGGCATTTACTGTAGTATTGTATTTTCTGGCTATACCGTATAGGGTATCTCCGCTTTTTACGGTATATGTTACTGTAGTAGTGGTACTTGGTATTTTTAGTACTTTTCCTATACTTAAAGTGTTTGATGTTAAATTATTTAAGTCTTTAATAGCATTTACCGTGGTATTGTATCTTTTTGCTATACTATATAAAGTGTCCCCACTTTTCACAGTATAAGTAATAGTGCTTGTATTTTCTTCTGTATCTGTTTCTTTTTTTGGTATTTTTAATGTTTGACCAACTGATAGTAGTGATGATGATAAGTTATTTAAATTCTTAATAGCATTTACTGTAGTATTGTATTTTCTGGCTATGCTATATAGTGTATCTCCTTTTTTTACAGTATAGGTATTTGGGACTACTAGAAAATCTAATAATGCATTTACTACGCTGTCTCCGAGTATTTTGTAGTTATTTAATGCATCACTATCATCGTAGTTATATCTTATAATTAGTGTTTGGTATGGAATTGTATTTCTTATTATGTAATCATAATCTGATGATAAATCACTTGGAAGTCGTCTTTGATAATATTTATTTACATTTTGTCCAGCATTTTCGAGTGACATGGCTATTTTTTTTGCTAAGTTATCATTATTTCTAAGAGCATATATTATCTCTGTGCCATTTTCTCCTTGTTTGTTTAATCTATTTGATAATATTATTACATCATCGTCTGCTCCAACTATGCTTTTGATTTTTGTAACTCTATCTGCCCCAGATAAGAGGCTATCATCATCCCTAGTTAGATATACATTAAAACCATTTTCTTTTAATTTATTACTTATATATTTTGATAAGTTTAGGTTAAATTCTTTTTCAATTATGTTATTTGTAGTACTACCAACATCACTTCCACCACCTGCCGGGTCTATTATTATAGTCATAATCTCCTCCCTAATTAATGATATGATAGTTAAAATAATTTATCCCTTGTCACTTTGTTAATAATACCAATATAAAGTGTTAGGTAAGCTATGGATACTAGAAAGCCTGCTAGGACATCACTTGTATAATGTACTCCTAGATATATCCTGCTGATTCCTATTATTAGAATTAATAAAGATAGTATACATGTTAAAATAATTCTAGTTTTTTTACCTTGTACTTTTTTATTTATTATATATATTAAAAAGCCATAGAAGGCCATGCTAATCATTGAGTGCCCTGATGGAAAACTGTATCCTGTTTCATCAATTATTCTATATTCTGTTGGTCTTGGTCTTTGAAGTATAAATTTTAGTAATTGATTTAATACAGTTATTGATATTAGGTTAATACCAATTAAATAACCTATTTTTTTATTTTTGATAGTTATAAATAGTATAATTGTTAATAGTATTAAAAATGTAGCTCCTCCGAAAGAAGTTATTATTTTTACAAGTGGGGTAACTTTATCACTTATAAGGTAAGTAGATATAAATTTATATCCAATTATATCTCCTTCCATTATGTCTTTATTGAATACATCTTCTGCTAGAGCTAGAAAGGATATTATGCAGATTAAGCAGATTAGCCACTTATAGTTTGCAAAAATTACATTTTTTATTTTTTTCATTGTATACAACTCACTTTCTCTTTTAGATATATTTATTATATCATGTTTTATTATATAGGGCGTAATTATTTGTAAAAATAACATCTTTTTATTTACAAAAGGTTTTTTTATGATATAATGATATTAAGAAGTATTGTCCTCGTAGCTCAGTTGGATAGAGCAACCCCCTCCTAAGGGGTAGGTCGGAGGTTCGACTCCTCTCGGGGACGCCATATTTGGAGGATTTTATGAAATATAATATAATTAATGTTAATTCTTCTCTTGGACTTAATATCAAGGGATGTGAGTATGGTCCATTTCTTATTAATAAATATATAGATAGTGACTGTATTAGTGGAAGAATTAATATATATCCAGTTGATGGGCAGTCATGCATAAATAATATTAATATGGTTAATAAAAGATTATTTAATAGTGTTATTGATAGTTATAAGGGTGGTGCCTTCCCTATTATTTTAGGAGGTGACCATAGTTTAAGTATTGGATCAGCATTAGCGTCTTTAAATTATTATCATAGTGTTGGAATAATTTGGATAGATGCTCATGCTGATTTTAATACGTTTGAAACGACTGAAACTGGTAATATACATGGATTACCTCTTGCTTGTATTTGTGGATATCATAATGATGTGCTTAGAATTTATGATGGTTATATTGACCCCAAGAGGTGTGTTGTTTTAGGAGCTAGAGCTATAGATAAGATAGAAAATCAAAATATTTTAGAGGCTGGTATTAATATGATTGATAACAGTTATGTTAAACAAAATGGAATTAAGGATAGCTTGAATAAAGCTTTTGAATTACTTAAGGATACTGATTATATACATATTAGTTTTGATGTTGATGTAATTGATCCCACTATCGCGATGGGGGTGTCTGTTGCCGAAGAGAATGGAATTAGTGATAAAGATGCTTATACTATAATAGAAATGATTAAAAATAATCCGAAAGTTGTGTCTTTAGATATTGTAGAGTTTAATCCCTTGAATGATATTAATGGTAAAACGAAATTATTAGTTACTAATTTGATTAATACTTTTATAAAGAAATAAGTTTTATTTAAATATTAAAAAACTGTAAAATTGGTGTTACAGTTTTTTTAATATTTAAGTTGTACAGCATCAACTTTTAAAGTTCCGGTAATCATTTTACCCTGTTCTTCATTTTGATTATAGTTTTTGTTGTCTAACCATATTAGTAGTGTATAATCACATGTATCATTGCGTCCTAGAAAAGTATTTGCTATTATATTTATATTACCGCTTTGAGGAACATATCCGAGACCTATTTTTACACCTTTGGAGTTATATAAAGAATATTTTAGACTTTCTTTAGAGAACTCATTTGTGTTTATGTTTAAACTTACAGTTATAGTTTGGTCTAAGGTACTCTTACTTATTACTGAAAAATTATTTCTATATATATAAGAAGAATAATCATTATAACTTGGTTCGCTCATTGGCCATAATCTTGGATTGTCTATATATACTCCATCTTTAAAATTTATTTCTAGTTTTCCAGTATATAATTCTGTACTGTCTTTTTTATTACTAAAGACCATATTGTATATAGAAATAGTAACTCCAACGATTAGAATAACTAATGTCATAACGGAGACAACTATATAAAATATTTTCTTAGAATCACTTCCGTTCCACATAACGTCACCTACCCTATAGTAATAATATCATAAGTATTAAAAAAAAGCAATAAATTTTAATGATAAAAATTTATTACCTACATACTAGATACTAATTTTTTTCTATTTCTTTATATTTACTTAATAATATTTTAACTGCCTTATCCCATGTTATATATATATCATTAAATGCTTTTTCAGATACTTCCTTATATAGTTTATCGTCTTGGAGAATGCTTACTATTTTTTTACCATAATTCTTTGTTCCTTCTTTACTTATGAATCCATTAACATTATCTATTACATTAGATGCTGTCGGAGATGATGCAATAAATACAGTAGGAGTTTTTTGGCTAGTGGCCTCTACTTGGACTAAACTTGAAGTATCAAATACTGATGGAAATAAGAATAGATCTGCACGTACATAGAAGTAACTTAGTAATTCTCTATCCGTTATCTTACCTATTACTTTTACAGAATCTCCGAGATTGCATTCTTTAATTTTATTATTTAGTTTATCTCCATCTTCAAGAGGTCCGACAAAAAGCATTTTGAAAGGGATATTACTTTTTTTAACCTCCTTTAAAGATTCTGTTAAAAGAAGTATGTTTTTTACAATATTGATCCTTCCCACAAAAAGAAGTACTTTATCGTCCTTGTTTATATTATAAGTATCATTAATATAATTAATCGCTTTTTCTTTATCTTTTACTGGTTTTAATTCTGTGGCATTAGGTATAATAGATATTCTTGGTTTTATACCGTAATCTATATATATTTTTTTTATTGCTTCATTTACTGTGTAGCATTCGTCACATCTATTATAAGTATTAATTACAAATTCCATTAACCATTTGTTAATCATTTTAGATTTAATTAAACGCTCGAATTCGTAGTTAAATCTTGTATGGATAGTGCCTACTACAGGGATGTTACATTTTTTAGCAATGTGAATACCTAGTCTTCCCATTATGAATGGAGAATGAATATGAATAATATCAAAATTTTCTTGAATTAGTTTTTTTGTAAGTCCACGGTCAAACCATGGTGTTGAAAAGGAATACCCTACTTTTTTCATTTTTATACTGGAAGTTCTAATTACTCTATAGGGGAATTTATCTTTATAGTTTTTATCTATTTCAGGGACTATTACAACTACTTCACATGATTTACCAAGTAGTTTAGCATAGTTGTCCATTACATAGATAACACCATTCATGCTAGGGAAATAATCATCCATGAAAAAACCTATTTTCATTTTTCTTCCTCCTTTAACATATATGCATTATACAAATTTAGTGCTAAAGAGGTTACTGTTAAGGGTCCGACTCCTCCGGGTACGGGGGTTATATATTTTGCTTTGTTTTTGCAATTATCAAAGTCGACATCTCCTTTTATACTACCACTTGCATCTCTCGTTATACCAACATCAATAATGATTGAGTCTTTTTTTATCATATCTTCTTTAATAAGGAATTTTTTTCCTGTGCATGAAATTAAAATATCTGCATTTCTAGTATATTTAGATAAATCTTTTGTTTTAGAGTGACATAGTGTAACTGTAGCATCCATGTTAGTTAGTATATTTGCTAGAGGTTTTCCTACGAGATTACTGCGACCTACGATTACTACATTTTTACTACTTAAATCTATATTTAACTCTTTTAATATAATTGTTATTCCCAGTGGTGTACAAGGAACTAGACAGTTTTTGTTATGTAATAGTTTTCCAGCATTTATATCTGTTAGGCCATCTACATCCTTCCTATAATCAATATTATTTAGTATTTCCTTTTCATCCAAATGTTTAGGTAGTGGTAATTGAATGAGTATTCCTGTTATACTTTTATCATTATTTAATTCTTTAATTTTATTTATAAGTTCTTCTTTTTCTACATTATCATCATATTTAATATGTTTAAAAAGGTATCCGATAGTATTGCAGATTTTTTGTTTCTGCGCTATATATATGTTACTTTCTTCAATATTACCTACTTGAATTACTGCTAATGTTAATTTTTTAGGAAGAGCTTCTACTTTAGGTATTAATTCATTTATTTTTCTTTCTCTTATTTCTTTACCGTTAATTATCATTTTTTTACTTCCTTTCCTCATTTTCCTCTTCTAGAGTTTTATAAGAAACTTTACCCACTAGAGTTTTTGGAATTTCTTCTCTAAATTCATATTCATATGGTAATGAATATTTAGCTAAGTGTTTTTGGCAATGTTCTCTGATACTTTTTTTAATGCTACTATTTAATTTTATACCGTCTTTAAGTACGATGTATGCTTTAGGGACTTGCAATTTATGGGGATGAGGAATTCCAATTACTACAGAAGTCTCTACACATGGGTGCATATCAAGTACTTCTTCTATATTTGAGGGATATATGTTATAACCAGATGATATTATCATTCTTTTGATTCTTTGTTTAAAGTATATAAATCCGTTTTCATCCATGCATCCGACATCTCCGGTATGAAGATATATTTTACCATCAGAGTGTTTTTGTAAGGCATTTTTAGTTTCAGCATCGTTATCTAAGTAACCTTTCATAACTGTGGGACCTGATATACATATTTCACCATCCATATTGGGTCCTAATTCTTTGGTGGTTCCTATTTCTACTATTTTATAAATCATA
Organism: uncultured Bacilli bacterium; assembly: GCA_934096315.1. Lineage (GTDB taxonomy): Bacteria > Bacillota_I > Bacilli_A > RF39 > UBA660 > UMGS2068. Next base: position 16,940 of record CAKOLT010000006.1, read on the forward strand.
TCTGGAAAAGGAATACCAATACTTCCCTCTTTATAGAATTTTCTGGGGGTTAGGCAGGATGCTCCGGTACATTCTGTTAAGCCATATCCTTCTCTAATTTTAGTTTTTGAGTTGTGTTTTTCTAAAAAGTCATCTATTTCTTTTTTTAAATTAGACGGAAGTGTGTCTCCTCCAGATACAAGACAGGATACAAATGATAAATCTTTTATATTACTTTTTATTAAGCTTTCAAATAAACTTGGTACCCCAACGATAAAATTTGGATGATATTTTTTTATTAGTTTATTAAATTTTTTATGACTAAAGTTAGGAATTAGTATGCATTTCATTCCTATATATAAAGGGGTGTGAATACAGACTCCAAGTCCAAAACCATGAAATATTGGCATAATAGATAATACCGAATCTCCTTGTTTAGAGGGATCACACATTAAATGACTTTGAATAGCTAAGGCATTAAAGTTGTTGTCGGTTAGAACGACTCCTTTAGGGGTTCCTGTTGTGCCACCACTGTAAAGTATTACTGCTTCTTTATCTAAGTTTCTATGATATGGTTTTAGTGACTCTGCCTCTAGTCCTAGTTTTACGAAATCTTTCCAAAAAATAGATTTTTCATCACTTTCTATTTTGTTTTTTCTTCCGGTAAAAAACCAGTATAGAAAGTGATTGGTATTACTCATATCAGTACTTACGGCACTTACTATTATTTTCTCTAGAAAAGTATTTTCTTCTATTTCTTTGATTTTATCATAAACGAAGTCTATTACTAATATATATTTACTTTTTGATGTGTTTAAATATCTTTCTATTTCTTTACTAGCAGATAATGGATGAATCATATTAGCAGTTGCTCCGATATAGTTTATTGCATAGAACATAATTACACTACTTGGGGTATTAGGCATGCATATGGTTACTCTATCATCTTTGGTTACTCCGAGTTCTATTAGACTACTGGCAACTTTAATTATCTTGGTATTAAATTCTCTATATGTGATTTTTTTACCGAAGTATTCTAGAGCATAGTTATATGGATAATGCTCACATGTTTTATTTATTAATTCATATATTGATAATTTTGGGTATTCTAGGTGTTCTGGTACACTACCGTAGAAATTATACCATGGTCTTTTGGGAAAGAAATAATGGTATAACCTACTTATTTTACTTTCTACCTTATTATAAATCCACTCTATCATTTATATGTTCCTCCAGAAGTTCGGGGTTATTTAATATATATTCAAATAAGTTTACTGCCTTGGCAAAATAATAACCATCTCCGATTCTTTCATCTATTGTAATTCCAAAATCACAGACATCTCTTATTTCTTTTTTTCCGTCAATGACTAATACTTCTTTATGTATTTTTCCAATAGTCATGATTACGCTGTTGGTACCAAAGTTAGTTAGATGGTGATATATACTAGGGCAATTTATGCTACCTAGGTTGGATACTAGAATGCTACAGTGGTAGACACTATTATTTGTAAGTGTTTGTGGTAATAGATCATGGTTATCCATAAATTTAATTATTTTCATAATTATACATCTTAATATTTTAGGTAATTTTCCGATAAATTCTATAGCACTATCTGTATCATTGTTTTTATTACTTCTGATTTTTTTGACATCACCAGATATTTTTTTACTTATACTATTTATGGTATCTTTTTCCTCTACCTTAATTACATTAAGGCATTCTTTAGCAGAATCTGTAAATGATGTTTTAGCTACAAAACCAATGCTAATATCATTTCTTTTGTAAAATGATCCGCCGATTATGAATTTATTCATTGAGGGATAGTTATAAATGCTTCGTCCAATTGCAGTTGAAAATGCATGAAAATAAGTTATCTTACTGTCTTTTTTCTTTTTTTCTTCAATGTATTTTACTAAATTAGTTACATCTATTGTTTTATTTAAATAAGTTTCACTCTCTGTTCTTTTAGGGAGTATATTAAGCATTAGTTTATGTACTCCATCAGTTTTTAGTTTTTCCCCGTCTCTTCGATCTGTAAATTTTTTCTTTTTCATATAACACCTCTTATAGATTAATTTTACTTTAATTTTATTTATATGTCAATAAATTAGGGCAAACATATTATATTTCTTTTTCTATTATATAATATATAAATACCAGCAAAAAATGAAATTTTGCTGGTATTTAGTTTTAGTTTTTAATTATTTGCTTGCTTGTTTGTTTTAATATTTCTCCTTAGTTTCTTAATTTTTTTCTTATTTCTTTATAGTTGGGAATATATATGCTAACTTCATTCCAAAACTCTTTGGAGTGGTTAAAGTATATGAAATGTGATAACTCATGGACAATAACATAATCAAGGCAATCAATGTCATACTTAATTAAATTGCTATTTAAAGTAACATTATTGTTTTTTATATTACATACTCCCCACCTACTTTTCATATTTCTTATTTTTAGGTTTGGGTTTGGTATTTCTTTTTCATATCTGTTATACCAATAATCTAAATGTTCTTTAAACGTCTTTTTTATAAGATTATTTAAATATTTATTTAAGTTGTTTTCATCCTTGACGTATATTTTATTATCCATTATGGAAACATCTGAGAAAGATCCATATATAACATCGTATCTTACCCCGAAGATATATAATCCATCATCTTTTTTGTTTTGTTTGCTTGTTTCTATCCAGCTGTTTATTAGAGATTTATTATCAGAAATTAGTTTATTTATTCTTTTATCAGATACCATATAGTTAGTAGTTACTACGATACTATTGTTTTTATATCTAATATACGTGTTTTTTATTCTTTTTCTTATAATAGTAACTGGATATTCTTTTTCATCATAAATGTATTTCATAGATGCCTCCCCTGAAATTAATTTTCTATATATTCTAGTAGACTTATAAACATAGTTATGAATTTAGATTCAAGATTCTTTTTTCTAAGTTTTCTAATAGCTATTCTTTTCTTTTTAACAGATAAGTCACTAAATATTATTTTGTCTATATCTTCTTTTAGACTTGTTGTTATCTCTAGATCCTCAAGAATACTAGCAATTTCTTCATTAATAACTCTTTCTATACTTATTTCTGTATTTATACCACTTATAGAAACTTCAATAACTCCGGCGGTTGATACTCTTTCTAATTCTATTATTAAATCATTACGATCGCTGTAACTTCTAAATTGGTATGGACTGTTGTTGTAAGTTACAGATATTGATTCTGTTAGTTTAATATTTTTAAATCTAAAAACATATTTACGTGATGGTAAAATGCTGGCATTACCCTCTTTTGGTTTAAGGGATAACTTGTAGTTATCTTTTTGATATTTATATGATATCTCTGTAGTTAGATGGATATTATTATTATCTTCATAAAAATTATATGTGTTATCCATTCCTGGGAATATTTGTATTTCTAATTTATCTGGAATATCAGTGTTATCATTAAGTGATAGTGGTAAAATAGTGCCTGCAATGCAGAATACGGGATAGTCTTCATCCTTATAAAAGCTTGTATAGTATTTTCCACCATTATATTTTTTACCAGTAAAATAGTCATACCAAGTACCATTTGGTATATATAGTTTTTGGACTACTCTATTCATTACACTATTTTTCTTCTTTGTAATTGGGGCTATTAACATTTGACTTGTGAAATAGTACTGATTACGATATAATGGCTCATCATATATTTTAGGTTCCATGTAATATAATGGTTTTATAATTGTTTTACCTGATACTGCATAATAGTGTCCTTCGGAATATAAATATGGAACCAAGGAATTACGTAGTTTCATATATTTTTTAATTACACTTAATATTAAGCTATTCCATTTCCATGGTTCTCTTTTATAGTATTTTCCCCCTTCACTTGCTAGTATGAATATAGGGCTAAATGTTCCAAACTGGATATACCTTATATATAGTTCGTTATTTTCTATTCCATTATGGTATCCGCCGATGGCATGAGCTACAAAGGAAACTCCGATATTAGCACATGATAAGTTATAGAATGGTAAAATGTTTAGTATATTCCAACTGATATTTGTTTTGCCTGTGTACATAACTGGATATCTATGAGGGGCTATACCACTGTTTAGGCTTAGAATTAGGCCATTTCCGTATTTTTGACTACTGGTATATAAATAGTGTTGTAGTAGCCATAGGGTGTTTTTATCATTTTTATTGTTATAATCTATATTGAATAGTGATACTCCGACTTGTTCTAGGGATGAGATATAATTATTGTAGAATACAAGCATTTTATTAGAATCTAAGGGAACTAGATTTATATCTTTAGTAGTATTTAACAGCTGGCTAACATGGGGGTATTTACTGTCATTTACGTTTATACCGAGACTAGGATTTATGGTAAGACCTAGTCTTATTTTGTTTTGATAAAGATAGTTTGCTACTTCTCTGCCACTACCTAGAGTGGTTTTATCTATTTCATAATTATTTGGAGCTTTATGCCATTTGTCTCCGAGTAGAAAAATTGATATTGGTATTTCGTTTTCTTTGAATTTTTTTACTACATTTACAATATCTACTGCATTATATTCTTCGTTTTTATACCACCATGCTCCGAGTGCATAACGTGGTACCATACTAGGATAAGATGTTAATTTATAATAATCGTCTAGACAAAGTCCAAAATCTCTTTTATACATAAATAGATAGATGTCTATGTTATTTCCTTCTCTATTTGTGTAAAAGCCATTTTCATTTAATATCATACTATATGAGTCATCGATTGATACAAAGCCATCAATAGAATATAGTCCTTTATCTAACTTAAAATTATTTGTTATGTTCTCTAAGGAGAATGATGATCCACCATAGTTTCTTACTTCTGGATGTCCATAATACCATTCTTTATCTGTTCCATTTAGAACTACTTTTAGGGTGGAAGAACCAGCGATCTTTCCTACCTTAAATGGTTTATCTTTGACATATGTGAGTGTGAAATAGTTAGTTTTTATTTCTAGTAATATTTGGCTTTCTGTGACATTATATTTGTTTGGATCGAAATCACGAAAGACTACTAGACTTGTGGGATTATTTATAAAGTTTCCCTCTTTGCTATATTCAAGTCTTATTAATCTTGGGGATAGTATAGTAAATCTATATTTAGCCCCTTGGACTATATTTGCACTTTTAGCTACAGCTTTATTATAGTTTTTTGTAAAACTGTTATTGATATTATTCATGGTATCACCTATCTTCTAGTATAATTTTACCATATTTGTCTTTTTATTACAATATAAATTATTATTAAAAATTATTTTATGTCTTAACTGGAAATATTAATATTATCTTATCATTAAATGTCTATATTGTCTTTGGTTAATTCGACATAAATTTTGGTGTTACTTCTAACGAGACTATTTTTAATGCAGCATAACTCCCAAAAAATCAATATTTTTTTGACTTTTTAGGAGTTATATCTTGTTTTTTCTATATTAGTTAATAATTTCTTCTATTTGTTTGATATCTTCTTTAATCTTGTTTATTTCCTTTGTATTACTCTCTGGAATTTCTTTTAGTATATTTTTGTTTTTAGATTTTAGTACATTTAAATATTCTATGAATGTACTTGGTCTTTCTTTTAGTAACACTGGTCCATACTTGTATTCTAAATTTGTATATGTTTTTTTACCTCTTTGGAATTTAATTATTACATAGTATATATTATTATCCTTTATGATATATTCTTCTTCTATGTAAAAGCCTAACTTAGTAACTTCTCTTCGTAGTGTTTCTTGATGATTATTACTTTGCAGGATAATAGTGTTTATATTTTTGATTTTGCTATTATTTAATATATTAGTTATTGTGCTTGTTCCCAGACCGGAAATTATTATAACATCTACATCTTTAGTATCTATGTTATTTAGTCCATCAGATAATACGGTTTTAATGATATTAGTTTTACCATATTTATTGATGTTTTTAATTGCCATGTTAAGAGCATTTTTATTAATATCACTAGCTATTATTTTTATGTTATTTTTGACTTCTGATAAATAAATATCTAAGATGGCGTGATCGCATCCGATATCTACGATAGAAGAGTTATCCGGAGTTATATCTCCGAGTAGTTTTAATCTTTTAGATATTTTAATCATTAAGAAAATCCTTTAGTTTTCTACTTCTTGATGGGTGTCTTAGTTTTCTTAAGGCTTTAGCTTCAATTTGTCTAATTCTTTCTCTAGTTACTCCGAACATTTGTCCTACTTCTTCTAGTGTTTTGCAAGAGCCATCATCTAAACCAAATCTTAGTCTTAGTACTTGCTCCTCTCTTTCAGTTAGAGTTAATAGTACATCAAATATTTCATCTTTAAGCATTTCATGGACAGTAAATTCTTCAGGTGACATTGTTCTTTCATCTTTGACAAAGTCTCCGAGATGGGAGTCGTCTTCTTCCCCGATAGGAGTTTCTAGAGAAACTGGTTCTTGAGCTATTTTAATTACTTCTCTAATTTTTTCAACAGAAAGGTGCATCTTTTTAGATAGTTCTTCTTCAGTGGGTTCTCTATTTAATTCAAGGGTTAGTTGTCTTTGATAACGTGATAGTCTGTTAATGGTCTCTACCATATGTACAGGTACCCTGATTGTTCTTGCTTGGTCTGCTATTGCCCTTGTTATGGCTTGTCTTATCCACCATGTAGCATAGGTTGAGAATTTGTATCCTTTAGCGGCATCAAACTTTTCAACTGCTTTCATAAGTCCAATGTTACCTTCTTGGATTAAATCTAGAAATAGCATACCTCTTCCGACATATCTTTTAGCAATACTAACTACTAATCTTAGGTTAGATTCTGCTAATATGTTTTTTGCTTCTTCGTCTCCTGCTACTATTCTTTCAGATAAGGCAGTCTCTTCTTCTAAAGAAAGTAAGCTTATTTTTCCTATTTCTTTTAAATACATTCTAACGGGGTCGTTAATTGTTAATTCTTTGGCTAGATTACTGTCTTTAAGTAAATCTTCGAACCCATCTTCATCTTCTCCCTCGTCTTCAGAACCAGATATTTCATCATCGGTTACTACTTGAATATTATTTTCCATTAAACTATTATATAAATCATCTAAGGAATCGCTATCAAGATCTAAACCTTTTAAAACTTTGGCAATTTCTTCATAAGTAACATAACCTTTTTCCTTACCAATATTAATTAACTCATCTTTTCTTTCTTCAAAACTTTTAATTTCTTCAATCATATTTTCACTCCTTTAATTTTCATTATTTTACTTAAAATGCTTGCCTTTTTTAGGGGATCTGGTTCTTTTTTTAACTCTTCCTCTAAAGACATTATTTTACTTTTTTTAGGATATTCATTTATTAAATATATATAGTCATCTATTTCTTCAAATGTGTATTCTTCTTTAAGATTCATAGTTGTTATTTCTTTAAATAATTTGAATAGTTCCTCATTAGATATTAAATAAGTTATAAAATCTGCGACTACTAGAATACCATATTTATGATAAAATGTAAAGATTTCATTGACTAAATATCTTAAATTATCATTTGGGAAATAAGATAGTTTATCTTCTACATACTCTAAAACTTCTTTATCTTTAATCATATAGTATATTAAATATCTTTGTGCTTTATCATATTTACCATATTTTACCTTGGTTTTAACCAAAGGTTGTATATCATTTTTGGGGATATTTAAATTAATACTGTCATATTTTTCTTTTAGTTTTTCGTAGGAGATGTTATACTCTTTTTCCATTTTCTTTAAAGTAAGTTCTACTAGTAGGTCATCCTTAGATTTTGTTAATTCTTTTAGGGAATAATTTATATATTTTGATATATCTTCTAAGTCTGTAAAATTTGTGGAATTTTTATATATATTCATTTTATATTCTATAGCATTTAAGGGAGAATTTATTTTAGCTATAAAACTGTCTTTTCCTCTGTTTAAAATATATTCATCTGGATCTAGGTTATCTTCGAGTCTTATTACTTTAACTATTACTCCGAGATCTTCAAAAATGCTAATAGCGTTGTTTGTGGCTTCTTCTCCAGCTTTATCTCCATCAAAGCATAATATTATATTATTTGCCATTTTCTTTAGGGTTAAGGCGTTTTGTTTTGTTAAAGCAGTTCCCATTGTGGCTACACAGTTATTTACTCCGATGGTGGATGCTCTAATTACATCCATAAATCCTTCCATAACTATTATAGTGTCATTCTTTTTTAAATGCTCTTTGGCATTGTGATAATTATATAATATGTTTCCTTTTTTAAAGATACTTGTTTCTTTGGTATTTACATATTTACTCCCTTCTTTGGTATTGTATCTTCTTCCTGAGAAGGCTACTATTTTACCAGATAAATCAAATAAGGGAAACATGATTCTTCCAGTAAATATATCACTAGCAGAGTCTGTTGTTAAACCTATATCAATTAATTTATCTAGGGAATAACCTCGGCCTAGTAGATAATCTGTTATAGATACTCTTGTGATTGATAATCCTATTTTAAATTTATTTATTGTCTCATCATCTATTTGTCTACCATGCAAATAGGCTAAGGCGTTTTTTCCTAGAGATGTGTTTAGGTTATTTTGATAGTATTTGCAAGCGTTTTCGTATATTTCATAGGCTATGTCTTCTACTTTTTCTTTGGCAGAGGATAGATTGTAGCCTATATTACTGCCTAAAAGTTTTACGGCTTCGAAATAGGATATGTGTTCGAAGTCTGCGACAAAGTTAAATACATTACCTGAAGCTCCACATGAAAAACATGTATATATTTGTTTTTCAGGAGATACACTCATACTTGGAGAATGGTCATCATGGAATGGACAGACTCCAAAATAATTTTTACCTTTTTTTTCAAGAGATACATATTTAGATATTAACTGTACTATGTCTGTTTTATTTCTAATGTCTGTAACTATTTGGTTATCTATCATAATGCACCCCTTTCTAATATTATTTTATAAACATAGAGTCTCCAAAAGAGAAAAATCTATACTTATTTTCTACTGCACTTTTATAAGCATTTAGTATTATATCTCTTGAGGTAAAGGCACTAACTAACATTATTAAAGTTGATTTTGGTAAATGGAAATTAGTAATTATTCCTTGTACCGCTTTAAACTTGTATCCAGGATATATAAATATATCAGTCCAGCCACTTGTGGGGATAAATGAATTATATTTATTCATTACAGTCTCTAGTGTTCTGGTAGTAGTGGTACCTACAGAAATTATTTTTCTGCCTTCTTTTTGGGCTTGATTTAAAATATCTGCGGTAGTTTTTGAAATACTGAAGTACTCGCTGTGCATTTTATGCTTAGTTATATCTTCTTCTGTTACTGGTCTAAATGTACCTATTCCCACGTGAAGTGTTATATAGCATATTGTTACACCTTTATCAGATATTTGTTTTAATAATTCTTTTGTGAAATGAAGTCCAGCGGTAGGAGCTGCAACACTTCCGACATTTTTCGCATATACAGTCTGGTATCTATCTTTATCTTTTAGTTTTTCTTTGATATATGGAGGAAGGGGCATACTACCTAGTTTATCTAGTATTTCCATTAAAATTCCATCATATATTAATTCAAACTCTTTGATACCATCTTCTTCTTCTTTTATACATTTTGCTTCAAGTAATCCTGATCCGAAGGATACAATTGTACCTACTTTAACCCTTTTAGCGGGTTTAACTAGTGCTTTCCATGTTTTATCATGGACATTATTTAATAAAAGTAGTTCTATATTTGCTAAGGTATCTTTTTTTATACCTATTATTCTTGCGGGTAATACCTTGGTATCATTAAGTACAAGGATATCACCCTTATTTAAATAGTTAATAATATTTTTAAATTTTTCATGTTTTATTTCTCCAGAAGTTTTGTCTAGAACCATTAATTTAGAGTCATCCCTATTTTCAAGGGGAGATTGAGCAATTAATTCTGGAGGTAAGTTATAATCAAAATCTTCTATATTCATAAATAATCCTCTTTCAAACAAATATATTATAACACATATTTTCGTAAAAACGTAAAATAAATTACTTAAAAGTTAATTTTTATTGTAAATATATTAAATGAAAGTAAAAAATATGGAAAATTCTCCATATTTATATACTACTTAAATATATTTAGTATCTTAGGTAAAAATATTATTACTCCGATAATTGCTGAGAATATAGACATAATTAGGACGGAGGAAGCAGATACATCTTTTATAATTTTTGCAAGACTATTATATTTAGTAGTATATAAGTCTACTACTTTCTCTAAGGCGGTATTTATTAATTCCAAGATTAATACAAAGTTAATGAGAAGTAGAATTATAATAAATTCAAATGTAGAGACTTCTAGAAGATATGCTAGTGATAAGGCAATCATACCTATAATTATTTCTCTAACAAAGTTTTTTTCGTGAGCAAGTACAAAGTTTATACCGTCTATACAATTTCTAAAACTATCTTTAAATGTTCTTTTACCTTTTAATTCCATAATTATCTAATAGCTCCCTTTGTTTATCAAACATTTCTTTTTCTTCTTCTTCAGTTAAGTGATCATACCCAAGAAGATGTAATATACCATGAGTTGCTAAAAAGCATATTTCTCTTAGAGTGGAATGCTGATATACTTTAGCTTGATTATATGCAGTGTCCACTGATATATAGATGTCTCCAAGGGTTCTAAATGGTTTATTTATATTTTTTTCGCCTTCTTCAAAGGCAAAGGATATTACATCAGTTGCTCTATCTACATTTCTATATTCTTTATTTATTTTATGTATTTCTTCATCAGTCACAAATGTTATATCAAATATACAGTTAGATAAGTTTAATTTTTTTATTACATATTCTATATAGTTAGAGACTTCTGGTAACTCTGGTATTTCTTTATTAGTGTTATTAATTACTTCGTACATGGTTCCTCCTTTTTTATGACGTTAGTCCAAATAAATTAATATCAAATCCATAGATAACTATTATAACAATAATTGCTATAATAAGCAAGTTTAAAATACTATTATTTTTTAATCCTGGTATTTTACTCTGGAGAACGTCTACTACTACATATAGGAGGAAGCCTATTATTCCCCCGATAACATTTAGTATTATATCATCTATATCAAATACTCTACCTATATAGTACTGGACTGTTTCTATAGTGCATGTTAGTATTATAGTTAGAATAAGGGGTAGTGTTAGTTTTTTGCTTTTTAAGAAGTAAGAGGCAAAGAATCCAAAAGGGATAAACATTATTATATTGCCTACTATATTTTTTATGAATTTAGGGGTTCCAAAGTCATAACGGAATATTTCTTTAAATGGGATAAAGTTGTTGGTACCAAAATTTACATCTTGGTAAGTTACTACATGGAATAAGCATAAAGCATATATTATAAATATTAACATTAATAGTTCTTTATATAAGACTATTTTCTTTTTTCCTTTGAATAAGTATGCAAGTCTTAGGGATACTGCAATTACTATAGCAATTAGTATAGTAGGCCATGTATCACTAAATACATCTAGAAAGATATTTTTAAACATTATATTACCCCTTTCTTATTAATTAGATACTGTGTATGGGTTAGAACTTGTGCCTGTTCCTCCGGTAATCATGATGTCTTTATTTAAATAGAATGTTGGATACACAAAGCTACCAGACCTAGTGCCGTCAACATTGTCAACAACATTACCTGGTGAGGCAACAGCGAATGCACGAGAATCAACGGACGAAGATGGTGTCAATAACCACTGCAATTTTGATGTATCTATCAACCAATTCATATTCTTACAACTTGTTTTGTAGTCACTTAAATTAGTGCCCGTTGCACATGTTTTTCCTGCCGCATAGCCATAATCTGATGGATACATCAAGGCTATCTTTCCTTCCCAATAATATGGTCTACTATCATTGTATCTTCCATTACGGTATCCTGTACGAGTTCTTTCATATGTATACATTGTTGTTGTTGTTATTTCTGATGTATTATGTCCTGCTAGATAATATCTAGTATCTCCTACTAACCCTTTTGCAGTACTACTTAACTTATAATTAGTAAAATCTACACTTATTCCGCTTTTATTATAATAGTCATATACCTTCCCTTTATGAACATCATCACTCCACCAGATACCAGCATTAAGTATCATCATAAGATAACTGCCAGTTATAGTTTCATTACTATAGTTGGCTATAATATTATTTCTTGTATCTGTTGGTGCTGCCCATATATTTTTAGATGTTCCACTTGAATCATAGTCCCATGCAAAGGTATTTACTGTACCATCTGTAAGAGGTGTTGCTTTTTTTAACTTTAATCTATTAGTACTTGCTAACTCATCATAGATACTACCTATTATTCTATATAAATGTTTATCTGGACATGTTGTACTTCCTTCATAATCTAAACATATATAGTTATCAGGATTAGCCCCATAATATCTATAATCATCTACCGCAGGTATTACTTCTCCGGTAACACTATCAGTACTACTTATTTCATCATGGTGGACTTTATATACTCCATTTCCATTATCACCACTTGTTCCATCATCTAGAGTTTTTACTAAGTCTACAGCTTTTACTGAACCCCATTCATATTTAGATATTGTTTTAGATGATGAGGTAGTAATATTTAATTGTTTGACTGAGTTATTACTTATTGTAAGATTATTATTAGTAGATGTATAATCACTTCCTTTAGATAAACTGAAATTACCACTTGCTATAACTGTATTAGCATTATTTTTGACTTCTATAGTATGGTCCCCTACTGGAACATCATATAATACATATTTTCCTTCACTATCGGTAGTAGTAGTTATTGGATCACTATGGACAGTAATAGTAGCATTAGGTATTGGGTTATTACTACTGTCAAGTAGGTTACCCATTATTGTATAACTGTCTTTAAGTACAGCGTTTTCTCCACTTGCTCCGAGAATGAAGTTAAATGATTTACCTCCCATAGTACTTGGGTTATCTAAATTACCATTTATGTAGATATATAGTGTATATTTACTTGTTACACCGTTTGTTAATGTAGTGGTATCTAATAGTGTATATACTGTATCAGTGGTAGCACTTGCAAAATTTCCACTACTTACTGGGGTAGTAGTATCGTTTTTGTCATATAACTCCCATACAAAGCTAGAATCTTTTAATTCGTCATCAATAGATACTACTTTTAGGGTAAGTCTTGCTGTTACATCACTACATTCTGGGGTCATACTAATATCTTTTGATATTACATTGTTAGTATCATCTTTTGATAAGGCGGGTCCAAAAGATTTACCAGAAATGTTTACTCCAGCATTATATACTATATCACATGATTCAATATTAAATGTTACGTTTGTTCTACTGCTACTCCACTTAAGGTAAGCATAGCTTGCAGATAATGCTAGAGATATTATGAGTGCTAATAAAATTATTAATTTAATATTATTTTTAGTCTTCATTTTCTATTTCTCCCTTTTTATAATTATATATGAATGTATTGTTATTATATTGAAGTTTTACTTTTTCTTCATCTATTATTTCTGCTACTATTGGGCAAGAAGATGTACATTTATACTTAGAGAGATAATTGTTTATATTTTTTTGAGTAGTACATAAATTTTCTTTACACATATAAAAATATAAATATTCTTCTTTGGTTTCTTTTCCTTCCCAAGTAACTTTATATATAATAACTATGTAGAGTATAACTATTAATAAAACATATATACCTAATTTCCATAGGCCACTAAAAAACTTATTCATATTCCACCTACTTATCTACAATAATCTTATCATATTTATAAGTTTTTGTAAACTAAAAATAAGAACTTTTATCTAAATGTTCTTATTTTGGGTTTCATACATTTGTAATCTATTGCTAATAAATCTATTAGGGAGTTTATAGTTAGAAATGTGTAATCTATATTGTCTTTAGTATAGGTTTTCTCTGTAAATACTTGACTATCTTCATCAAATAATATTCCTATACCTCCCTTTTTAGTAAACTCTATTAAATTAGGAGCATAGTCGTCTACTAAAATACTATTTTTAGGATTTACTACATCTGATTTTGATATGTGTTTGGCTACAAGAGAGACTGGTACTTCGTTTAGTTTTTCTTTGAAGAATCTTTTTTTAGCAATACCTTCCCCAACAGAATTGATATGGGTAAGTATTGACAAATGTTTAAAGTTTCCTGTAGCAGATATTTTTTTAATATCTTCAATACTATTATTTATTGGGTTTGCTATTGTTAATAGTTTTTCCCAGTTTATAGTAGAATAATATAGTTTTATTTTACTTTCCATGCCTGCATATGGTTTATAGTTTTCATCTATTAAGCCTTTTTTAATAAGATTTTCATATGTTATTTTTATGGTGTCTAATATTACACCATCACAGTCTATATATAAATTCATTTAAATCCCCCTTTCTTTTATTAACTATTTAGAAATGCAGATATACTGTCTTCTCCTTCAAAGTAGGATATTATTTCGTCATTTTGGACTTTGATTAAAGTTGGTGCTTTTACTTTTAATTCTTCAAGTACTTTAGCACTTGGATTACTCTCTTCGCTTACATAATTGGTATTTAAAGCATCTTTTGTATTTACTCTATATACTTTATCATCTAATTTACCAATACTGTTTTCAATATCAGATATTTTATTATCAAAATCATAGTAATATACGTAGTATACTTCTTCAGTTTGTCTGAATGTATTTTTTGCTAATATATTATTTTGTACTTGCACATTAGTCTCATTATTTTCTTTCTTACTTCCTAAGTTTATTTCTTTAGTTATGAATATAGCAGATAGTAAATAGAATATAAAGGCTACTAGTAGGACTGCTAGGACTACTATAATATATTTTTTAAAAGTTTTGTCATCTTTTGGGGTCATTTTGCTTATATCTTTGCCGTATTTTTTTGCGTATTTTCTTTTTTGTTCTCTTCCCATATTTTTTACCTCCAAGAGTATTATACATAAAAAGTATTAGTTTGTAAAGAGTATTTTATTCTTTTTGCGTTGCATTTTCTTGCCTATTCTAGGGTAAGGATATAATACTGATTCATATTTTGTATCTTCAAAAAGTGGCAAAAAAGTGGCAGATCTATCTAACCTTCCAACTGATTCAATCTTTAAAACCTAAAGTACTCTACACTCTACTTTCTATCATCCTTATAAAGTACCCTCTTCTTAACTTTTAAATTATCTTGTTTATTTTGTAATTCTTCTAAAAAATCATTTTCCATATTCTCTATATCAATACTACGTACTTTTCGTTTGGTAATTTCTTTATCTTGAGTTATCTTTTTTTCTTGTATTTTTTCATTTTTTAATTTTTCTATCATTTCTTCGATAAGCTGTATTTGAAACTCAGAAACTAATAATTTTCTACTTATTACTTTTGATACAACATCCATTGCTATTAATACTGGAAGACTTAATATTACAAGTAAACATGCAAAAAATAAGTCATGTGTCGCCATAAATAATGCTGATAAGATAAAAACGAAAGTTGATGCTTTACTTGCGAAATAAATGTCTTTTAGTAAGTCTCTTTTCTTATTAAAATATATTTCAAACATCTCTTTATATTCATAAAGTAGTTCCATTTTGTTTTCTTTAGTTAATATTTCTTTTATGTTTTCATAGTTTTGTCTAATACTTATTTCTCCATCATCACTAGTTACTATGATTAATTCATTATTTAATTCTACGTAATTTTTATTCATTTACTGCACTCTCCTTATATATATAATTATGGTTACATGATCTAATTAGTCTATTCATAATAGCAAGACCTAGTCCTTCTTTTTTTACTCCCTCGATTATTATTATATCAGGGTTATATGTATCTGCTTTTCTAAGTAAGGTAAATATGTTATGGGATATTTCTTTTAAGTTATCTCCATAGTATAAGAATTTTTTACAAGGGATGTTTTTTAGAATAGAACTACCTATAATTACAGAATCTTTTGTAGATATATTTTTTATATTATTAATTATCTCTTCTTTATTAGATATATATATTACCTTGCATGATGCTTTTGGAGCATAGTGTTTGTATTTCATACCTGGGGATAAGGGTTTGTTTACGTCTTTGTTAAAGATATTGTCATCTACTTTTACATTGTTAATAACTTTTTCTATGTCTTCTTTGGTAATGTAACCAGGTCTTAGTATTACAGGCTCATTATTAATTACTCTAACTACAGTGGATTCTAAACCTATGTCTGTACTTCCTCCATCAATAATATAATCTACTTTATCTTTAAATTCTTCGTATATATCATTTATGTTAGTGCCTGAGGGGCGACCGGATATATTAGCAGATGGTGCTGCTACAGGGAACTCTAAATGTTCTAATATGGCATGGATAGTTTTTTCTTTAGGGACTCTTATACCAACGGTATCTAGTCCTCCGGAAGTATTCATGGGTATTATGTCTTTCTTTCTTAAAATGATAGTAAATGGTCCCGGCATAAATGTTTTTATTAGTTTTCTTTCTATTTCATTATCTATATAAGCATATTTTCCTATGTCCTCGATATTCTTTAGATGGACTATTAAGGGGTTATCTCCTTTTCTATTTTTAGCTTCAAATATTTTACTTACTGCTAATTCATCTAAGGCGTTTGCTCCGAGGCCATATACTGTTTCAGTGGGGAAAATTACTAGACCACTATTTTTTAGGGATATTGCTATTTTATCTAAAATATAAGGGGATATTTCCTTATTTACTTTAATTAATTCCATACTTGCCTCCATTTGATATATATTTTAACATAAAACTTATATTTTGGAAAGATTAAACTTTCAATTATAGTAAAAAAACCACTACTTGTGGTTTTGTCTAAAGAAAGGACAAGCACATCCTAAATAATCTTTATAAAATCTATTTATTGGACTTACTACTACGGCTTCGGTAGATTCTAGGTGTTCTCCGTTATTATAAGTTAACATGCACTTACTTCTTAATATGAAAAAGTTGTTATATTTTTTTTGACACGGAATGTAATAGTAGTCTTTGATGATGGGGCAATATTTTCTAAAGTTATTTTTAGGGTATGAGACTCCTTATCATAATTATACTGACTTTCCGTGGCTACAGTATCATTTATTATTACACTTCCTTCTAAAAACTCTACTAGGTTAGTGTCTATAACATCAGTTATAACTGGGTTTTCATATGTTTCATCAGCTTGGTTATCTAACTCTATAGTATAGGTTAAGTCTCCAGTATATGTTCCCGTGGCAAGGGCTGTATTGTTTAATTCGTTCATAGTCACCTTCCTACAATAATATATGTAAAGATGAGTTTATCTATGTTTATAATTATTTTTATTTAATAGTTCCATTTTTATGTTATCACTACAAAATAGGTTATTTAGAGGAAAGTTATGAGGGAGTTTTAATCCATAACTACTCTCTAGACTGCTTAAGTTGATATATCCTTTTATTATAGTATTTGATAAGTCTAAGTACTCTGCGTCTTTTAGTCTGCCTAGGTTAACTTTACCTAGGACTACTAGAGGCATTACTACGTCTTTGGAGTTAATTTTATTACTTAAGTCTAGATCTGTTAAAAGGACTTTAGTCTTACCCATAGTGTATTCTTCTTTGGTAAGGGCTACTTCTTCTTCTTTTATGTTAAATATTAGACTGTAGTCTTTTCTTTGGTTTCTTTTTGATTTAATTAGTTCTATCTCTGGGTCTTTTTCATGTCCAAAGCCTTCGATATCTTTATCTATTTCATATAAGAATCTTAATTCTTCCCTAGATAATTCTGTGTTTTCTTCTTCTTTTTTCTTAATACTAATTAGTTTGGATATATCAGATACTTTAGTATAGGCTTCTTTACTAAAGGGAAGCGTTTTTAGTTTGCCCATTAATACTTGTAAATATTTATGTTCTAGGTTTTGGGAGTGTGATGTTCCTCTTATTTCTGCGATGTTATTTCCTTCCATTCTAATACCTATTTTAGGTATATAGTCGTCTTCTTTTTGGATATAGTAGACATAGAATGTTCCCTCTTCGACTTGTCTTTTAGCTATATTTATATCTCCGGAAGTACACCATCCGGTGTGTTTATTTTGAAGAGAGTTAAAGAGTTTAATGTAATCATCACCCATTTTATATGTAATCCATTTACCTTGGGTAGTATCTTTCATATTGTATCACTTCTTTCTTTTTATTCGAAGTAACTTCCTCCGATGAATTCTCTTAATATAGATGTGTCTGGTACAGCATCACTTGGAATTGGTAATACATACTGAAGCAAATCTATTAGTCTAAGTGCAGTGTCATAGGCTGGATCATCTTGTTTTACAGAAAATAGTAGTGGTTCTGCATATGTTTTTAAGACTCCGAGTTCGTATGCTAGAGAGGAGTTGAATATTTCATCACATACATCTTGGAATGGGAAGACATATTTTTCTTCTCCCTTTCTAACGTCTTGCCATGTATTTATGGTATGTGTTGGAGTGTATCCTCGTACTCTGTTATCTCTTACTATTCTTCTAAGTAATCTAATATCAGTCATATTTATTCTGTTATCATTGTCTATATTTAAATATGCAAGAGGGCTTATATATATTTTGTATTTTCTTTTTTTAGGGATATCTTTAAGTAATTCTTCGTTTAAGGCATGTAGTCCCTCAATAATTAGGATGTCATTACTTCCTAGTTGCATATTTTTATTATATGTTTTTTTACCTGTAATGAAATCATAGGTAGGTATTGTTACTTTGTTTCCTTTTAATAGTTTAGTTATTTGATTATTGAATAGTTTAACGTCAATAGCTCTTAGGCTTTCGTAGTCTGGTTTACCATTTTCATCTAGAGGGGTATCTTCTCTATTTAAGAAGTAGTCATCTAGTGATAATGGTTTAGGGTTTAGTCCTAGTGTTTTTAGGTATAGAGCTAGTTTCTTAGAGGTTGTAGTTTTTCCTGAAGATGAGGGACCTGATAGTAGTACTACTTTTATGTCTTCTTTATTTAAGACTATTTTTTCCGCAATACTAAGGAGTTTATAGTCTTGTATTATTTCTGATAGTTTTACTACTTCCCCACTTTTACTTGCTATTATTAAGTCATCTAGGTCTCCGACGGTGTTCATGTTTAAGACATTACCCCAGCTGGAGTATTCTTCAATTGCTTTAAAGTATTTTTCATGATGGGTGTATTTAACTATTTTACCATTATCATACATAGAGGGAAATCTTAATACTATTCCTTTTTCTAAAAGTGTTAAGTCATAGTATTTAAGATAACTACTGTCATAGGGAAGGTCTCCGAGAATATAGTCATACATACCATCAAATTTATATAGTGTTATAAATTTAGCAGTGTCATAACATAATGTTTTTACTTTGTCTAATCTATTTATGTTTTTAAAGTAGTTTATCGCCTCCATACGGGATGTTTCTATTTTTTGGAAGGGAATTGCCTTGTTAATCATTTCATCCATTATTTCTTTTATTTTAGGGATATCTTTTTTGTCTAGGGGGGCTTCTATTTCATAGTATACTCCCTTATCAATAGAGTGCCTTACTCTAAAAGAGATGTCCTTTCCGTAATATTTTAAGATAGCTCTTTTAAAGAGGATGGATAATCCTTTTTCGTATAACATATTACCTCTTTTGGTATTTATGTCATAAAGTTGTAGGGTACCACTTTTTTCTATAGCGTCATCACACCCGATAAATTGGTTTTTAAATTTACCACTTATAATATCAAATTTATATTCTTTTTTTACATCATTTATAATGTCTAGGAATTTTATTCCTTTTCGGTATTCTTTCTTTTTACCGTTTTCAAAAGTTATAGTTATTGTATCCATAATATAACCCCTTTCTATTTTATTTATTTTATATACCATACTTCATTTATGTTAACACTCTGACTATTAGGAGCTGGGTTTGGTTTATCCATTTTAACAATAACTGGTATTTTAAAGGCATTACCAAATATCATACATACCCCAGGATTTAGACTTTTAATCATTCTGATTTCTCCTTCACTTACGTCTGGAATGATATCAGAGACGAATTTTAGGTCTTTTGGGTGAAACATTTTAAAGACTAAGAAGTTACTGCACTGACTTACGGCAGTCTCACTTAATTCAAATGGTCTTTGGCTAATTAGTCCTAGAATACATCCATATTTTCTTCCTTCTTTGGCTATTCTATCAAAGATATTGTATCCGAGGATATTTACGTCTATATCATTTTGGACATATCTATGGGCTTCTTCTAAGACTATGTGGAATGGTAGACTACCTCTTATTTTTAATTTAGCTATATAGTCAAAGAGTATTCTAGAGTATATTTTAACTAGTCCTTTAGCAAATCTATCATCTACATAGTTTATGTTGAAGTTAATTACTTGGGCTTTATTTCCTGTTCTTGAAGTTAATAACATTTTGATATATCCATCCATATCTATATATCTATCAAAGTTAAAGTATATAGCATAATCTCCCTTACAAAGGGTATATAGTCTTATTTTAAGAACGTTTGCATAGTTATATACTTTATCACTATTGAATATACCTTCACTAATTAGGGCAAACTCTAATGAGTAATAGAAGTCATCCATGGTATACATATAACTACCACTAGGAAGAACAAGAGGTATATCAAAGTTTTCGAACTTCTCTAGGTATTTAATTATTAATTCTATGTCTGCAAACCTACCACCTTCTTCAATAGATATACACTGTCTAAAGGTTCTAACCCATCCCCCTTTACTTAATTTTATATCTAAGTTTATTTCTCCGGTTTGAAACTTTGTTAGTATAGATATTATTTTATTTCTAGCTTCACTTACATTCTTACTTGAGAATATTGTATCAAGGAGGCTCTTAGCTATTATACTGTTTTTATAGTTATCAATACTAGCATCTTCACTTGCAAAGTAGTTTACATATTTAAGGGCTTTTTCTATTATGGGTAGTTGTCTAACATCATCTACTCCGAGAAGAATAGCTATATCATCAGCATTTAGTAACCAAAATGGTATTATTAGTTTTTCGTTTTCAGTGTCATTTAGGTTAGTGGTATATACTTTATAGTTTATGTTTTCATTAGTACTTCCTATTTCTTTGAAGGCTTGTTGGTATTCACCATAAGCATCAAAGAGGAATATATTAGTTCTAAAGGGAAGGTATTTAGCTTCGTAGAAGATACTTTGTAGTATCTTTGCTACAGAGTAGCTTTTACCACTTCCTGTATTACCTAGTATAGAAAAGTGGTTGGAGAAAAAGCTATTTACATTCATATTTATGTTATAGTCATTATATATATAACTAGTACCTAGTTTTATATAATTGTCATTACTACTAGTGGAATATACTATATCTAATTCTTCTTTAGTTATTAATCTTACCTCGCTATTAAAACTAGGGGGTACAATACTTCCATAAATAAATTTACCATTTTCAAATAGTCCGATTAGTTTAATGGTTAAGTGTTCTGTATCTACATTACTAATAGTACCTACGATAGTATTATTAAATACTACATACTTACCATTAACATTACCTATTTCATATATATTAATACTTAGTTTTACTTTAACTATAGTGTCTTCAACACTTATTATATTACCTAACATATTTTGTATCCTTTCTTTATATATTATATATAAGTATATAAGGCCACAGGAGGTTAGAGTCCTCCTTTGTCCTTATATTTACTATGAGCATGTGTCACATCCAAGGGTATATGGGTTATCAAAGGAACCGCCTCCTCCGGTTACATAGACACTGGATTTTAGATAGAAGGTGGGGCGGGCGGCAGGAGGAACGTTCGTGCTATAGCGATACACGTCGCCAGAACTGACGCGCCACACGCGATTCGAGCCAGAAGCATAAGGTGTTATTGTCCACTCATATCCTTTATATAACCAATTATTATTTCCAAAGTAATGTGCACTTTGAGTTGTTGTATCAGAACTTGAGTAATAACCACTTGCGTATAGGTAATCACTTAAGTACATTAGACCTACTGGAGCGTCTGTTGTAGGACTGTAAGAACCTGATTTTGCAGAGGTACAAGAGTTTCCTCCTCTTTCACATAAGTACCAGTTTTGTTTACTCTGGTCTGTACCACTACCGTATAGGTACCACGTTACTGTTTCTATATAACTTCTTAGGTTATCTGCTATTCCATAGCCTACTATAGGAGTGCAGTTATTAGTCCTATAATTAGTATTACTACTATAGTATGTCCAAGTACTACAATTACCATAGGTATCTGATATATCCTTTTTATTATAAAAGTATTCATTAAGTAAAATATTAAGGTTTCCTCCTACCCAATTGTTGTTATACTCAGAGTATGTACCACTAGTATTTGAACTATTACGTACTCCCCAAGAATATCCTCCAAGAGAACGGGCTCTAATTAATTTAACCATTTCTACTCCTGTTTTACCATGGGAATTAGAATCAAAGACTCCTATTATACGATACATATCATTATTAAACTTAACATAGTTATTAACTTCTGCTCCTACATATCTATATTCATGAGAATTAGTATAGTATACTCCACTAGCCCCACTTGACCAACTAGAGCCTTTATTTAAGGCTTTAACTGTATCTACTAGAGTTGTGCCTACGGCATAACTCTTTTTAGAGTTTACCTGAAATACTACTATAACAAGTGTAACTAGTATTAAAGATACTATTATAATTATTTTCTTTTTACTCATTCATTACCATTCCTCTCATTTAATTTCTTATTTATATTATTTAAAATATAGGCTAGTTTATATTTTAAATAATATAAATTATACTTATTATCCACATACTCTTTCTTATGTACATTTAAGTTATCAATTACTATATAGTTAATATGATACTCCCTTAATTTATCTATCTTTTTAAAGTTTACTCTTTTATCATTTATATAAGTATATAACTTACCTTTCTTTGCTATTAATATTACATAGTTATTATACCACAGTTTAGCCATATTGTATCTATTTTTCATATCTTACTCCCTTGTTATGTGTCTTGTAGGGACTTTATAAATAAAGTCCCGTCCACATACTGTCTTTAGGGTTTAACCCAAGGATAGTCTATGTTACTTATATCTATCAAAGTATATCCTTAAACATACAGTCTCCCAAATATAAGAAGCTAAGGGCGGGCGGCATTAGGATTGTTCGTGTTATTTTTATTGACGTTGCCATTACTGACGTTCCACGCATTATTCGAGTCAGAAGCCCATTAAAGACTACCCTATAATAGTTAGTTATATCTATCTATTATATTATTTATCTTTTCTCTATTATATTTAAATGTATATTTATAGTTATTTACACTACTAAATCTCTTCTCAAAGGTTATATAACCTTTGAGAAATAATTTCTTGTTTTTTCTAGTAGTTCTTTTTATCTTATTCATAGTCTCTGATCTTAAGTTCACTATGGTTTTATTATTTATTACTCTATACCTATAACTTAGAAATACAAACCCTTCTTTAGAACTTACTATCATAGTCTTTTTCTTATTTATTTTTAATTTATATTCATTTAAGAGTATAAATTCTATTTCCTTTAGACACTTCTTTAAATACTCTTTATCTGGGTGCATTAATATATAATCATCCATATAGACTACTAGATGCTTTATTTTTAGTTTATGTACTATATAATTATGTAATTTATATAGATAGAATATAGCAAGAAACTGATTGGACAAGAGTCCAATGGATAATCCTTTACCTTTGTTATACAAAGGTAAAGAGTTTATCTCATCCCTATGGGATGGGTTTCTTTCGGATTCCTTCTCCTTAAGTTTTATTATAGTATCATTTACATAACCTTGGTTAGTGGACTCTAGTATTAAGTTTAGATATCTATATTCTTCTTTAGTAACTTTATCTTTAATAAGACTCTTTAATACTTCATGGTCTATATTATAGAAATATTTAGATATATCTAACTTAAGTATATAGAATTTATTATTTCTTTTTTCTTCTTCTAGATACTTCATAACTAATTTATGAGCATAACTAGAACCCATACCCTTTCTAGTGGCAACATTCCTAATGTCTAAATACCTTGATAAGAAATATATTGTATTTAGGCATTGGTATGGTGCCACTTTCTATATTCTCATTAATTGAGGTTATGTATTCCATTTTCTGTGTTTCAAACTCATATAACCTTCTTTTGTTCTTTGCTTTCTTACATAACTCTTTTTCGTATATGTCTAATAACCTCTGGAGATTAACATTATTCATTTGCTTTTATCCATCCCCTTGTTATTTTATTAATCTCTGTTAATTTATTGGTTCTTTCTTTAAGTTGTTTTTGACTAATATATTTATATATATACATTCTCTCTAAGTAGAAGTCTACAACTTTAAGGCTTACTATTACTAATTCTTGTAAATGTAATCTTCTTTCTTTATCTGCCTTTATTAAGTTAGCATTATAAATATTTCTTAATATATTAAGTAGTTCTTCTCTAATTTGATCTCTATTATATAAATCTTTTTTGGGGATATTCTCTAAAAGAGGTTCCATAGTTAATATAAATTCTTTTACTTTCTTAGCTAGTATAAAGTTATCATCCATGAATAATCACGTCTTCGATAACAGTTAATATTTTCTTTAGAGTCTCTTCACTTTCAATATTGTAAATTTTATTTACAATATTGTCTACTCTTTCTTTATTTTCCATTTGTATTAGTGCCTTTTTTAATATCTTGTAATAATTATTTAAATTCTTAAAGTTTACGGTTACTGGTTCGTGGTCTCTATATAGTATGGAATAGTTTATTTTGTGTTTTTCTAAGGCGTTTACTACTTTATTTAGTGATGTTTCAGGAAAGCCCACGGTGCCAGTGAAACTTATTTTATACCCAAAGAGATAGTTTAATATTTTACTATCATCATTATACGAACTGAAAAAGGCACCATTTTTATAGACACGCAAAACCCCCTTATTATTCTCTCTCTGTTCGCTCGCTCTCTCTGTTCGCTCGCTCTCTCTGAGAGCGTCCAATATCTTTTTCTTCTTTCATTTTTAATCATTCCTTTCTTGGTCAAGGAAGAGTAAACCCTTCCCTGCCCATTTATTTTTTATATTATTTATTCTATTACATATGGGTCATCAATTGTTCCGTCTCCCCCGAGTATTGAGACTGTAGATTTTAGATATAAGGTAGGGCGGGCGGCATAAGGAGGGTTCGTGGCATAGTCATTCACGTAGCCACTACTGACGTGCCACACGCGAATCGAGGCAGAAGCATAAGGTGTTATTGTCCACTCATATCCTTTATATAACCAATTATTATTTCCAAAGTAATGTGCACTTTGAGTTGTTGTATCAGAACTTGAGTAATAACCACTTGCGTATAGGTAATCACTTAAGTACATTAGACCTACTGGAGCGTCTGTTGTAGGACTGTAAGAACCTGATTTTGCAGAGGTACAAGAGTTTCCTCCTCTTTCACATAAGTACCAGTTTTGTTTACTCTGGTCTGTACCACTACCGTATAGGTACCACGTTACTGTTTCTATATAACTTCTTAGGTTATCTGCTATTCCATAGCCTACTATAGGAGTGCAGTTATTAGTCCTATAATTAGTATTACTACTATAGTATGTCCAAGTACTACAATTACCATATGTATCTGATGTATCCTTTTTATTATAAAAATATTCATTAAGTAAGATATTAAGGTTTCCTCCTACCCAATTATTGTTATAACTAGAGTAAGTACCACTAGTATTTGAGGAGTTATGATTACCCCATGAATATCCTCCAAGAGGATTAGCCATTATTAACTTAACTAAATAACCATCTTTACCATGAGAATTAGAGTCAAAGACTCCTATTATTTGATACATATCATTATTAAACCAGACATAGTTTTTAGGTTCTGCTCCTATATATCTATATTCATGGTATTTCACTGTACCATCAGTATCAGTATACTTATTAGTAGCATATAATCCTTCTGCCCCTGACTCCCATGTATCTCCTTGATTTAACTTAATAATCTTACTTACGGCATTTTCTTTAATAGATACTTTCTTATAATATTTATATCTATTACCATTATTGTCTTCTAAAACATATATAGCATTAACAGAACCATTAATACTCTCTGATGTAGCTGGTTTAACTAATACTATCTTACAACCTGTTCCATTGTCTTTACAAGTAACTAGGTCTTTTAAGGCTACTATTGGTTCTTTTTCTATACCTACACTACTTGTATCTATACTTGGAACAGTAGATGATAATGTTGTAGAAGTTATCCTTGCATAACCATTACCAGAGTGTCCTGTTTCACTTGTTCCTGATGTACCTGTAAAGGAAGTATTTCCTCCCACTGTAGCGGCATCTGTTAAGTAATAACTACTAGTTAATTTAACACCTGATGGATAGTTTGAGGCTGTACTAGAAGTATATACATATCCAGAACCTCCTCCACCGGCATAGTTTTCGGAAGACCCTCCAGTACCACCGTACCATCCACTTCCACCACCACCACATTCTCCACTAGAATATGTAGCATTTCCACCACTACCAAAACTAGAACCAGATGTTGATGTTCCTCCAGACATACTTCCAGCTCCTCCAGAGGTACCTCCTCCATAGCCACCATTAGCATCATCAGAACCTCCGCCTCCGCCTCCAGCGACTATTACTCTGGAATAGAGATTATCTTCAGATATTCTAATATCAGAGGCTCCTCCGCCTCCACCACCATTGTGACTTGTACCATTCCAAGCAACTCCAGAACCTCCGCCATTAAATCCTCCAGCAAGGGTTGCTTCCGAACTAAAAGAACCATCATCGTTTGTTCCTTGACCCCCTACATAGATAAATATATTAGTATCTTTTGTTAGTGTAAGTGTTCCATAACTATAACCACCCATTCCCCCCGGATGTGATGATGAACCTCCACCTTGAGCACCCCATACTTCTAATTTATGGGTACCACTTTTAAGTGTAGCTGTTTGCACTGCTCCAGTATAATTATAATCAGTAGTAGTTGTTTTTGTCTCTGTCCCACCTTCAGGTACATTTCCTGTATTAAATGTCTCTGTAACAATATATTTACCTTGTTCTAACCCTAACTCATTAGAGTCTGCTCCTGCTACTCCAATATTTATGGTTATTTCACTACTGGTATTATTTATTATTAATAATTCTACTGGTAATTTCTCGTCATTATTAATAGTACCTACTGTAGGGTTAGTACTCCAGTCTATTTTATAAATTCCTATATCATCACTTTTAGTACTAGGATTAACCATTTCATAAAATACTCCGTAGTAAATACTTTTACCAGTATCATTGGATACATTAACTATTACTGATCTATTGTTTCCTGCGGATACTTTAACTTGTTTATATTCAAACACCTTTAGGGTTGTTTGTATATCACTTGCACTCTTCATGGTTATTATATCTTTAGTGGTAGTCTTCTCTAAGGAGAAGAGTGCAAATGATGAGTACATACATAGGGATAGTATCCCTATGATTATTATTAGTAATAAATAGTTTTCTTTTATCATATATCTATCTTTCATCTAATTACCTCCGTAGTATCTATAATAATTATAGCATATGAAATAATAAAACACAAGAAAATTGAAAATATTTTTCTTGTGTTTTATTATTTAGTAATTATCTATAATACCTACTGAGGTAAAATATTGTAAATGTTATACTAAGTATTAACTATTATATCTATGGTTATACCATGTATAGTATAAATTAAAATTAGACCCATATAATATATATGGATCTATGTAGAGATAAATTTTATTTTAATTAATAAGTTTTACTATTTTATGTTATTTATTTCTGCTACTGTATGACCTGTAATTTTAGATATTATTTTTTCGTCTAGTCCTTCTTTTAGCATAGCTTTTATTGTTTTTACTGCCTCAGCTTGTTTTCCTTTTTCTATTCCTTGTTCTATACCTTGTTCTATTCCTTGTTCTATACCTTCCCTAAGTCCTTTTTTTCTTGCTTCCTCGGCAAAGTATTCTCTTTCCTCTCTAGCTAGTTTCTCTTGGTCATAGGGATTTATACAAACATTACTATTTTTATATTCCTCAAAGTAATCACTAAACATTTTAACCTCCTTATCATATCTTCCATCCTCTGT
>CAKOLT010000007.1 GCA_934096315.1 uncultured Bacilli bacterium
TTTTTGGTAGATAAAAATGTGAATTTTCTATAAAAAAATTGCTAAAAATGGGAGTGATTGATAAAAACATAGAAAATTACTTAAAAAATAAAGAAAAAGCAAGAGGTAGTGGATAAACTTTTCACACTACCTAATAACAAAGGAAGTGATTATTATGGCAAGTCAAGGCTATCATGTAGGGGTAAATAAAATTATATCAAATAATGTGGATAAAAATTTATTTAATGATAAAAGATTTATGGCAGGAACTTTTATGCCCGACGCATTAAAAAGTATATTACCCGATAGAAGACTATCTCATTTCACCGGAGGAGGATATTTAAAATATCCAACCTATGAAGAATTAAAAAATTTAAATTTAGGTAATATGAGTTATGGGGACAGCTATGCTGAGAAAAGTTATATCACTGATCCCAAAGTAAGTTTAGATTCCTTTTTGGAGCATAACAAGCATTTATCTAATTATGATCCATATAAATTAGGTATATTATTTCATTTATATGGAGATTATATGTATGAAACTTATGTAAGAAATAAAACTTTTGATTTAACCAACCAAAGTCAGGGCTTTACTACATTTAATGGTAAAATTCTGGATAAAGATACATTTAGAAAAGCTATATATGAATTATATCCAATGCTTGATAATTATTTTTTACAAAAAGAGGGCATAACTGAAGAAGATATGAGTCACATTTCTAAAATAATATCTGATACTTACGGAAAAGAATTATTATCATTTATTTTAAAATACATAAAATATAGTAATATCAAGTTTAAAGATAATGAATTTTTTAAAGTAGGACAACTAGAAAGCTTAACAGACTTAATTAAAAATGAATCAGGTTCATTAATAAATAAGTTAAAATAAAGAAAATAAAAACATAAAGAAAGTATTATAAACCCCTAATTTAAGTTTTATACTCAATTAGGGGTTTATATTTAATACATGTTAATTGTAAAAAAAGTTTTTAAGTGTTAAAAAATAATTAGAATCAAAAAATAGGTTCGGTAGCAACCCAATGTTGTTAAGTTACATGATAATACATAAGTTTTTAAAACTAATTCATTTATCATGTTGAAGTTATGTAAAATTCTTGACATTGTAAGCATAATAATGATATACTGAAATAAAGGTAAGAGGTAAATATATTGAAAAAATAAAAGAATTTATATACAAATTTAAATAAAGAAAATTATTGATTATAGATTTTTATCTTAATATATGTTATACTATAATAAATGTAAATTGAAAAAGTGGTGATATAATGAAAGGCAAAGATATTGCAATTAACATAAAAAACATGAATAAAGATTTTATTATATATGGTGATAAAGCCAATACATTAAAAGAAAGAATTATTAGGTTTAGTAAAAACAATAAAGAAATAAGACCTGTATTAAAAAATATAAACATAGAAATAAACAAAGGAGAGTCTGTTGCCTTAATTGGGGTAAATGGTTCTGGGAAATCAACTTTACTTAAACTAATTACTAGAATTATATATCCAACTAAGGGAACAATAAAAGTAAATGGTAAAGTATCTTCACTTCTCGAACTAGGAGCAGGTTTTCATCCTGATTTTTCTGGAAGAGAAAATATTTATTTTAACGCTTCTATTTTTGGATTAACAAAAAAGGAAATAGATGATAGGCTTGATGATATTATTAAATTTTCAGAATTAGAGGAATTTATTGATACTCCAATTAGAACATATTCATCAGGAATGTATATGAGACTTGCATTCTCTGTTGCAATTAATGTAGATGCTGATATACTTCTAATTGACGAAATACTTGCTGTTGGTGATCAACACTTCCAAGATAAATGTATGGACAAAATTCAAGAACTAAAGAAAAGTGGCAAGACCATAGTTTTTGTGTCTCACTCAGCTTCTGCTGTTAAATTCCTTTGTGACAGAGCAATATGGTTAAAAGATGGTGAAATAGAAATGGACGATGAAACAGACAAAGTCTTAGAAAAATATGAGAAGGTATGTGGTTAATATGCAGATATTTACAGAATTATATAAATATAGAGAATTTCTAAAAACATCAATAAAAAAAGAATTTAGAGGAAAATATAAAAAATCATTCCTAGGAGTTCTATGGAGTTTTCTAAATCCATTATTTCAGTTATTAATATATGCACTAGTATTTCCTTTTATTTTAAGAAATAACGTTGATAACTATACAATATTTCTAATAGTGGCACTTATGCCATGGAATTTCTTTAGTTTGACAGTTTTACAAAGTGCAGCTTCTGTAGTATCTAATGGTGGAATAATCAAGAAAGTATATTTTCCTAGAGAAATACTTCCCATAAGTACTGCAACTAGTAACTTACTTAACTTTTTAATAACTGGAATAATAGTA
Organism: uncultured Bacilli bacterium; assembly: GCA_934096315.1. Taxonomy (GTDB): domain Bacteria; phylum Bacillota_I; class Bacilli_A; order RF39; family UBA660; genus UMGS2068. Next base: position 2,377 of record CAKOLT010000007.1, read on the forward strand.
TTTGCAGCATTAATAATAAGCGGTATTGGAATCGGAGCATCAGTCTTACTGCTTCCAATAATCATAATAATACAATATATACTACAACTAGGGTTATCATTCATATTCTCATCAATAACAGTATACGTAAGAGACGTAGAATACTTACTTAATGTATTTATGATGCTAATGTTCTATCTTTGCCCAATTGTATATGCAGCAGATATGATACCAGATAAATATTTACCAATATTTAAATTAAATCCCATGTTCCATATAATAGAATACTATAGGACAATATTATATGATAAACAAATACCAGAATTGTCAGGTGTATTTATACTGTTTATAATATGTTTTATAATACTAATTATAGGGTATTTAATATTTCAAAAATGTAAAAAAAGATTTGCGGAGGAGTTATAAAAATGAAAAAATGTGATGTAATTATACCAGTATATAAATCCCCTGAATGGGTAAAATTATGTGTATATGCACTATTTACAAATACAGATAAAGATGTTTTAGGAACAGTCTATTTAATAAATGATTGTGATGACAAGTTGACAGAAAATTGTTTAAATAATTTGGCAAACAAATATGATAAAATAAAAATATTAAAAAATGAAAAAAATTTAGGATTTATAAAGACAACAAATAAAGGATTAAGAGAATCAACTGCAGATTATGCTCTATTATTAAATACAGATTGTATTCTAGCAGAAAATACAATTTCAAAATTAATTAGTCATATAGAAAAAAATAACAAAATCGGATTAATTTGTCCTATATCAAGTAATGCAGCCAATTTAACACTAGATATGTATGATGGTTTCAGTTTTATGCAAATGGATAAACTGCTAGAAAAGAAATTTTCAGGAATGTGCTTTGATGCTTGTACTGTTGTTGGTAATTGCTTATTAATAACAAAAGAATGTCTAGAGAAAACAGGATACTTAGATGAAGCATATGGAACCGGATATGGTGAGGAAACAGACTATCAATTTAAAGCTATGCGTAATGGGTTTGAAGCCAAGGTTGCAATTGATACATATGTTTTTCATAAGTCTGAAGTATCTTTTGGTACTTCAAAAGAAAAGCAAGAAAAACTAAATAAAAATAGGGAATTATTCTTTTCAAGATGGGAAAAAGAATATAACGAATTAATGAAAAAATATGTAAAAAATGACCCAATAAAATATATAAATGATAATATCACTGACAAAGATAAACAAATAGAATTCAAATTTCTACTATATTTAATAGGATTCAGTCAAAATGCTGGAGGAGTCCATATGGCAGTAGATATGATAAATTATCTATCAATAAATAAAGTAGATTGTAATATTTTATACGGTTTTACAAATGGCTATGACGAAATATTATTATTTAAACCAATACAAATAGATAATCTAAAAAAATATAAATTTAATTTAATAGTATCAACACTATATTATTCTACTTATCTTTGCAAAAAAATATCAAAAGAATTTAATGTACCATTACTTTATTTTGCTCAAGGATATGAACCATATTTTGAAAATGGAGCAGATTATGGTGTAGCAGAGTTAAGTTACAAACTATCTGATCAAGTACTAACTATATCAAAGTATCTTCAAGATAGATATAAAGACATGTTTAATATAGATTCAAAAATAATTACTAACGGAATAAATTACGACTTATTATATTGTAAAAACACTAGCAAACAAGCAAGAAGAATTACAATTTCACTTAGAAATAATACCCTAAAAGGAGATTTTGTATTAATAGACTTAATTAAAATGATAATTAATAGGTATAAAGATTTAGAAATAAATATCATATACTCTAACAAAGACATGGTTTTCCCTTTTAATGACAACCAAACAATAAAAATTAATAAACACTTAGGTCCATTAAATAGAAAGGAAATAGCAAGTATCTTACAAAATTCTGATGTATTCGTTGATGCTTCCCTAACAGAAGGGTTTGGTTTAATGGCCTTGGAGGCAATGACCGCTGGAAATGTAGTAATATTATCCAATTCTGGTGGTGTAAATGAATATGTAAAAAATGGTGAAAATGCATATTTAATAGATGACGTAAATAATGTAGAATCATATATAAAGGTGTTAGACAAAGTCATAAATGATGATGAGAACTATCAGAACATAAAGAAAAATATTGAAAGTACAGTAAAAAGATTTGACTATGATGATAAAATAGATGAATATAAAAGATATTTTGAAAACAAAGTAAAAATTAAAGATTATAAACTAAACAATGAAGAAGAAGAATTATATACAGATGTATTAGATAAAAGATTTAGAACTACAACTAAAAACACTCCTAAAGGCATTCTATACAAAGCATGTAAAATCGTTCCAAAAAGCGTAAGAGTATTCATAAAGAAAAAAATAGAAAAATTATATAAATTTACAAATGCGAGGTAATAATGAAGACGAAACTTAAAAAAAATTTACCAACAATACTTTTCTTCTTTTTGATAATTTTCTATTTTGAATATTCAGTAACTATTCTTTGGGATAGTGCCCATTATATGAATTATGTTAACATTATCGAAGGTATTACACCCTCTAATACATGGGATGTAGTACGAGGACCAGTCTTTCCCATAATCATATTCCTAGGAAACACGCTTTTTGGAAAAACTGCCCAAGGGTTAACGATGAATACATTTATATATTATTTGATAATGCTACTTTTTGTGTACAAGATATTAGATTACGTATTAAACAATTTAAAAATTGATACAAAAAAGAAAAGATTGATAAAAACCATAGTGCTTTTAACCACAATTATTAATCCAATAATATTTGGATTTTATCACTCATTATTAACGGAATTTGTCGCAATCACAATATCTACCATATCCTGTTACTTAGCAGTACTATGGTATGATACTGATTATGAAAAAGAAAAAAAGAAATACATTTATATAAGTATTATATTTGCATTCTTAACTGTTTTTACTTGGTTTTTAAAACAACCATACGTATCTTGTGGCTTCTTTCCACTATTGGTAAGCTATATAATAACGTTATTTCAAAAAAAGAAATTCAAAATATTCTTAATAAGAACATCAACAATAATCTTATGCTTAATAACATTAGTTGTAAGTATTAAACTATGGAACGTAGTATTAATAAAAATGGGAAATGATCCAAGTACAAGTAGAAACCCAACAGTATCACTTGGAACAACATTAATAAATGGTCTAGGATTCGCTAAAATAAATACAAATGAGGAAACTAAAAATACTGATTATATAAATGAAAGCAAATTATCAAATAAAGAAAAAAAAGAAGTATTAAACCTATTACAAGACAATAAAAACTATATCATAATAGATATATATAAAAATAATAAAATAACTCAATCAGATTATATAGAAGTTAAAGATAATAATCTATCAACAGTTGACTCCATGACATACATAATTAAATACTTTTTTAAATCACCTTTAATTATAATAGACTCATATATTACAAACTATTTATCAATAATAGATATCTATTCAACAACAACAAATGACAGTATAGAATATAAAAGTGATAAAAAAGTAAATTTAAAATTTATAAACGAAATAGGGGGTATTGCCTATAAACCATATCATTATGGTTCAAGTAATATATTTTATATGTTACCAGATATGGAATCAAGAGTAGATTGTTATAAACAAACAAATAACACATTTAAACCCCTTAATTATATGATGCTAATTTTAGGTAAAGTGTTTTTGATGATATTTAAATTATTATTTGTTATACTGCCAATTACTTTAACTTTAGCAATAATATTCAGGTGCAAAAAGAAAAGCAAGCTAAATCAAAAAAGATGCTTAAACTTAGCTATTATACTTTTAGGCTTTAGTTTCTTACATATAATGCTTCATACAGTAACCGGAGCAATTATAGATAGATATGCAATACCTGCTTTAATTACTAACATTTTAGGAACTATACTTTTATTTATATGCTTAATAAATTATAGAAAAACTTCTAAAAAAAGCTAAAAATTCAAATTTTTTTGAATTTTTTTAATATTTATTTTACTTCTTATTTTATAAATGATATAATTATGTTATAATTTAATTTAAGGAGTAATGAGTATGAACAGAAGTAAAGAAAAAGTAATTTTTATTATACCTGCATATAACGAAGAGGAAAATATAAAAAAAGTATTAGATGAAATAAAAAAAGATGCACCATTTGCAGATATTATAGTAGTAAATGATGGTTCTAAAGATAATACCAGTAAAATAGTAAGGAAAAATGGCGTTAAATGTATAGATATGATTTATAATGTTGGCTATGCTATGGCAGTTCAAACCGGAATAAAATATGCTTATCAAAACAATTATGATTACGTTATTCAGTTTGATGCAGATGGACAACATATAGCAAGTGAAGCATTAAAACTATTAGAAGAAGCAAAACATGGAAATTATGATATAGTTATAGGTTCAAGATATCTAGAAGATACTGGATACCCATGTCCGACCTTAAGAAGAATAGGTACTAAAATATTTGAAAAGTTAATAAAACTATTTTGTCACACAAAAATAGCAGATCCATTATCAGGATTTCAGTGTTTAAATAAAGAAGTAATAAAACTTTATTCTAAAAAAGGAGAGTATCCAGAATATCCTGATGCTAACTTAATAATTGAAATGCTTTACAAAGGATATAGGATAAAAGAAATACCGGTTAAAATGCGTCTTCGTGAAGCTGGGGAAAGTATGCATGGTGGAATAATAAAACCAATAAAATATATGATAAATATGTTTTATACTATTATATTTATAATTATTTCAACACCACGAAAAAAGGAGGAAAAATAATGAAAAAGTCCTATTTCTTAATAATTGCAATACTATCAACAATATATATCATAAATGAAGTAAGAAAAAAAAGATTTTCAATAAAAGAGAGTTTTTGGTGGATGATGGCATCATTAATTATGCTAATTTTATCAATATTTCCATATTCAATTAATAAAATTGCCAAAGTATTCGGAGTAGAGTATCCTCCTTCATTATTCTTTGTCTTCTGTATAATATTTTTAGTACTAATGAATTTTAGAAATAGTAAAAGAATTAGCGAACAACAACAGAAAATAATTGAATTAACACAAAACATATCAATATTAAAGGAGGAAGTAAAAAATGATAATAACAAGAACACCATTTAGAGTAAGCTTATGTGGCGGTGGAAGTGACATAAACACATTTTACCAAAAACATGGCGGATGTGTCCTAAGCACTACAATAAATAAATATATGTATATAGCACTACATCCATCATTTGATAAAAACACAACAATATTAAAGTACTCAAAAACAGAAAGAGTAAATGACATAAACAAAATAGAACATAACATTTTTAGAGAATGTCTAAAAAGAGAAGGAATAGAAGGAGTAGAAATAACATCAATGGCAGATATTCCCCAAGGGACAGGCCTTGGATCATCAAGTTCTTTTACCGTTGGACTAATAAAAAATTTAAAATGTTATAAGAGAGAATACATCTCAAAGGAAGAAATTGCTGCCTATGCTTGTGATATTGAAAATAACGTAGTACATACAACAAATGGAAAACAAGACCAATATGCTGCAGCATTCGGAGGACTGAATTTTTATAAATTTAATGCAGATGGTACAGTAGACGTGGAACCAGTTCTAATGGGATATGATGCATTTAAGCAATTAGAAAAAAACTTAATAATGTTATATGTTGGTGGCGAACATAAAGCATCAGAAATATTAGAAGAACAATCAAAAAATATTATTTCTGCAAAAGAAAAAGAAGAAGGACAAAAGAAAATAATGGAAATGACATACGATTTAAAAAGAGAATTAGAACATGATAATATAGACTATGTTGGAGAAATACTAGATATGAATTGGAAAATAAAGAAAACATTAGCATCTGGAATTAGTAATACACAGTTTGACGAATGGTATGACAAAGGAATTAAAGCAGGAGCACTTGGAGGTAAACTTCTTGGAGCAGGAGGTAGTGGTTTTTTCTTGTTCTATGTACCAGAGAAAAATCAAAAAGAGTTTAGAGAAATCATGTCAGAATTGCCAGAATTAGAATTTAAATTCGATCATCAAGGAACAACTACAATTTTTGTAAATTAATAATAAAAGGAGGAAAAATGAAAGCAGTAATACAAGCAGGTGGAAAAGGCACTAGGTTAGTTTCAATCACAAAAGATTTAATTCCTAAACCTATGATAAAAGTAGCTAATAAACCAATACTAGAACATCAAATAAATAATTTAAAAGAATATGGAATAAAAGATATTATAATAATTGTGGGTCATCTTGGAGAAGTAATAAAAAATTATTTTAAAGATGGACAAGATTTTGGAGTAAACATAACATATTACGAAGAAAATCCAAACAATCTTTTAGGAACAGCTGGTGCACTATATTATATAAAAGATGAATTAAATGATGATTTCATATTTTTACTAGCAGATATTTTTATAAATATAAATTTTGCTAAAATGATAAATTTCCATCAAAGTAATAATGCATTAATAACACTATTTGCACACCCAAATTCACATCCATATGATAGTGATATAATTATTGAAAAAAACAATGTAGTAAAGAAATTCGATTATAAATCAAATGACAGGAGTAATTATGACTATAAAAATATTGTTAATGCAGGTATAATGATATTTAATAAGGATGTCCTAAAACTATTAAATGAAGAAAAAAAATATGATTATGAAAAAGATTTAGTTAAACCTCTATTAAGTACAAATAAAGTATACTCTTATATATCAAGTGAATATGCAAAGGATACAGGTACACCAGAAAGATATAACCTTGTAAAAGAAGACTATGAGGCAGGTATATGCGAGCAAAAAAATTTAAAAAATTTACAAAAAGCCATATTCTTAGATAGGGATGGAACAATTATAAAGTATATCCCATTTTTAAACAAAAAAGAATTAGTAGAACTTATTCCAAGTACAGCAGAAGCTATAAAGGAAATTAATAACAGTGGCTATTTATGTATTGTCGTAACTAACCAGCCAATAATTGCAAGAGGGGAAAGTACTGTAGAAAATTTAGAAGAAATACATAAGAGATTAGAAGTTTTATTAGGACAACATGGAGCATATATTGACAAAATATATTATTGTCCACATCATCCAGATAAAGGTTTTGAAGGAGAAGTAAAAGAATTAAAAATAAAGTGTAATTGTAGGAAACCTCAAATTGGTATGTTAGAAGAAGCTAGAAAAGACTTTAATATAGATTTTAACCAGTCATATATAATTGGGGATTCCACGCTTGATATTAAAACTGGTAAGAATGCCGGGGTTAAAACTATATTAGTAAAAACTGGTCAGGCGGGTAATGATAAAAAATATGATGTATCAGCAGATTATGTAGAAAAAGATTTATATAATGCTGTAAAAAGGATATTAAGAAAGTAGGTAAAAAATGGATTTTAAAAAAGCAATAAGAGAATATTATGAGAGAGAAATAAATGTTATTAACAATTTAGATTTAAATAAAATTAATGAAGCAATGAATGCTTTGCTGCAAGTTTACAATAATGGAGGTACAATCTATGTATGTGGAAATGGAGGCTCAGCATCAACTGCAAGTCATATGCAAAACGACTTTAACAAAGGAATAAGTGAATATACTGATAAAAAATTCAAATTTTATTGTTTAAATGATAATATATCAACACTAATGGCTATTGCAAATGACATAGGATACGATGAGGTATTTAGATTCCAATTAATAAATAAAATTACAGAAAAAGATTTACTTATAGGAATTTCAGGTAGTGGAAATTCAAAGAATGTTCTAAATGCCGTAGAATACGCAAAAGAGTGTGGGGCAAAGGTAATAGGAATAACAGGCTATTCTGGTGGAAAATTAAAAGAAATGGCAGATTACGAAATGCATGTAAATGAAATGGATATGCAAATAGCAGAAGATATACATATGACATTTGACCATATGATGATGAAAATATTTTACAATTATTTAACAAAGAACGAAATAACAGGAAACAACATAAATGATAAACATTAAATAGTTTTTGTGATATAGCAGAATATATGGAGGTAAATATGAAAGAAAAAAAAATAACTGTTATAATTCCTTTTTATAAGGTAGAAAATCAATTAGAAAGGTGCCTTAATTCTGTTTTAGAACAAACATACAAAAATATAGAAATTATATGTGTGGGAGTAAAAAATGATAGCAGAAGTATAAGTATAGTGGAAACATATTGCAAAAAAAACAAAAATATAAAATTAACTTATCAGGACGGAAAAGGAGTTGGAAATGCTAGAAATAAAGGAATAGAATTAGCAGAAGGCGATTATATTTTGTTTCTAGATGGTGACGATTATATTGAAAAGGATTGTATAGAATTATTGTATTCAAGACTTAAGCAAGATAAAAGTGACATGGTATGTTGTGGCTTTGAAAGAGTTGATGATATTTCTGGTAAAGTTTATAGCACAGAAATGACTTCTATGAACTATGATGAGTTAAATCTTGATAATAATAATTTTTTTGAAATAGCATTTATTGCACCATGCCCATGGGGAAAACTAATTAATAAAAAAATTATAAAAAATGTAAGATTTAGTGATAAACCAATCGCAGGAGAAGACTTAGTATTCTTTTTACAAATAATCGAAAATTGTCACAAAATTTCTTTTGTGAAAAAAGTACTATGGCATTATGTAGTTAGAGAAAATTCATTAATCTTTGACACAACAGAGAAAAAAGCATTAGATTTAAAGGATGCACTTGTATCTGTAAGAAAGAGCTATTCAGATAATAACAAGCAAGTTGAATATTTAAAAACTATTGATTTTATAGCATTTTTACATCTTGGAATTAGTATGTCACAACGGATATTTCATAAAAATAGTAAATCTGGAATTAAATATTTAAAATTAATAAAAAAAGAATTAAATAAAAACTTTATCTATTGGAATAAAGCAAAAATTAGAGTTAATAATAAATTAACATTAAAATGTATGATACTAAATTTTGCAAGATTTTTATTAAAAATCAACTGTTTAGGTATATTAATAATGTTTTATAATTTTATTATTAGTAAACTTAAAATTGATATCAAATGGTAAGGAGAATTAAATGAAATATATATTAACAATCATATATCTAATATTTACAACGAGTGGTATAACATTAATGAAATTAGGAGGAGATTCATTAAAACTAAACCTAAAAGGTGAATTCAGTTTTAGAATGGGGTGGATTACTTTCCTAGGTTTTGCATGTTATCTAATAAGTTTTTTACTATGGCAAAGACTTCTCGTAAAATATGATTTATCAACTTTAGTTCCAATAGTAACTGGTATATCACAAATTATTATTATGACCATTGGATATGTAATTTTTAAAGAAACATTTAATATCCAAAGCTTAATAGGAGCATTAATAGTAATTGTGGGTATAATAATAATGACAATTGCAAATTGATATAATAAAATTTTAAATATTTAAAAGAAGAACAAAAAATAAAAAAAGACTAAATATGTATAGTCTTTTTTTAAATTATATTGTATAATAAAAAAGAAAGAAGTTGATAATATGAATCACATTTTTATAATAGGCTCCAGAGGATATAAAGCAAAATATGGAGGATGGGAAACATTTGTTACTAAATTAGTAGATAATTATAATGACAAAAATACAATATTTCATATAAGTGGTTTATCTGATGAAGAAGATAAATTAGAAAATAAAATTACCACTAATATTATAACAGACTCTTTTAGCATAAAAAAACAAGGTGGCTTGCAAATGCTACTTTGCACAATAAAAGCATTTAAATATTATATAAAATACATAAAAGAAAATAATATAAATAAAGCATATATATATATACTTGGATTAAAACTAGGTCCATTTCTAAAACTAAATAAAAATAAATTAAAAAAACTAGGCATAACAACATTAGTTAATCCAGATGGTCTCGAACACGAAAGAAGCAAATGGAGTTACCCAGTAAAAAAATACTTCCTATTAAGTGAAAGATGGATGTTAAAAAACTGCGATATTATTGTATGCGATGCTAAAGGAATAAAAGAATATATAGATAATAAATATCCAAAATTAAAAAACAAAACAACATATATTGCTTATGGAACAGACAAAATAGATTTAAGTAAAGAAAACGAAGAACAAGTATTATCCGAATATAACCTAAAAAAAGAAAATTACATATTAATGGTTGGACGCTTTGTTCCCGAAAATAATTATGAATTAGTAATTAACGGGTACATGAATTCGGATATAAAAAAAGATTTAATTATTATCTCTAACATATCTTCCTCAAACTATTATAATGAAGTTTTAGAAAAAACAAATTGCCAAAAAGAAAAAAGAATAAAATTTATAAATGGTGTATATAACGAAAAAAAACTTAGCATCATTAGAAAAAATGCCTTTGCATATATACACGCTCATTCTGTCGGAGGCACTAATCCCTCATTATTAGAAGCCTTAAGCCTCACAAAATTAAACATACTATATGACGTAAACTTCAATAAAGATGTAGGATTAGATAGCTGTCTATATTTCAAAGAGAAAGTGGCCTTAACGAAAATATTAAATAATATTGAAAACTATGATAGAGATAAACTAGGAGTCAAAGCTAAAAACATTATAGAAAAAAATTATACCTGGAAGATAATAGTAAACAAATACAAAAAAATATTTAATTCAAAGTAAAAAAGAAAGGAAAACCAAATGAAAAAAATATTCTCAAAAATAGAAAAATTTATTAGACTAGTAAAAAAATCAATCTATTTTGCATGGCACAGACACCATTTCCTTATTCCCCCAAGTGCAATGAAAAAATACATAAAATCATTTATAGCAGTACTAAGAAGAGGAAATAACTTTTCCAACCTATACACAAATCAAAAAGCATATCTAAATTGGATTAATAACAATAAAGATGAAAAAGAATACAAAAAACTAAAATATACACCCCTAATGTCCTTTATTGTTCCAGTTTATAACGCACCACCAAAATTACTAGAGGAATGTTTACAATCATTGCTTAATCAAAATTATGACAATTTTGAAATATGCATTGTAGATGACCATTCCACAAACGATGAAACATTAAACACATTAAAAAAATATGAAAAAAATTCCAAGATAAAGATAAAATATCGTAAAGAAAACGGTATGATTTCTAAAGCAAGTAATGATGCAATAAAATTAGCATCAGGAGAATTCATAGTACTAGTAGATAACGATGATACAATCGAAAAAGATGCACTTTACTATTTTGTAGAAGCATTAAACAATGATAAAACAATAGATATGCTATACTCAGATGAAGACAAATTAGATTACAGTGGAAATAGAATGGAACCACATTTCAAGCCAGATTGGTCTCCGGATACTTTTATGTGCCTAAACTATATATGCCATTTAACCGCTATAAGAAAAAGTATAGTAGACAAATTAGGAGGCTTTCGAAGTGAGTATGATGGAAGTCAAGATTACGATTTATTCTTAAGAGTAACAGAACAAACTCAAAAAATATATCATGTTCCCAAAATACTATACCACTGGAGACAAACAAGCACTTCAACAGCAGGATATCTTGGAAACAAATCATATGCTTATCTAGCAGGAAAAAAAGCTCTTGAAGATTCCCTAAAAAGAAGAAAAATAGAAGGAGAAATTTATGATAATCCAAAGGTAAGTACATACCTAGTAAAATATAAACACAATTTTCCTAAAGTATCAATTATAATACCAATTAAAGATAAAGCTAACCTAACAAAAGTATGCATAGACTCATTATATACTATAATGAATTATAAAAACTTCGAAATAATTGTAGTAGACAATGGAAGCAAAGAACAAGAAACTTTAGAAATGCTAAAAGAATACAAAAAAGAACACAAAAACTTCAAAGTTCTAACAATAAATGAAGAATTTAATTACTCACATTTAAATAATGAAGCAGTAAAAATATCAACTGGAGACTATATACTATTTTTAAACAATGACACGAAAGTCCTTAATCCTAATTTTTTAGAGGAAATGGTAGGCTACGCCAGCAGAGATCATGTAGGATGTGTTGGAATTAAACTTTTATACAAAGATAAAAAAGTCCAACATGCCGGAGTTGTTTTAGGATACGGAGGAGTAGCAGGACACATATACGTCCCTTATGACCGTAATGATGTAGGACTTTTTGGAAGGCTTGCAATGCCATACAATTACACAGCAGTAACCGCTGCATGTATGTTAGTCAAAAAAACAAAATTTAATGAAGTCGGAGGCTTTGACGAAAACCTAAAAGTAGCACTAAATGATGTAGATTTATGCTTAAGCATATTAGAAAAAGGCTACTATAATGTATGCTTATCAAATATTGAAATGTATCATTTCGAATCAAAAAGTAGAGGATATGAAGTAACAAAACAAAAACAAGAAAGATTTAAAGAAGAAGAAAAATATATGAAAAATAAATGGGGAAATAAATTAAATACAGATAAATATTTTAGCAAAAATAATTTATAATAATAATATGAGAACAAAAAAAGTAAAAAGGAAAATTAAATCTTTCTATATAGCTCTTTTAGCAGTAGGACTCATACTATTAGATATTAAGTTAATAACTATAACTAATAATTATGAGAAAGATGCCGAAAAAAAAACAGCAGAGAAAAAAGAAGTAAAAGAGTTGCAAGAAGTAATAAACGAAGTCAAAGAAAATTATAATGAATTTGCAATAGCAAATAAAAATGCTACTTTATATTCCAAAGAAGGTAAAAAAATAGGAACTATTACGAAAGGAGTAAATTTAGAATTAGAAGCCTTACCAGAAAATAATAAAAGCGAATTATTAAAATTAAAATATTCAAACCTATACATAAATTATAAAGATATCGAAAAATCTCAGCAAGTATCAGAGAATAAAAGATACAAAAATTATATTCCATTTAATGAAAGTATAAGTGCAAACCAAACTGTAAATCTCCACGTAGATGAAGAAAAATACTATACTCTAGATTTAAAAGAAGAACTTCCCATCATAATTAAAGAGGATGACAAATATTATGTTGAATATGACAATAAACTATTATACATAAATAAAAGTGATAACATAAAAATAAGTCAAAATCAAAATAATAGTGCGGATATTGCTAAAGCAGTAGCAGTATTAAACTATCACTTTGTAATAGATGAGTCCCAGGAGGCAAGTAAATGTAGTCCACGATCAATATGCCATCCTGATAAGCAATTCGATGAGCATATGAAGTATATCAAAGAAAACAACATCTTCACTATAACAATGAAAGAACTAGAAATGTTTCATGATAGTAAAATAAATTTACCTGCAAAATCTGTCGCAATAACCATAGACGATGGATGGTTTGTATCACGAACAATAACTATAATAAACAAATATGAAACAATGGCAACACTATTCTTAATAGGATCCTTAGCATCTCCAAGTGATTACTCTTCACCATATCTCGAAATACATTCTCATACTTGGAATTTACATAATGTAAGTACGTGCTCTGAAGGAAGAAGTCCTCTTTTATGCTATGATAAAAATAAAATAGTAGAAGACTTAAAACAAAGTAGAGAAAGCTTAAACGGCACAACATATTTTTGTTATCCATTTTATGAATATAACGATAATGCAATTTCAGCCCTTAAAGAAGCTGGATTCACGATGGCATTAACAGGTGGTGAAAGAAAAGTAACTAAAAAAGATGATAAGTTTAAAATACCAAGATACGTAATATCAAATGAAACCACTGTTAACGATCTAAAGAAAATAATAGATTAGAAAAGAGGAAAAAATGAATAATATAAACTTAGAATTAAAATATACTTCTACCCATCTTGAAGATATTAAAAAATATCAAGAAAAAGTAAAAAAAATACACAAAGAATTACATAATAAAGCAAATAACAAAGACGAGTTTGTTGGATGGCTTACGTATCCAAACAATATTAAAAAAGAAGAAATAGAGAGAATAAAAATAGTATCAAAAAAAATACAAGAAAGTTCTGATTACCTAATTGTAATAGGTATTGGCGGATCATATCTAGGAGCCAAAGCCACAATTGAAGCCTTATCTGTCCAAAACCCATTAACAAAAGTCCTATATGTTGGAAATAACATAAGTACAGACTATATAAATAACATAATAAATCTAGTCAAAGATAAAAATTATTCTATAAATGTTATATCAAAATCAGGTACAACTACCGAACCTGCAATAGCATTTAGAATATTTAGAAAAATGATAATAGAAAAGTATGGAAAAGAAGCAAAAGATAGAATATTTGTTACAACCTCAAACAAAGGTGCATTATACACCCTTGCCCAAGAAGAAAACTACACTACATTTATAATACCAGATAATATTGGAGGAAGATACTCTGTTTTAACTCCTGTAGGACTTCTTCCTATAAAAGTTGCAGGAATAAATATTGATAACTTATTATCAGGAGCCCAAACTGCAGAAAAAATATACAATAATGATAACCTATTAGAAAACGATTGCTATAAATATGCCTGCATAAGAAATATATTATATAACAAACAAAAAAATATTGAAGCACTTGTAACATACACTCCTGAACTTCATAGCTTAATAGAATGGTGGAAACAATTATTCGGAGAAAGTGAAGGTAAGGATGGTAAAGGAATTTTTCCAGTAGGCTTAGAATTTACAACAGACCTTCACTCCCTTGGACAATACCTCCAAGATGGAGAAAGAAAAATATTTGAAACAGTAATAAACATAGAAAATACCAAAAATGAATTAACAGTAGGCTTCGAAGAAAATAATATAGATAACCTAAACTATCTCCAAGGACTATCATTAAATTATATAAATCATAAAGCTATGGAAGCAACTGTACAAGCTCATACATCAAATGATGTTCCTAATATCTTAATAAATATAAATAATTTAAATGAAAACACTTTAGGTCAGCTAATATACTTTTTTGAATTATCATGTGCCATGTCAGGACTTTTACTCGGAGTAAACCCATTTAATCAACCGGGAGTCGAAAAATACAAAACAAATATGTTTAAATTATTAAATAAAGATAATACTACTCATTAATAAAACTTATGCAATTATAAATATTTTTACCTTAATCTAAGTATTATATAGTATGGATGACAAATTAAATAGAATTAAACAAATAGATAAAGAAAACATAATATGGATAATATACATTGGAATAATAATCTTAAGTTGGTACTCTAACAGTAAAGAAAAAAAATATATATTATATAATGATTTAGAAAGCAAAAAAGAATATCAAAATATAATAATATTTATATTTCTAGTACTCGTAGTCATTTATTATTACTTCGTAAAAGATGGCTACGAAGACGTAGAAAAACTTAAAGAGAGCGATAGTGACAAAAAGAAAGACCTCACTTATCTCTCCTTTACTGGACAGATGCTTATATTAATAAGTGGAATAATATTCTTATATATTGCCCTTGTAGATGATGACATAGATGTAGAACTTGCATTCAATTAAAAATATTATAATATAGAAGGAAATGATTAAGATGATAGATGATATATTTATAAAAAACTTACCCACACTTGATTTACATGGCTATGATACTGCTAGTGCCAGAGTTAAAACCATGGACTTTATAACCGAAGCCACAATTATGAATTATAGCAAAATAGTAATCATTCACGGTATCTCCGGAGGCTATGTAAAAAAAGAAGTCCATAACTATTTAAAATACGATAAGAGGGTAGCTAATTATTATATAGATTCAAATAATGCTGGGTGCACAATTATAATATTAAAGTAAACTTTGTCGAAGAGTATTACTTCTTTTTTTTCATTAAATAAGTATTTTTTAATGGAGGGATACTTATGGAATTCAAAGGACTAAATGAAAAAGAAGTAATAGAAAATAGAAAAAAATATGGCAGTAACACAATTAGTAAAAAAAGAAGAGACACCTTTCTATCTTTATTCATAGAAACTCTAGGGGATCCAATTATTAAGATATTATTAATTGCCCTAGGCATAAAAATTATATTCTTATTCAAAGATTTTGACTGGTATGAAACAATTGGAATAGTAATAGCAATATTTGTAGCATCCTTTATTTCAAGTATTTCTGAATATGGATCATCTAAAGCATTTCAAAAACTAGAAGAAGTAACTTCTAAACTTAAATGCTTAGTATTAAGAGGGGGCAGTGAAATTAGTATTACTAGTGATGAAATAGTCTATGACGATATAGTAATACTAACCTCTGGAGATAAAGTTCCAGCAGACGGAATCCTAATCGAGGGCAAACTATCATGCAATGAATCAGTCCTAAGTGGAGAAGCAAAAGATAAACATAAAATAAAAGCCAAAGGAAAAAACTATAATGAAGAAAACTTCCTATATATGGCAAGTACTATTACTTCCGGTAAAGGATATATGAGAGTATTATCTGTCGGAGACAATACATTTTATGGAAAACTTGCTAAAGAAGTACAAACAACAAACGAACCATCCCCCCTAAAAGTAAGACTAACACACTTAGCCAAAATAATAAGTAGAATAGGGTATGTATCAGCTTTTCTGGGAGCCGTATCCTATCTATTCAATGTAATAGTCATAAAAAATAACTTCGATATAAATCTAATTAGCAGTACTCTAAGTAATTTCCCTTTACTATTCGGCTATCTCTTACATGCTCTAACACTATCTGTAACCATCATTGTAGTCTGTGTTCCCGAAGGATTACCTATGATGATTACTCTTGTATTATCAAGTAACATGAAAAGAATGCTTAAAGATAATGTCTTAGTTCGAAAATTAGTAGGTATAGAGACCGCAGGAAGTCTAAATGTTCTCTTTACGGACAAAACTGGAACCCTTACCAAAGGTAATTTAGAAGTAGTCGGATACACTCTAGGAAATTTAAACACCTACAACAGTTTAATGGAAGTAAAAGGAAAATACAAAGATATATTTGAGAAAAGTTTAATATATAATAATGATAGCATCTATAACAGTAATGATAATACTGCTTATGGAAGTAACATTACAGATAGAGCTCTTTTAAACTTTGTCAAAAAAAATAAAAGTAGTAAAGTAAAAATAATAAATACCATCCCATTTGATAGCGAAAAAAAATACTCTATCAGTATAATAGAGGAGGACGCTAAAAAAATAAAACTAATAAAAGGTGCTGCAGAAAAAATAGTAAATAATTCAAATAGATATTATGATGAAAACGGAAATATCATGCCACTTAATAAAAACAATCTAAATAAAGTAATAGATACTTATACCAAAAGAGGAATTAGAGTTATTGGAATATCCACCCTAGATGCTAGTTACTCAGTAGAATATATAAAAAATATGATTTTAGTGGGGATAGTCCTTATAAAAGATGATATAAGACCAGAAGCTAAAGAAGCAGTAAAAGATATAAAAGACGCAGGAATTAATGTCATAATGATAACCGGAGACAGTAAAATAACCGCAACATCTATTGCCAAAGAAATAGGAATAATTGAAAAAAGTAGTGACATAGTTATTACAAGTGAAGATATTAGTAAAATGAGTGATGAAGACATAATAAAAAGTATTGATAATATTAAAGTTGTAGCTAGAAGCCTGCCAAGTGACAAAAGTAGGTTAGTAAACCTAGCAAAAAATAAAAATCTGGTAGTAGGTATGACCGGAGATGGAATAAATGATGCTCCAGCTTTAAAAAAGGCAGATGTCGGATTTAGCATGGGAAGTGGTACAGAAGTAGCCAAAGAAGCAAGTGACATTATAATATTAGATGATAACATTAATTCTATTAGTAAAGCAATATTATATGGAAGAACAATATTTAAAAGCATAAGAAAATTTATCATATGCCAGTTAACAATTAATCTCTGTGCCCTTAGTGTAAGTATAATTGGCCCTTTCATCGGAGTAGCTGTCCCTGTTACTGTAGTCCAAATGCTATGGATAAATATGGTTATGGATACACTCGCCGGCTTAGCATTCTCCTACGAAGCCCCTTTAAAAGAATACATGAAAGAAAAATCTAAAAGTAAAAAAGAAGGAATAATCAACGGATATATGTTTAATCAAATAATAGTAATGGGATTATATTCCTCACTCTTATGTATAATATTCTTAAAAAACGATTACATAAATTCTCTATTTAGAAAAAGCGTAAATAACGAATATCTTTTAACAGCATTCTTCGGACTATTTATATTTATTGGAATATTTAACAGTTTTAATGCAAGAACACATAGACTAAACATCTTTGCAAACATCATAAAAAATAAAGTCTTCTTATTAGTTATAGCATTTATCCTATGCATGCAAATATACCTAATATACTATGGAGGAAGTCTATTTAGAACCAGCGGTCTAACCAGTAAAGAATTCTTAATAATGTTTATTCTAGCCCTAACTGTAATACCAGTAGACTTCATTAGAAAAACTATCCTTAAAGCCTTTAATAAAAAATTAGGAGTCTAAAAAATAGTTAATAAAACCTGAATCTACTCATACAAAGAAAATCAAGTAAATTAACTATTTTTTTAAAATATCCAAAATTATATCAACTACAATATCCTCCATATTATCATAATTTAACTCCTCATGATTGTGATATACCTCCTCATGAGCAAGATTATCAATCAAATTAACAATTAAATGCACTCTTTCTTTTAACAGGTATCCTCCTTGGTAGATACTTCTTAGGTAGTACTTTCCTAAATATAGAAACATCCTTCTTTGAAATACCAGAGGGAAGAGTATATATAAATTATAAAACTTATCTAGTAGCCTTACTAGTAGTTCTTCTAATTAGTATGATAACCTATTTAACTTGCAAAGAAGAATTAAAAAAGAAACCCGCTGACAGCCTAAGAAAAGAACTACCTAAAGTAAAAAACGGTAGCCTAAATATAACCACTAGGGGAATATTCAAAAAAATGAATTTTTCCAGAAAATGGAACCTAAGAGATATCATTAGAAATAAATTTAGAACCATAACCGGAGTAATAGGTATTGTAGGATGCTCCGCCTTAATAGTATGTGCTATGGGTATGTTAAATAGTATGAATTACTTCATAAAATTACAGTTTGACTGTCTATACAACTTTGACTATAAATTAAATATCAAAGAGACAATAACTGATAGCGAGTTAGAAGAAATCACAAACACTTATGGTAATAATACTAGTAAAACGTTAATGATAGAAATAAAAGATAAAAATGATAATAGGGAAGCAAACACCATTTTAGTAGATAACTCCAATAACTACGTTCGCTTTATTAATGAGAAATATAACTATATTAAATTAGATTCTAAAGAAGGAATCTATGTTACATATAAGTTTGCAGATAAATATAATATAAAAGTCGGAGACACTATCTCTTGGCATATCTATGGAGATAAAACATATTATAATTCCAAAGTAGTAGGACTCTATAAAGATCCTCAAGTACAAGGACTCACAGCATCCAAAGAATACATAGAAAGCCTAGGAATAAAATACACACCAGATTCAGTATACACAAATATGGACTTAAAAAACACTAAAACTATAAAAAATATAGATAGCCTCCAAAATATTGATGAGTTAAAGGATGCAATTAACAGTATGCTTGGAATGATGAGACAAATGATTATCATAATAATTGTATTTGCTATCTTACTAGGTATAGTAATTATCTATAATATGAGCGTACTATCATTTAGTGAAAAAGAATACCAGTTTGCAACCCTAAAAGTGCTAGGTTTTAGTGATACCAAAATAAAAAAAATATTTATACTCCAAAACAAAATAATAAGTATTCTATCCATATTAATAGGTTTACCAGCAGGATACATATTAACCTCATATCTATTTAAAGCCTGCCTAGATGAAAACTATGACTTCAGAGTACATATAGAGCCATGGACATATATACTAGCGTTCTTAATCACTTATATCGGATCTTACTTAGTATCCAGATATCTATCTAGAAAAGTAAATACTATTGATATGGTAAGTAGTTTAAAAGCAAATGAATAAAAGATCTATACCATTTATTTGGTATAGTTTTTTTAATTATTTTTGTTGCAAAATATAGAATAATGGTATATAATTGTATCAAGAATGGTGAAAGGTAGGAATTAAAAATGAATGTAGATAAAATCTTAAAAGCCCTTGAAAAACAAAAAAAGTATGAGGATCTATGTTTTGGTATTAGATTAGCTAAAGAAGAACGAGAGAGGGAACTAGAATTTACAAAGTCTGAGGCTTTGTATAAAGGAGAGAAACGTGGAGAAGCTATTGGCAGAAAAAAGTTTGAAGTTATGGTTGCTAAAAACTTACTTAAAAAAGGATATCCAGAGGAAATGATAGCAAAAGTGACTGGTTTAAGTCTATCAGAAATAGATGATATTAAGTTATATTTTATCTAATTTTATAAAGATCTATACCATTTATATGGTATAGTCTTTTTTTGTCAAATATCCCTTACTTTACACTTACTTGACACTATTTTTGGTAATAATTGCATAATATATGGTAATAATTCAGACAGAGGGGGGAATTTTTGCCCTCACTTTGGAGATATTATAATGAGGGTAGTTATTCTCAGAAGGAGGTGAGTAGCATGACAGAGCAAGATGTTGAGATTAAGAGTTTACTATATGATAATTCTTTTAAGCATATTCTTTTGGAGGAACCCAAAATATTAGCAAATATTTTATGTATTCTTTTAGGGATAGACTTTGATTATAATTACACCGTAGAAATACACAACTCAGAGTTAATTAAAGAATTCCTAAAGGACGACAAACTAATATGCGATATAGTTATCAAGATTAATGATAAAACTTTTATAAACTGTGAAGTCAACAAAGAGGGCTACACAGATTATAAGAGATACAGGAATGAGAAATACTATTATAGTATTTATAATCATCTCTGTAACCATTCTAAGAAGTATGAAGATATGACCAATTACAAACTATATCAAGTAAATATTAATGGTACTTCAGGAATTAGTGATGCTATATCTATATACATCAAAGAAAATATATCTACAAAAGAACCACTTTTAAAAAATATGGTTAATTTAAACGTAGATGTTGCAAAATGTAAAAAGATGGTATATAATTATACCAACGACAGCATCACAGAGCACCATGACAAAAGAGTCTATTTAGGAGCTATGTTTGGATTTACTAATTTAGAAAAGATAAGAGAATTATTGATGAAAGGAGGTATAAAGAAAGTGAATATTGATAAAATTATAAAAATAATAAAAGAAAAGAATAAAAATGATGAATATTTAGGTATTATATCAGCAGAAGAAGAACATAAGAGAGAACTGGCATTTACAGAGTCTGAGGCTTTGTACAAAGGTGAGAAACGTGGTGAAGAACGTGGCGAGAAACGTGGAATCGCTATTGGCGAGAAACGTGGTGAAGAACGTGGCGAAAAAAAGAAAGAAGTAGAGATAACAAAAAACTTACTTAAAGAAGGATTACCAGAAAAAATGATATCAAAAGTAACCAGTTTAAGCCTATCAGAAATAAATGCTATTAAGTTAAATTTATTTTAATAATTAAGTACTATACCACTCATCTGGTGGTATAGTACTTTTACACTTATATAGTATTTTATAATATTTTTGTTGCAAAACATAGAATAATGGTATATAATTATATCAGTGATGATGGCGGTTATAGTATTGATAAAAGGTTTTTCATCGGAGCTATGTTTGCTTGTACTAATTTGAATGAAATAAGAAAATTGTTAAAGAAGGGAGGAATAAAGAAAGTGAATATTGATAGACTTTTAAAAATAATGAAGGATAAAAATAATGATGAATCACTTTTAGCCTGTATATCTGCAGAGGAAGAACGTGAGATGGAACTAGCAACTACGCATTCTGAGGGTATTGAGATAGGCGAGAAACGTGGTGAAAAGCGTGGGAAAAAAACTGAAAAAGTAGAAATAACAAAAAACTTACTCAAAAAAGGATACCCAGAGAAAGATATATCAGAAGTAACCAAACTAAGCCTATCAGAAATAAATGCTATTAAGTTAAATTTATTTTAATAATTAAGTACTATACCACCAGATAAGTGGTATAGTACTTTTGTACTTATATAGCAAATTTTTCTTTACTATTTTAGAAAAATTTGCTATACTTATAGTAGAGAGTAGGGGATACATGGATATGCATACAATAAATATTACATACATAAGGGAAATATTAAGTAATTGCCCTAATTATGATTATATAATTAATTACAATTATGATGAGAATGATATACTCACCTCAAAGTTAATTGATTGGTATAGGGAACTTATATTTAGTGCTAGAGGAGAAGATGAATCACAATTACAGATAATAAGGGCCTTAGACCATAGTTTATATTTATACGTTAAAGACGTTAAATATAAACGTAAATTAAGGCACTTATTATCTTTAGAAGATATTTCCTTTACTGATAAGTCTTTAATTAAAGACGCTATAAAAAAGATAATACTTTTTACTAATAACTATGAAAAAGAATTAATACTAGATGTTAGTAGTAGTAAATGGATTTAAGGAGGACATATGAAAGATAAGTTAGAAAGAAATAAAATTTTATTACTATTAGTAGCCCTTACATTTACACTAATCTCTATGAGTGATTCTTCTTATGCTTTATATGTAAATAGAGATTATGGAGATGAAGAAAAATATACTACAGGACTATTAGATTTAACCTTTGATGAAAGTACTACACTATCCTTAGTAAATAACTTCCCTATATCAGATGAAGAAGGTAAAGCTAGTACTCCATATTACTTAACAGTAACCAATACTGGTAACCTTACCTATAAGTTTGATATCATGTTACTAGAGACAACTTCAGATAACTTAATAGATAAAAAATATATAAAAATAATGATTAATGATGAAGAAGTACATACCCTAGAGTCTAGTAATATCTTAAGTAAAGATATAACACTAGTACCAGGGGATAAGAAGAAAATAAGTATTCGTATGTGGCTTAGTGAAGATACTCCTAATAGTGAGCAGAATAAGAACTTTAGTGCTAAAGCTACTACTAATGGTTATGCTTTATATACTACTGGTTTAGAAAAACCAGAAACTGCCTCTGATAAAATTATTAGTTTATCAGAAGTAGAAGGATCTAAAGTATATGGTACTAATAGTTATACTGATTCTGATGGTAATACTAAATATCATGATTATAGATATATAGGTAGTAATGTAAATAACTATGTTAAGTTTAATAATGATATGTATCGTATAATTGGGGTATTTGATAATATTACCCATGGTAAGGATGGTTACTTAGTTAAGTTAATATCTGCTAATGTTATGGGAGGATCTACTTGGGGTGTATATCATGATAGTAGTGGTGCTTATAAGGGTTATAATAATGACTGGGCAGGAAATAACAATAGCGGTATTAAGTCTAATTTAAATATTCTTTTAAATGAGTACTTTCTAAGATCTTCTAGTGCCACTTTATCTAGTTGCAGTGCTTATACTTATTTCTATTCTGGTGCAGGATACAAGACAGAGGACTGTACTGATATTCTAGGATACTCGGTAGAAGACTCTAACACCATGATAGAAACTGTTACATGGCATTTATATGGACCTACTACTCAGTTAACTAAAGAAAATACCTACACTTGTGAAAGAGGTACTAATACTACTTCATGTGCTGTAGCGACTAATGGAGCAGAATCTGTTAGTGCTAAGATGGGACTAATGTATTCTAGTGATTACTTATATGCAAGTGGTTACTATAAAGATAATACTACAATTACTAGTAGTGATCAAAACTTTGGTAATGATAATTGGTTATATAAAGGATTTGAGTGGACAATAACTCCTTATGGCTCCGCTTCGTATACTGCGTGGTACGTGAATAATGGCGACCTGGCTTACAACAATACGTACAATCCGTATGGCTGGCGCCCCAGTTTTTATCTAAACTCTGATATCAAAATAAGTGGGGGACAAGGTACTTTTAATGATCCATACATCCTAGAGGAGGCCTAGAAAGTGTTATTGGTATTGCCGAGGGAGAAATACTCCCACGGCAAGCCAAAAAAAGACGTAAATTGAGGAAAAATATGCCAAAAACTTTGACAATTTCTAGTATTTATGGTACAATTAATATGTAGTAATATCGAAGGAGGGAACATATGGAGAAAGTGAAAGAGCGAGCGAACAGAGAGAGCGAGCGAACAGAGAGAGAAGACGGAAAAGAAGGAGTTTTTGCTTGCATTTAAAAAGGGGAAGTTTTATGTTACGTATGAAGATGACAGTAAAATATTAAACTATCTCTTTGGTTATAAGATTGGACAAGATGGTAAAACTGGTTTTCCAGAGACTGCTTTAGAGAAGGTAAAGAATAAACTAGAGGACTCAAAAATTAATTATCAATTAATTTTTAAAGATAAAGATCCTTATGTAAGGGATTATAAAAACTTTAATTGTTATAATAAAGTTTTAAATAAATCCCTTACATGTGAAAAGTATAATATAAGAATAAAGAGAATAATAGATATTTTAAAGGAAGTAAATGATATAGATAAATTAGATAAGTTATTGGGGGTGATAGAGAATGAATTATCAAAAGGATAAATTTAAGATATCAGCAGATGTTAAAAAGTTTATATTAGATCTAGAGAAATTACTTGCTAATGTTCCAAGAAAAGACTTATATAATAGAGATAGAATAAGAGACGATGTAACAGATTTATTATATCTTATTCATTTAGCTAATTATACTAAAGATGAAAGAGTTAAAAGAGGGTATCAGATAGACATTCTAGCTAAATTAAGTCTAATAGACTTCTATTTAGAAAGAGCATATACTCTTAAGTATATAAGTTCTAAACAACTATATACTTACACTAAAAAACTAGAAGAAATAACAAAGATGACTCATGGATGGATAAAGAGTGAAGAATCTTAGATTAGAAGATATAATTAATGTATATAATACATTAATTAGTAAAAGGGTTAAGAATAAAAAGAGATTATATGATTTTGAGTTATATAAGATGGAAAATATTTGTATTGTCTATGATATTTTCCAAACTGGAAAATATCCAGATATAAAATACAATATTTTCCTAATAAAAGACCTAAGTATAGAATAATAATGAGTATAAGCGTCTTCGACAAGCTTATAAACCATTATTATTCTAAGACTGTTCTAGAGCCTAAATTATCTAAGTATTTAGATATAAGAAACACTGCTACAAGAAAGAACATGGGGACTAGTTATGCTCATAAACTAATTATGAAGTATATTGAAGAAGAAAAAAGAAATAATAATAATTTCTATATACTTAAATTAGATATCTCTAAATACTTTTATAGCATAGACCATGAGGTTCTAAAGAAGTTAGTATATGATAAACTTGATGAAGACGAGTATAGATATCTAGAAATAATATTAAACTCTACTAATTATGATTATATAAACGATACCATAACTAAACTTAAGTTAAGGGGGTTAAAGAGAAACCCATCCCAAAGGGATGAGATAAACTCTTTACCTTTATACAATAAAGGTAAAGGATTATCCATTGGACTCTTGTCCAATCAGTTTCTCGCTATATTCTATTTATATAAACTGCATAATTATATAATACATAAACTTAAAATAAAACATCTAGTGGTCTATATGGATGATTATATACTAATGCACCCTGATAAAGAGTATTTAAAGAAGTGCCTAAGGGAAATAGAGGATATATTCCTAAATGAATATAAACTTAAACTAAATAAGAAAAAGACTATGATAACAAATAGTAAAGAGGGTTTTGTTTTTCTTGGATACCATTACAAGGTAATAGGTAATAAAACAGTAGTTAGGTTAAGAAGTGATACTATAAGAAAGGTAAAGAAAACATGCAAGAAAAATAAAACCCTCTTTGAAAATGGTAACATTACCTTTGAAAGAAGATTTAGTAGTATCAATAATTACAAATATACATTTAAGTATAATAGGAAGAAGTTATATAACATCATAGATAAATATAACTAGGGTAGTCTTAAATAAGGCTCTAATGCGAATAATGCGTGGAATGTGAATAATGGCAACCTGAACAACAATAACACGAACAATCCTAATGGCTGGCGCCCCAGATTCTTATAAGTTGGGATATAATATAGTTACGATTATATTATGATAGATATAAGAAACATAGACTATCCTTGGGTTTTACCCTAAACATAGTATGCGGATGGGACTTTATTTATAAAGTCCCTAGGAACGCATAGGGAGGAATAAATGAAGAATAGGTATGATATGGCTAAATTATGGTATGATGATTATGTTATATTACTGTTAAAAAGAGGTAAATTATATACTTATATTAATGATAAACTTATATCCTTTAAATCTATTAATAAATTAAAAAGACTGCATATTAATTATATAATATTAGATAATATGGAAGTATATAAGAAAGAATATAAGGATAATAATTATAATTTATACTATTTACAATATATGAGCATCCATATTGTAAATAGTATAAATAAAAAGATAAGAGAGTGGGTAGAAGAATATGGATAGAAAGAAATTAGTTTTATCAATTATATTTACTTTATTGGTGGTTTTAGTATTATATAATGTTAATAATACTAAAACAAGTTATGCTGCAGGAGATACCCTAGCTGAAGTAGTTAAAAACTTAGCTACTACAGCTAACTGTAATGCTGGAGCATCAGGAGTATGTAAAACTAATGACACTGATTATAGATATGTAGGAGCTAATGTTAATAACTATGTTAAATTTAATAATGATATGTATCGTATAATTGGAGTATTTAGTGATAATACCCATGGAGTAACTGGTAAAGAGTTAGTAAAGCTAATTAGAAGTAGAAAACTAGGAGGATCTTCCTGGGGAGTTAATAATGGTACTGATAATGCTACTTACTCAGCATATAACAACCTTTGGGTTGACAGTAGTACTCCCAATGTTCCTAAAGCAAACCTTAATATCTTGTTAAATGAATATTTTTTAAATAAAACTGATACTTCTACTACCTTTGGGGACTGTAGTAATTGGAACTATTACTACAGTAGTGATACATGTAAAACTAAAGATTGTTCTGATATAGTAAGTTATGGAATTGACAGTAGTTCTAGAACTTATATTGAGGATGCTAAGTGGTATCTAAATGGACCTACTACCCAGTTAACTAAAGTAAATACTTATACATGTGAAAGAGGAACTAATACTACTTCATGTGCTGTAGCTACTAACGGCTCTAGTTCTACAACTGCTAAAATAGGACTAATGTATGCTAGTGACTATTTATATGCTAGCAGTTATTATAGTAGTACTGACACCTCTAAAACTAGTAGTAGTAATTACTTTGGTAATAAGAATTGGTTATATAAAGGATATGAGTGGACAATAACTCCTTATGGCTCCGATTCGTCTATTGCGTGGATCGTGGATTATGGCGTCCTGTATAGCAGCTATACGGACTATCCGATTGGCTGGCGCCCCAGCTTCTATCTAAAATCCGATGTCTATATAACAGGATCAGGTGATGGTTCCTTTAATAACCCATATACTCTAGGATGCGATACATGCGGTAGTTAAGCCGAGGGAGATAGAACTCCCACGGCTTTTTACATGGGTATATATTATTAAAATAATCCATAAAAAATATTACAAAAGGATATAAATGTGATATACTAGTATATATAAATTAAACAGGGATAAAATATATTTATCCCTAAAGAAGGGAATGATTATATTATGAAAAATATTACAGTAATCGGTGGAGGAGTACTTGGAAGTCAAATAGCATTCCAAACTGCATACTCTGGATTAAATGTAACAATATCTGCAATGGATGAAGAAAGTAAAAAACAAACTGAAGAGAAACTTAGTACTCTTAAGGAAACTTATATTAATGAAGTTAAACAAATGAGTCAAAAGAAAGACATAAATAAATGGTGTAATGGTATAAGTAGTTATGAAGACTTTGACGAAAAGAAGTGCTTAGAGAAGATAGAAAAAGCCTCTAAAAGTATAGTAATAGAAACTAATATGAAAAATGCTGTTAAAGATGCTGATTTAATAATAGAATCTATAACTGAAGACTTCAACATAAAAAAAGAACTATATGAGAGGTTATCTACTATAATGCCTCCTAAAGCTATTATAGTAACAAACTCATCAACACTCCTTCCAAGTCGTCTTGCAAAATATACTGGAAGAAGTAATATGTTTTTAGCACTTCACTTTGCAAACTCCATCTGGAAAAATAACATTACTGAAGTAATGAAACATGATAAAACAGAAGACAAATACTTTAAAGAAGTGATGGAGTTTGCAAGAAGAATTAATATGGTACCACTTCCAGTAGAAAAAGAAAAATCAGGTTACTTATTAAACTCTATGTTAATACCATTACTATTCTCTGGATTAGACCTATATGTAAATGGTATATCAGATCCTGAAAGTATAGATAAAGCATGGACAATGGGAACAGGAAGTCCTAAAGGACCATTTATGATACTTGATACTGTAGGACTTAATACTGCTTATGAAATAGTGCAAATGTATGTTAAAATACCATCTTTTCTTGCCCCATATAACTTTAAAGGTATGTCTAAATTACTTAAAAAATATATAGATGAGGGTAAGTTAGGTAAAAGCACTAATGAGGGATTCTATAAGTATAAAAATGGTGTTATAGTAAAGTAGAAGTTATAATAAAGTTAAAGGGGGAATACCATGGAAAAGATGAATATAAAATGGAATTATACTAATAAGATAGTAAATGATTTATTAAAGATAAATATAGCTAAAGAAGTTGTAGATTTATTAGAAATACCTGCAATAGTAGAAGAAGAAATAAAAAAAGAAACAATTGCTAAAATAGTCCATTATTCTACTAAAATAGAAGGAAATAATTTAGATTTAAATACTGTAAAAAAAATAATTGAAAACGACAATAATTCACATGAAAGAAATGTTCTTGAAGTAAGAAATTACTATAACGCTTTAATGTATCTAAATAAAAAAGCAGAAACTAATAACAGTATAACAGAAGATTTAATATTTAAAGTACACAATCTAGTAATTGGAAAAAACTTAAACACTAAAACAGTATATCGTGATGGTCAAAATATAGTAGAAGATTCATTAACTAAACAAATAGTATATATGCCTCCTGAGGCAAAAGATATAAAAGAATTAATTAGTCAAATGATAAAAGAGTTTGATAGTAAAAACTCTAAAGATATTCCTATTCCCATAAAGGCAGGAATAATAGAATATGAGTTTGTTACTATTCATCCCTTTTGGGTTGGTAATGGAAGAACATCTAGACTACTTGCTAATTATATATTAAAAGCATATGGATATGATTTAAAAGGTTTCTATGTAATGGAAGAATTTTATGATAAAAATATAAACGACTACTACAATTCCTTGCAAATGGGATTACATCATAATTTTTACTTTGGTAGAAAAGATGCAGATATAACTGAGTGGTTAGAATATTTTATCTCTACTATGGCAAATACTTTTGAAGCTGTTCATGAAAGAGTAAAAGAAATATATATGAATAGTAAAGAAGAGGTAAACATCTTAGATACACTAGATAAAAGAGAAAGATGGGTAGCAAATTATATAGTTACTAATAATAAGATTAAAGCAAAAGATATAGCAAGTCATTTTAAAATTAGTTTAAATACTGCAAATAATTGGATAAAAGAGTGGTTAGAAAATGAATTTTTAGTTAGGTATAATGACAAACAAATCAGAAATATTGACTATATTTTAACTAAGAAATATCAAGAAAAAATTAAATAAGCCAAATTTAAGCCAAATTACATGTTTCCTAATATAAACAGATATTTTTATAAAAAAGTTATTCCAGTACACTGGAATAACTTTACAAATATTATATTTAGTATTATAATGAAGTAGAGGTGTTTATCATGTTAATAAGAGAAAAATATTTATCCAAAATTAGAGGGTTTTATCATATTGAATCACTAATTAAAATCATATACGGTATGAGAAGAAGTGGAAAATCTGTAATATTAAATCAAATTAAAGATGAATTATTAAATAATGGTATAAAAGAAGAGAACATTATTTATATCAATTTCGAATCTTTAAAATACGATTTTATAAAAAATGCTAAAGATTTATTCAATTATATAGAAAGTTTAAAAATAAATGATGAAAAATATTATGTATTTTTAGATGAAATACAAAAAGTTGAAGATTTCGAAAAAGGTATTAACTCTCTAAGAATAACTAACAACTATAGTATATTTATAACAGGATCTAATAGTAGGATGACACTACTCGAATTATCCACTGATTTATCTGGTAGATATGTAAGCTTTAGAGTAAACCCTTTATCATTTAAAGAAATAGTAGAACTAACTAATACAAAAGAAAAAGATTATGAAAAATTATTATTTGATATTTTTAAATGGGGTGGATTACCACAAAGGTTTTTGTTTACAAATGAAGATGATATATATAGTTATTTATCCAGTGTGTATGATTCAATTATTTTAAAAGATATAGTAGAAAGACTTGGTATAAAAGATATCCCTTCATTTAATAAAGTTTTACAATATATGTTAGATATAGAAAGTAGAAAATTTTCAAGAGATAACGTAATAGATTATTTAAAAAAAGAATATCACGAGATTTCAAATGACACATTATACAATTATCTAGAAGCCTTTACTACTACATTTATAATGAATAAAGTATATAGATATGACATACATGGAAAAAATATCCTTAAAACCTTAAATAAATACTATGCAAACGATTTAGGAATAAAACAAATAAAAACCAACAATCAAGAACTAAACTATTCGGTAGCCTTAGAAAATATTGTATATAACGATCTAATAGGAAAAGATTATAAAGTGTATGTTGGAAAAACTAAAAAAGGAGAAATAGATTTTATAGCCTCTAAAAATAATAAATTTAAATATATCCAAGTTTGTTTTGATATTACTGATGATAATACAAGATTAAGAGAATTTAGTGCTTTTGAGGAAATAGGTGGGGAAGATAAATACATAATCACACTAACAAAAAAAGACTATTCAGAAAGTGGAATTAAACAAGTTAATATATTTGACTTTTTAATGGATGACAATTTTTAACATAAGCTTTATATGTTCTTTAGTAAAGTTATTCCAGTACACTGGAATAACTTTATTTAACCATTCCCCCAAAGTATCCTTTTTAGTATTAAATAGTTTACAAAAGCATAAATAAATAGTATAATTATCTTAGAAAAAGAGGTGATAGGATGAAAAAAGTAGTTGTAATTGGAGGGGGCACTGGACTTAGTACTTTGCTTAGAGGATTAAAATTATTTCCTGTAGATATAACTGCTATTGTATCTGTTGCAGATGATGGATCAAGTACGGGTAAACTTAGGAAGGAATTTGATATTCCCGCAGTGGGGGATATACGTCAGGTATTAGTAGCCTTATCTGAAGTAGAACCCTTAGTAGAAGAACTACTACAATACCGCTTTAACACTTCTAGTGACTTAAATAATCATGCTATGGGTAATTTATTACTTACTGCTTTATATAATATCACAGGTAACCTTACTCAGTCTCTAGAAGCCCTAAGTAATGTCCTTAAAATAAAAGGAAGAATATTACCATTTACTGAAGATAAACCCATACTTCTTGGACACATGAAAGATGGTAGTATCATCGAAGGAGAAAGCAATATAACAAATGCTGGTAAATGCATAAATTATATAACATATAAAAATAAAGTAAAAGCAACAGAAGAGGTACTTACTGCTTTAGAGAATGCTGACTTAATTATATTCTCACTAGGAAGTTTATATACTTCTGTTATACCTAACTTAATAGAAAAGAATGTGAGAAAAGTTCTTTGCAAATCTAAAGCTAAAAAAATGTATGTATGCAATATAATGACCCAGTATGGTGAAACAGATGGTTATATGGTTAGTGATTTCGTTAAAGCCTTAAATAAATGTGTAGGTAAAAACTTTATTGATGTAGTTATAGCTAACAGTAGGAAAATTCCTGAAGATATCCTTTTAAAATATAAAAAAGAAAGTAGTGAAGAAGTTATTATAGATAAAGAAAATCTTAAACTAATGAAAGTTAAATTAATTAAAGAAGATCTTGCTTTAATAAATGATAGTAAAGTAGTCCATGATTACATCAAAACTGCTTTATCCATTTTCACATATATAACAAAGGAAGTCTAGTATGAGTTATTCTTTAATGGTTAAAGATGAGGTATCTAGGTTAGACTGCACTAAAACAGAGTTAATCGCAGAATTATCCGCAATTATTAGAAACAGTAGTATCTCAAATAGTATCATAATTAATACAGAAAGTAATGTCTTTGCAAGAAGAATCTTTAAATTATTTAAAAGTATCTATAATGTAAATGTCAGTATTACAATTAGAAAAAGATATAACTTTAATAAAAACCTATCCTATATTTTAGAAATTAAACATAAACAAAAAGAAATACTTAAAGATCTTAGTATAATAGACTCAAATGGTAACTATTTAAAAATACCTAAAGATTATATTCTTGGGGATGAAGATGACATTAGAGCATATCTAAGAGGCTTATTCCTAGCAGTAGGCTCTATTAATGACCCAAAAACTAGTAGGTATCACTTAGAATTATCCATAAAAGACTTAGAATATGCAGAATTTATCAAAGGACTATTAAGTAAATTTTATTTAAATAGCAAAATAATTAAAAGAGACAAAAATTATATGCTATATATTAAAGAGGCCGAGAAGATTAGTGACTTTTTAAGAATAATAAAAGCATATAATGCTGTTCTTTATTTTGAAGATATTAGAATATATAGAGATCACAAAAATATGACCAATAGATTAAATAATTGTGAGCAGGCCAATATGGATAAAATATTCATAACCTCAATGGAACAAGTAAAAGATATAGAAAAATTAAAAGAATTAGATATTATTGATCTACTCGATGATAAAATCAAATTAGTATGTGATTATAGATTAAAGTATCCCGAAGCTTCTTTAGCAGAACTTAGTGAGATAATAAGTAGTGAAACAGGAAATGTTATAACCAAGTCTGGACTTAATCATAGATTTAGAAAAATAAAAGAAATATTAAAAAAATATTAGGAGGATTTATGAGAAATTTTGAAAAGATAACTTTTGAAAGATTTAAAGAAGAAATTAACACAAGCTTAGATATATATAATAGTTATAAACTCCCAGAAAGAGCCACTAAATATTCCGCAGGATATGATTTCTATGCTATAGAAGATATAGTTATTAAACCTAATGAAATTATAAAAATTCCCACTGGATATAAAGCCCATTTTGGAGAAGACGAAGTATTATTCTTAATAATAAGAAGTAGTATTAGCTTAAAACATAACATAAAACTATATAACCAAGTCGGGGTTATAGATAGTGATTATTATAACAATGAAACTAATGAGGGACACATATATGTACAACTAATTAATGAGGGGAAAGAGGCTTATACAATAAAAAAAGATAGTGCATATTTACAAGCAGTATTCTGTAAATATTTAACTACTGTAAACGATAATGCAAAAGAAAAAAGAAGGGGTGGCTTTGGTAGCACAGAAAGGAAAGAAAAAACAAATGAAATTATATGATGAATTAGTTTGGAGAGGACTTATTGATAATATTAGTGATAAGACTCTAATTGATAAATTAAACGAAGGAGGACTTACTTTTTATATTGGGACAGACCCTACCGGAGACAGTCTCCATATTGGACATTATTCTACATTTTCTATGGCTTTTAGATTAAAAGAAGCTGGACATAACCCCATCCTTTTAGTAGGGGGTGCAACAGGATTAATCGGAGACCCTAAACCATCTGCAGAAAGACCTATGATTACTAAAGAAAAGTTAGAAAGTAATTATAAATCACTAAGAAAACAAGTTGAAGAAATCTTCGGCTTTAAAGTAGTTAATAACTACGATTGGTCTAAAGATATTAATTTTATAGACTATCTAAGAGACTATGGAAAATATTTCAATCTAAACTATATGCTTAATAAAGAAACAGTCAAAAGTAGATTAGACATAGGTATTACATACACAGAATTTTCATATATGATTATGCAAGCTCTAGACTTTATGTATTTATATGAAAACAATAATTGTACTCTTCAAATCGGAGGATCAGACCAGTGGGGTAATATAACTTCAGGTATAGAACTTATAAGAAAAAAACTTGGAAAAGAAGTATACGGTCTAACAATGCCCCTTATTACAAAGGCTGATGGTACAAAGTTTGGTAAAAGTGAAGGGGGAGCTATATGGCTTGATATTAACAAAACATCAGCATATGAAATGTATCAATTCTTCTTAAATGCTGAAGACGTTAAAGTAATAGATTATATAAAGAAATTAACTTTCTTACCACCTTCTGAAATTATGGCTCTAGAAGAAAAACATAAAAAGAGTCCAGAATTAAGAGAGGCACATAAAACCCTTGCTAAAGAAGTTATTACATTCTTACATGGAAAGGAAGAATACGATAAAGCTATAAAAATAAGTGAGGCACTATTTAAAGGAGATATAAAATCATTAAGCAAAGAAGAATTACAAATAGCATTTAAAACAGTACCTAGTTTTAATGTTAGTAATAATAACTTATTAGACTTACTAGTAGAAGCTAAAATATGTTCAAGCAAGAGAGAAGCAAGAGAATTTATTACTAATGGAGCAATAAGTATTAATGGAGATAAAATTAATGATATAACTTATACATTAAAAGATAGTGATTTCTTATGGGATAGTAATATCATAATTAAAAAGGGTAAGAAAAATTATTATATAGGAAATAAATAAAAAATACTTGCACTTACATTAATTATATGATAAAATCTTAATATATTATTATGGAAGCCTTCGATGCCATTAAAGAAGAAGGATACAGAACCTGGAGACTACAGCATCCGTTGTAGCCTCAATTTTATTATAAAAAATACACCCTATATCATATAAGGTGTATTTTAATATTCTATTAAACTCTACTATAGAATTCTACAATTAGTGCTTCATTAATACCATCATTTAACTCATTACGTTCTGGATATCTAACATAAGTACCTTGTTTCTTACTATCATCATAACTTATAAAAGCAAGTCTTGATTTAATGTTATTTAAAGCTTCAATAACACTTGGATGATTTAAAGAACTTTCTTTAAGAGATATAACATCTCCAGGTTTAACTCTATAAGATGGAATATCTACTTTTTTACCATTTACAAGGATATGTCCATGGTTAACTAATTGTCTTGCTGCTCTTCTGGTATTACCAAAACCAATTCTATATACTAAGTTATCTAATCTACTTTCTAAAAGGATTAATAAGTTTTCACCATGTACCCCTTTCATCTTACCAGATTCTTTAACTAGTTTTTTAAATTGTTTTTCACTTATACCATACATAAATCTTACTTTTTGTTTTTCAGTTAACTGTACAGAGTAGTTAGATGGTTTTCTTTTTCTGTCATTACCATGTTGTCCTGGACCATAAGGTCTTTTAGCAATATCTTTCCCATTTTCTAAAATAGAAAAAGATACTCTTCTAGCTTGTTTGTTATTTGGACCTGTATATCTTGCCATAATATTCTCCTTTCTTTGCTTTAGAGATATCTACCAAACTATAGGGTGTTTTCTTCATACTTTCATTTATGCAGCCGTTTAAATTACTTATAAATAACACATTATAATTTAGTAGATATTGCTGCCAAATGCATAAATATTATATAATTAAATTAATTTATAGTCAAGAAAAAAACACAAAAAATATTTAAATTTACATTATTTATTAACTTTTTATAAAAAAAATATGGTTTTTGTTTTAAAATGTCGAATTTTATGTTAAAATATTAATATAGGTATGGAAGGTGATTTAGATGGATAGTAGTATAACCATTATATTAACTTTTTTACTGTCTTTTGTTTGTGTAATAGTTACACTTGTAGTTTTATCTAAAAAGAAGAGTGAAAAGTATAAAGAAAAAATTAGTGACCTAGATTATGAAAAGAATAAATTAGTGGGAGCTCCGATACTAAGTGAATTATCCAAAGTTAAAGAACTTGTTAAAACAGATAATTTAAAGAATAAACTAGAGTACTGGGATAATGAGTTTAAAGATATTAAAGATAATAGAGTACTTAAACTTACTGATATGATAACAGAAGCTGATTTTCTTATTGATAAGAAAGATTATGTACTTGCAGTTAAAAAAATTACTTTAATAGAAATAGAAATTGCCTCTTTAAAAAAGAAGAGTGATGATTTACTTGGGGAAATTAAAATTATTACCAAAAGTGAAGAGAGAAATAGAGCAATTATAACTAAACTTAAAATGATATATAGAGAGCTTAAAGATAAGTTTGAGAGAACTAGTAAAGACTATGGACCAGTTGCAGATATTATTAGTGAAGAATTTAATAAGATAGATCTTAAATTTAAGAATTTCGAACTTGCTATGGATAGAAATGATTATGTTAGTGTAGAAGCTATAGTTATTGACTTAGATAAACACATTAATCATACTAAAATGATACTAGCTGAGTCCCCGAGTATTGTTCTTATGGCTACTATACTTATTCCAAGTAGGATAGAAGAAATTACTACCCTATATTATAGAATGATTCGTGATGGATATCCTTTAGATTATCTTAATGTTGAATATAATATAGATGCTATTAGAAAGAAACTTGTAGAAATAATAAATAAATTAAAGAAACTTGATTTAGGGGATTCAGAGATTGAATTAAAAACTATTATAGATTATTTTAATACCTTATATAATGAGTTTGAGAAAGAAAAAGAAAGCAAAGAATTATTCAAAGAAAACTCTAAAGAACTTAAATATAAATTAGATAACATAAATAAAGTAGTATATGATATATATCTTCAAATAGATGATATCAAAAGCACTTATGACCTTACTGATGATGAAATTAATAAATTTAGTGTATTAAATAAAAATTTAGAGAAAATTAACGAAGATTATAAAGTTTTAATGGATCATAGTAAAGGTAGAACATTTGCTTATTCTAAGCTCTTATTAGAACTTGAAGGTTTAGGTAAAAAACTATCTAGACTTCAGGATGACCTTGATTATAGATTACGTAGTATTACTAGTATGAAAGATGATGAATCAAGAGCAAAAGAACAATATGAGATGATAGAAAATCTACTTAAGAAAGCTAAAAATAAAATAAAAGAATACAAAATTCCTGTAATACCTAATAGCTATTTTACCGAGTTAAAAGAAGCAGGGGATAGTATTAAAGAAATAGCTAAAGAGTTAAAAAGAAAACCTATAGTTATTAAGATTCTAAATATAAGAGTTGATACCGCAAGAGACTTAGTTTTTAAAGTATATAATAAGACTAATGATATGCTTAAAACAGCATTATATAGTGAAAACTTAATTATATATGCTAATAGATATAGAAGTAGTTATGATGAAGCTAATAACATATTAGATAAAGCTACAACCCTTTTTTACAAGGGACAATATAAAGAATCTATGGATATAACTTTAGACCTTATTAAAAAGATAGATGAAGAATTTTCATTAGATATCTAAAAAAGATTGCATTTTAATAATTTTTGTGATATATTTAAAAAGAATAGAGGAGAATGATAGAAATGAGTTTTATTGATTTTTTAATTAACAACTTTATCTATATATTAGTTGTACTTATTATTTTAATACTAATAGTAATAGGCTTTATTGTAGATAAAAGTTCTAAGAAGAAAAAACAAGCGAAAATGGGAAATATGAACCCCAATAACCCTGATATTAACCCAGTAAATAATGGAGTTAATAATAATATGGCAGGAAATGTTAATAACATGGCCCCTAACTTTAATCAAGTTAACAATAATGAGGCACTTACAAATAATGCTGTAAACATGCAGCCTAATTTAAATACTATGAATAACCCTAACCCAATTAATAACTTTAATAGTGTACCTGCACCAGAACCAATTAACATTACCCCAATTGAGGTACCCAATCCTAATTTAAATAATCAAGTTAATGGGAATATGAATATAAACCCTGTTAATTATAATCAAGTTAATCAAGGAGTAAATAATGGAGTTAATAATATACCTTCTAGTATTCCTGCAGTAAATCAAGTACCAAGAGATGTAGCAGGACCTAACAACACTAATATGGCTCCTAGTATGCCAGAATTTAATAATATGGTAAATTCTAGTAATCAAGTAAATCCTAATATGCAAAATGAATTTATGAATGCTAACCCTAATATAAATCCATCAGCAACTGTTATGCCTAATATGACTATAAATACCCCTCCGGTAATACCTACACCAGTTGAAGATGCGGTTAATCAGGTTAACAATAATCCAGTTAATAATCCTGCACCTGCTCCTGATATGGGAATTAGGTTCGTAACCGGAGAAGAAAATGCTCCACAAAATATTCAAGGTAATAACGAAACTTGGAAATTATAATTTATTCTAGGAGAGAAAGGGGCTTATATGAACGAAGAAGAAATAATGAAAAAATTTAACGAGGCGGTTAATGGTCCTAGTAATGTTCCCCCGCCTCCTGCTTATAAAGTAAGTAATAACACAAACTTAAATACAGTTAATTTACAAACTTCTGATCCACTTAATATTAATATTCCAAGTTCTAATGCTAGTGCTAATGACATTAATACAAGTATAAATAATCCTAATATTAATAATAATCCTGTTAATGACATAAATAATAACTTGGTTAATGATATTAATAAAATTATTCCTAGTCAGGATAATAATATTAATAATATTCCAAACAATATGGAAAATCCAGTTAATAACATCCCTAACAATAACATAGAAAATAATCCAGTTAATAATACAAATATAACAAATAATGATATAAATAATATACCTTCTAATAATAATATATCTGATTTTACTGAGGCATCAGGAAATAACATTAACAATAATGATGTTAATATAACTCCAAGTTCTAACGTTAACTATGTTAGAAAAAATGTCCAAAAGAAAAAAGCTACAATAAAGATTACAGATGAAGTTAGGTTTGCAATCATTATTGTAGGTATACTTTTAGTATTTGTTTTCTTTTTCCCAGATATTATTAAATTCTTTAGAAAAATATTTTTAGGACTTAACAGATAGTTTAATAATTAAATTATAGTCGTCATCATTTGCCATTATATTTTTATGCATTTTATTACATTTTAAACACTTATATATTATCTTATAGGTGTTTTTACTTTTTTCAATACCAACTGGCTCTAACATACCCTGACAAGGGTTACTCCTATCTCCGGGATTAATATCAACATGCTTTGAATATAGACAATATGGACAGTGGTCTCTAGCAGTATAATTTAATTTACTTACTTTCCTATGACAATTTTCACATATAAATTCTTCGTCTATCATGGTAAATTTTTTCATAGTGCCTCCTTACAAATAGTATAACATACTTTTTTTTAAATTGTATAAATATCCTTGTAAAAAATAAAAAATTATGCTATTATATAGTGGTAATAGCATATAGTTATTATAAATAGTTTTTTAAAAAGAAAAGAGGTAAATATGAAAAAAGTATTATGGGGATTAATTACTATATTACTTCCAGCTTCCGTACTTGCAGATAGTTTTTCATTAACATGTCCAAGTGAGGTTAAGTCTGGGGAAGAGTTCGTGTGTAGTCTTAAAGTTAACAGTAGTAATCTTATTACAAGTTACTATTCTACACTTGGATTAAATGGTTTTACTTATGTTAAAGACAGTAACAACTTATATAAAAATGGTTCCATTAGTGGGGACAATGTCAGTTTAACCGGAGGTACAGAAGTAACAAAATTTACTTTTAAAGGAAATAAAAGTGGTAGTATTACCCTAATTGGTAATAGTATTAATACAAAAGAAGTTAATGATGTAAAGGTTAATGTAAAAGTTAATTCCTCAGTAAAAAATATAAAAGTTAATGGAGGAGACATTGGATTTAGACCTGATACTTTAGAATATGATGTAGTTAAAGATAGCCCTTCTGGAGAGTTTAAGGTAAGTGCAGAAGGAGATGGTATTACTTATAAAAGTTCTAAATCAACTAATGGAGTAATTAAATTAGACTATGGAAAGTCAGATACAGTAGTAGTTACTGGTAGTGATGGTATTAGTTATAAAGTTAATATTACTAGAGAAGATAACAGAGCTAGTGATACAACCTTAAAAAGCCTTGTTATCGGAGATGAGAATATTGAGATAACTGATAAATTAGAATATAAGTTAGAAGTTGCAAATAAAGTAAAAAAAGTAAACATTAAAGCAGAAGCAACTGATGCAAATGCTAAAGTAGAAGGAAATGGAGAAATTTCTCTTGCAGTCGGAGAGAATAAACATGAAATAGTAGTCAAAGCTGAGAATGGTGATAAAACTACTTATAAACTTGTAATTACAAGAAGAGAAGTAGTAGACATGAAAGGCAAGGATAACCTTGTTTCCCTAAAAGTTAATGACGTTAATATAGATAAAATTACAGACATCATCTATGCCAGTCTTAGTAATGATAATGATAAATTAAAATTAGAATATGATTTACTAGATGATAAAGGCAGAGTAGAATATGACGAAGATTACGTTTTAAAAGAGGGAGTTAATAAACTAACCTTCAAAGTATATGATAGTAATGATAATGAAAAAAAGTATACATTAATAGTTATTAAAGAAGAAAAAAAGAATGTAGTAGACAATAAAAAAGATAAAATAATAAATGCCCTTAAAGAGGGAGACGTCTACGTTAAATTATCTAAAAGAGATGAAAAAATTGTCAGTAGAGATATTCTAAATAGTTTAAATGGCAATAAATTAACTTATGAAATACTAGATTCCAATGATATAATTCTCTATTCCATAACCTTTAGTGGAGAAAAATTCGAAAAGTATAATAAAGACATTAATTTTGCCATAGAATTTAATACAAAAAGAGAAATATTAAAGGATGAAAATTATTTCAACATAAGATTTTTAAATGATATTGTTCTACCTAATAATGTAAATATAAAAATATTCATTAAAGATAAATACAAAAACAACGAAGGATTATACCTATACAACTACGACGGCTCTAAAAAACTAAATCTAATCAATGACAATGTTAAATATAAAGATTACTATGTTTCCTTTGACATTAACCATTTAAGTGAATATGTATTAAATACTGATGAGATCGTAGTCTCTAACAACCTATTAAAAATAGTACTTATTATTCTCGGAGTACTTATCATATTGGGAATTTCAATATTTACAATTATATATAAGAAAAAACACAAACATACTAATAAAAAGAAGACTGTTAAAAATAGTCCTACCATAAAACCAGAAGAAGAAAGTGATAACATTGAAGACGAATTCGCAAGTCTAATCAATGATAATTATAAGAAAGATGAATAGTCTTTCTTTTTTTGACCTTTTTCGCACATAAAATATTGTATTATATTTTTGGTGATACCATGAGAACTTATTATATATTTAACATAAATAATCATTTTGCTTATGTATATAAACACAAACCATATAAAGTTTATAAAGTACTTGAAGAAATCTACACAAGAGGCAAATACGATGTAACATATACATATAAATTATACGATGACATAGCAAAGAGAATAGATAAAAACATATTAAACGAATACATATATTATAACTACCGTAGTAACTTTTTTTATCGTATTTATGATAACATTCACATATATAATAATAGAGAATATAGTAAATTAACTATTAATAATTGCAATATAAAACTAAAAACAAATGTAAATTTTCCTATATTTCTAAAAAATCTCATCAATTACAGTGATAATTTATTTGTATGTGACTTTATAAATAAGGATTACTTCTGGTTAAACACAATTACAAGTAAACAATTCATGAGAATAAATTAATAAAAAATATAGACATAATTATTTATTTTTGTTAAAATTAATATGGAAGGAGAAGTAATATGCTTAAAGATATATTATATTTAGTATTAGGTTTAGTAGCGGGAGGACTACTTGGATTCTTTCTAGCAAGAAAATATATGAAAAAATATTTGAAAGAGAATCCTCCGATTAACGAGCAAATGATTAAAACTATGATGAGTCAAATGGGTAGAACCCCTAGTCAAAAACAAGTTAATCAAATGATGAAGCAAATGAATAAATATATGTAATTTATTCTTTTTCTTTATTTTAATAATACAGGATAAAAATATAGTTTAAGATTTAAAACTCAATTTTTCCCAATAAATACGGTTGATTACATCTACTTTTTGC
>CAKOLT010000008.1 GCA_934096315.1 uncultured Bacilli bacterium
AATAGTTGATCAGATAAAACTTAGAATTGAGTTCGTAAAAGAATTAAAAAAATCACGTGAAGTAGATGCCGATAACGGATGCGAAATTTAATAATAAAATTTTAAAATAATATTTTAGAGAGATTAGTTTGAAACACAACTAATCTTTTTATATGAAAAAGAGGTGATAAAAATTAGTATAATAGCTGAATATAAAACATATTTATTTGACTATCTTTCAAAGTATCATAACTTAACTAATCCAAAAAAATTTTTTCATTGTTTAAATCCAAATCACATAGACAACAATCCTAGTATGATGTTTACAAATAAGTATAATATTTGTAAATGTTTTTCTTGTGGTGCTAGTTATGATATATATGATTTAATTGGATTAGATTATAATTTGCCTACATTTAAAGAACAATTAAACAAGTTAAAAGAAATATATTTTGATTATGTTCCAGGAGAAAGAAAGACGATAGAAACAGAGGATAATAGGGAATTTAATTATACTAACTATTACAAGATTTGTGTAAATAATAAAGAAAAAACTAATTATTTAGAACAAAGAGGTCTAAATAAAAGATTAATTGATAAATATAATATTGGGTTTGATGAAAAAGAAACCTAGTAATTTTTCCAATAAATAAACACTGTTATTTTGCGAGAAGTGTAGTTAATAATGATAAATTTAAAAGTAGAGGAAAGAGTGATATTTGGAATAAAAAATATATAGAAGATAATCAAGAACTTGTTTATGTTACAGAAGGAATAATAGATGCTTTATCATTAGAAGAAATTGATCAAGATGTAAAAGTTATAAGTATAAATGGTGTAGGCAACATAAATTCATTAATACATACAATTAAAGAAAATACTTACGATGGAACAATCGTTATTGTTTTTGATAATGATTATGCAGAGAAAAAAGCAAGTGATGAATTAACAAAAGAATTAAAAAAAATAAATGTCAATTCTTTTTCTACATCTTTGATAGCTAACTTTGATGAAGAAACTAATGTAAAAGATATAAATATGGCTCTTGTTAATAACAAAGAATTATTAAAGAAAAATTATGACTACACTAACGAAACTATATTAAATTATATAAAAAACAAAAAGTAGGTGATAGTATTGGAATACTTAAATATAATGAAGCTATAGAACTAAAAAGCATAATGTGTAGAGTATTAGAAAAAATAGAACTATTACTTCAAAGACTTTAATAATTATGATAGAAGAGTCTAAAGTAATTTTTATAACTCATCCATATTATGCTGTTAATAATCCAAATAATAATTTAAGATTATATATGAAAGCTAAGAACTCTAACAAATGGAGATATATTCAGTGTAAAACTAAAGAAGAATATAAAAAAAGATTAAATGATTATATTGCTGGTTTTTATGAATATTCAAGAGATGAAGAGAAAACTCAGATTAGTATTAAAGAAATGTCAAAAGGAAAAACTAATTCATTGTTTGATTATTTTATGGATGGAAAAAAGCAGAAGAAATTATGGAAGAAAATAAAATGAAAAGAGAAGAAATGGCTATGTTAAAAGATGGCTCTTTTTTAAATGATAATAAGGTTTTATCAATGCAAAAAAAATGGTGTAAGTATGTAGAAAATAGCATTATCAACTATTGACTTTTGTAAATATTGTTGATAGAATAAAAAAAGATAGTACGTATCAGTTGGATGATATTGTTAAAAAGAAGTTTTTGGATTTATATGAAAATATTATTTGTGGTGAGGAAAAAAGATATATAATTGGTGATGAAAAATATG
Source organism: uncultured Bacilli bacterium (assembly GCA_934096315.1). GTDB lineage: Bacteria > Bacillota_I > Bacilli_A > RF39 > UBA660 > UMGS2068. The sequence goes on from CAKOLT010000008.1 coordinate 1,774, forward strand.
TAAAACTCCAAAATAATTTTTCTTGTAGAGTTGATTCGTCAATATTTAAGGTTTTATGTAATATTTATGGGAAAAATATTTTTGATAGAATTTCTCTTGAAAAAATTTATTATTTTCAAAATGTTACAACTGGTGATAGTATAAGAGTAAGAACTAGTAAGATTCTTGATAATATTGAAGATATTTGTTCTATGCTTAATGGTCAAACTCATATAGAACAAAGTACTTATGATGAAAATAAAAGAAAAATTGTGCAAAAAGAAATTTCGACATCTAGTTTAAGATCATATTTTGAAAATCCTGAGTATGTATATCAAAAAAGAGTCGAAATGGTTACTATAATTTCTGAGGGTGTTATTCCAGGATTAAATATTTACATTAAAAGAATACCTAATATAGAAAATAGAGTTATGGATATTTTTGGTAAAGGAAAAAATATAAGAAATTTGATAAATTCAATTGTAGATTGTAGTAACAGAGCATTATTAAATATAATAAATGACAAGGAATTATCTGAACAGAATTTTTCTCAGTACAATTTAAGATTTGCCAATTTAAATGGTGTAATAGAAGAAGAAATGAATATGTACGCATTAACGAAGGAGAGTGAAAAAAATGGAGTACGAAGTGAGATTTTATTACGAAGTAAAAGATTTAATTAATATTTTAGAAAGTTTAAAAAGTGAGGTGTGTTTGCAGCAACAACCTCGGACTTATGAAAAGACGATTCAGTATAATCATTGTGATAAAAAATATGACTTTTATAGTCAAGAAATTGATGGAAGATTTAGAGTAAGGATATCTGCAAATGATAGTGAAACAAAATGTAAACTTAGTTGGAAAAGAAGACTAAAAAATACTACTGAAACTGAAGTAAATAAAGAAGAAGAAAAAGAAGTAAGAATTAATCCTAATGATGTAGACAATTTCTTATACATAATAAGAAATGTTATGCATTTTAACGTTATTGAAAGTTATGAGAGATATAGAACTGTATTTGAAAATGAGGATGTCGAAATATCTGTTGATGAATATCCTTTCGGAGTATGTATAGAGGTTGAGAATAAAAGTAATGCAAGAAATCCTGAGGATGTTGTTAAAGAATGGGTTAGTAGAATTGGTTTAGACATTAATGATGCTTATAGATTGTCTTGGGATGATAAATACTTAGAGCTTTGTGAGGAACAAGGAATTGAAAGATTTAATGAAGTGACTTTTGATAAACCAATGCCTTCTGTGAAAAGGAGAATTTAATTTTTTAAAAAGTTAAATAAATATAGTAATTATATTAGACTGTTAACAAGGACTTTGTTAATGGTCTTTTTTTATTTAAAATATAAATTTATTATATAATTTTATGCTTCTTATTGACAAAGTGTTATATAGTGTTATATAATGTATATAACAGTTAAGGAGGTATTATGAGAATTATTATTAGTAATAGTTGTTCTATTCCAATTTATGAACAAATAAAAAATCAGATAATTAATCAAATTATGACTGATGAACTAAGTGAAGGAGATTCTATTCCCTCCATTAGAGCACTTGCTAGTGATATTAAAATTAGTGTTATGACTATTAAAAAGGCTTATGATGAGTTAGAGGAAGAGGGGTATATAAAGTCAGTACAGGGTAAGGGTACATTTGTTTCCCCTAAAAATAATGAGTTAGTTAAAGAGAGGGCAAATAAGGAAATTGAAAATCATATAATAAATATTATTGATATTGCTAAAAAGTTTAATATAAGTAAGAGGGATATTTTAGATTTATTTGAGTTTATTTATGGGAGTGATGATAATGAGTAATGTAATAGAAATTAAAGATTTAAAGAAAAAATATGATAATAGTTTTGAATTAGGGGAAATAAATCTTAATATTCCAAGTGGATATGTAATAGGTTTAATCGGAGAAAATGGTGCAGGTAAAACTACGTTAATTAAATCAATATTAAATATTATTAATTTGGATAGTGGTTGTATAAAAATATTTGATAAAGATAATAAAAAAGATGATTATTTAATTAAAGGGGATATTGGGGTCGTTCTTGATAATATGTTTTTTCCAGTAATATTATGTCCTAATGATATAAATATTATTATGAAGGATATTTATAAGAACTGGGATAAAGAATTATTTTATAAATATTTAGATGATTTTAAATTACCAAGAATGAAGAAGATAAAAACATTTTCTAAAGGAATGAGAAAAAAATTAGAGATAGCAACTGCACTAGCACATCATCCTAAATTACTTATATTGGATGAAGCTACAAGTGGTTTGGATCCAGTTGTTAGGGATGATATATTAGATATACTTATTAATTTTGTAAATGATGATGAACATACGATTTTACTTTCTACGCATATTACTAGTGATTTAGAGCGTGTAGCAGATAAAATTGTCTTTATAAATAAGGGAAAGATTATTTTAAATAAGAACAAGGATGAATTATTAGATAACTATGGTATTTTGAAATGTGATATAGAATTATTTAATAAAATTTCAAAAGAGGATATTATAAGTTATAGGAAAAATAGGTATAATTATGATGTGTTAGTTAGTGATAGAAATAAAATGAAAAAGAAATATAAAGATTTTATTATTGATAAGGTAACACTAGATGAACTTATGATTTTAGTTATAAAGGGGGAGAAGTTATGATAGGTTTAATTAAAAAGGATTTTCTTATAATTAAGAGTAATTTAAAATTAATTATTGCTATTTTGTTTGTATTTTTTATAATGGCAATGCAAGGACAGTTTGATATATCTTTTATACCTCCGTTTATTGTAGTTATGTTGTTTATGTCAACTTTTAGTTATGATGAGTATAATAAGTGGGATTCATATGTAGTGACACTTCCTAATGGGAGAAAAAATGTTGTTAAGTCTAAATATATTGCTAGTTTAATTTTAATTGTATTTGCAATTATTGTTACTATTTTACTGGAGTTTTTGGTGGGGTTAACAGGTAGTAGTTTGGATTTTGATAAATTTATTTCTACTTTAATGGGAAGTACATTTGCAATAGTATTATTTGCTTCTATTATGTATCCGCTTATATTTAAGTATGGGATAGAAAAGGGAAGGATAGGATTATTTGTTTTAGTTATTGGTATAGTGGGTATTATTGGAATTTTTCAAAAGGTATTTAAAGTTGATGTATCTTTAAGTATAATCTCATTTTTCAATAGTTATTGGTTTGTTACTCTTCCTTTGGTGCTTATAACTATATTGTTTATTTCTTATAAAATATCAGAGAAGATATATCTAAAAAAAGAGTTTTAGGTTGAATCTTTATCTCTACTTTTTAATTTAAATTATTTAGCTTTATTATTTATGGAGTTAAATTTTTTTCTTTGTATAAATTTAAAATATTTTATGTCTTAATTTACTTATATAAGAACCTTATTTTTTTTATCCAAGAAATGGGATTAATATTATTTATGATAATTATAATATATAATTAGGCAGTTTTTAATTTATTGCATATTATTATTTGCAATCTTTGTTTATTTGTTTAAAAAATATTATTTACTGCATGATTTTAGTTAAAAATTGCCATTTTGTTTATAGTTTATTTAGATGAATTTTATGGATAATTAAACTTAAAAAAATATTCATTGTAGTATTGACAATGATAAGGGTAAATGTTATGATGTCCATGTAAATTATTAAAGAAGTAAGTATAAATTGGAGGTATTTATGAAAAAAGATAAAGTAATTAGAATAATATGTTTAGTAGTAATTTTATTAGCAGTAGTATGTTATTTTGGGGGTAAAAGTTTACTTGGATAAAGATTTAGAAAATAAAAAACAAAATCTACAGGATACAATAAATAAATATGGTTATGTAGAAAAGGAGAATGTATCTGTTAGTGTTTCTAAGTTTAATACTGTAGTTATGGATAATGGTGTAGGGAATCCTGCTAGTGATGATTATATGACTACTAGTGATAATTTATATTGGTATGGATTACATGATGGTATTTCTTTGTATGTTAAGCCGCTTAATTTTACAGAAAATAAAGATAATGATATTACGAAATTAATGGCGATTTATTATTCTAAAGATATAGAAGATGAAACAATGGTAATTAATTATGTTAAATCTTTAATAAAGGCTAATAATGAAAATTTAACTGATTCGGATATTGATTATTTAATAAATGATGCAAAAAATGTGTCTAATGATAAAAAGACTTCTAATAATGGTAAGGGAATATCAGTAGGATACATAGATAATGGTGAGGAAATAGAATATCAAGTTATTAGATTATATAAATAATTTAAAAAATTATTGTTTTAATTAAATACTTGTAGTGCAGGTGATATTATGTATTATAAAATTAGTCATGGTAGTGTAACATTAGGTAATAACACGGTACTTGAGGATATTGATTTTTGTATTAAAGATAATGAAAAAATTGGTATTGTAGGAAGAAATGGCTGTGGTAAAACTACTTTGCTTAAGGCTATAGTGGGGGAATATGAGATAACTGATGGGTATGAGGATGTTAATATTATTTCTTCGGGAGACTTTAATACTGGTTATGTTAAGCAAAATGATGGTTTTAATCTTGATATGAAGATGATAGATTATATTAAGGGTGCTTTTAAGGATATTCTTGATATGGAGAAGAAGCTAAATGCTTTAGAGGAGGAAATTAGCACTCGTTATGATGAGAAGATAATAAATAATTATAATGATTTTTTATCTAGGTATGAATATATGGGTGGTTATAGATATAATAGAGAGATTGAAGTTATTTTAAGTAAATTTGATTTTAATGATGGTGATAAAGATAAGTATTTAAGAGAATTTTCTGGGGGTCAGCTTACTAAGTTATCTTTAGTTAGACTACTTTTATCTAAACCTAACTTACTTATTTTAGATGAGCCTACTAACCATTTGGATATTAAAACTATAGAGTGGCTTGAGGATTATTTAAAGGAATATAAGGGCTCTATTATTTTGGTTAGTCATGATAGAATGTTTTTAGATAATGTTTGTAATGTTATTTATAATATTGAATATGGTACTTTAACTAGATATAGTGGTAATTATTCTTATTTTGTTAAAAAGAGGGAAGAGGATTATTTGAAGGATCTTAAGGATTATGAAAGACAGCAAAAGGAGATTAAAAGACTTAAGGATATTGCGGATAGATTTAGATATAAGCCTACTAAAGCAGGTATGGCTATGTCTAAGTTAAAGCAGATTGAGAGAATGATACTTATAGATAAACCAGATAAGGCTAATACTAATACTAAGTCTTTTAAGATTAATTTTAGTCCAGATGTAAATAGTTATAGAGATGTTCTTAAGGTTAAAAATCTTAGTATTGGTTATGATAGGGAGTTATGTAAATTATCTTTTAATGTAGAAAGAGGAGATAAACTGGGTATTATTGGAGAAAATGGTATTGGTAAAAGTACTTTTCTTAAGACTATTATGGGTGAGGTGCCTTTTCTTGGTGGCAAGTTTGTTTTTGGTGATAGAGTTAATATTGGTTATTTTTCACAGTCTTTGGATAATTTAGATTATAATAATTCCATTTATGATGAGATTTGTAAAGAAATTCCTAAATTAAGTCCCAATGAGGTTAGAACTCTTCTCGGTGCTTTTGAGTTTAGTGGAGATGATGTTTTTAAGAAAATTGGTGATTTATCTGGTGGTGAAAAGGTAAGGGTTAGTTTATGTAAGATTTTGAATAAAAAGCCCAATGTTCTTATATTGGATGAGCCCACTAATCATTTGGATATTATTCATAAGGATACAATAGAAAGGATGCTTGCTAGTTATAAGGGCACTATTATTATGGTTAGTCATGATAGATATTTGATTAAGAATGTTTGTGATAAGTTACTTGTTATGGAAAGTGGGTCTTGTGCATTGTATAATTATGGATATAATGAGTATTTAGAAAAGACTAGGACTAATAGTGTAAGTGGTTATGATAAAGCTAAGGTAGAGAAGAGAAAAAATACTGATAAAAAGGTTGATACTATTGATAGAAATAAAGTGATTAAGAAAATAGAAAAGGATATTTATGAGCTTGAAGAGAGACTTGATAATCTTAATAATGAACTTCTGAAGGAAGAGGTTTATATGGATATTAATAGAGCTAATTTAATTAAGTTAGAGATTGATATTATTAATCAGGATATTAAAAGAAAGACGAAGGAGTGGGATGAGGTTACGAAGGATATGTAATTTATTCAAGGTTTACAGAATAGGGAATAAATTTAGCTTTCCATTTACCATGACTTAAATAAGCATTGTTATCTTTCATAATAGTAGCAATATTTCTTGTAACGTATATTTTTTATTATGTTCTTTTACATAAAATTGTTTATTAGATATTTCATTAACTTTGTACTCATAAATAGTAAGTTTTATAGGAGATAATATTAAGTATTCAGTAGATTTAATAAACTTTAAGTTTGTGTTTTCAAGAATTTTAACTTTACCATTTTTGTTTTATAGTCATAGCATTTAATAATATTAATAATGGTTGTGTTAGGTTTTAATGTTTCTATTGTTTTAAAATTAAGCATTAAAAATGTCCTCCTTCCTAAAAAGAGAACATCTATATATGTCTTCCAAGCTAACAGTGGGTTGGATTTTAGACATTTAAAAACTTACAACACCATAATAGGTTCGTAAGTTGTATTCAAATGGAGCAATAGCAAAGGCTATTTGAAACCCTCAAAGTAAAAGATGATAAACATCTAATCCAGTGTCATTTTAACATATAATAGGTGCTTTTTCCAGTGCCTTCTTTTTTAAGTACATTTTTTTCTAACATTTTATCAATAATTTGATATGCTCTTGTTATAGAAATATTTAATAATTTCTCAGCTTCATTTCTATTAATTCTATTATATTCTTTTAAATAATTAACAATTATATCTTCTTGTGATAAATTTGGAGAAACAACACTTACTTTATTCGAAGTTTCTACATAATTCATATTTGGAAGTGTTATAGAAAATGTATTTTCTGTGGCATCAAAGATTGGTTTTTTGTCATATTCTGAATAACTATCCATAATTCTTCCAATACCAGTTCCAAATGATTCAACGTATCCAAATCTATAAAATATATTTGCTAAATTAGGATTTCTAGATGAAGAAACACCTTTAAATATTTCTTTCATAGTTATTCCATCTATTAATCCACCCATAGAGAGTATTTCAAATTTATCATCATAAAGTGTTACCATTATACTACTATCAAAATAATAACTTCTATGTATCACAGCATTTAATAAAGCTTCTCTTAATGAATATTCAGGATAATCTCGTGTATCAATTCTTTTTAACCCAATAATTCTTCCACTGATTTTATTAAACAATTCAAAATACTCAAATATATCATCAACTTGTTTTAAAATTGATCCAGTAAATTCTTTTCTGTCACGAAATTCTATTTTATTTATTCCGTTAAATATTGCACATTTTATTGTATAGGAACATTGGTCAGATAATAACAAACCTAAATTAGTATATTTGTTTTCTTCATTAATAATATTTAATAATTTATATTTATTTGTATCAAATGTTAAAAGATTGTCTTTAAATTTTTTTTCTAAATATTCAAAAGTTAAATTTTGATTTTTGGAAATCATTTCTTCAAATCTTAATGAAGTATGTTCGAATATTATTTTTCTTATAATTTCGTCTGATACTTGAATTGAAGAAGCACCATGTCTTAAATATACACCACTTGGTTTTAATCCTTTATCAGATAAATAATATGGTTTATTTGGTCCACTTTGAATTTCAATAATAATTATATCTTTATTATCATATTTTTCTGTTTTAATTTTTGTATATTCAATTAGTGATGGTTTTATTCCTTCATTTATCATTCCAGTTAATGATTGCAAATTATTATCTATGTTGTTTATCCCAATAATATTACTGTTATCATCAATACCAATATATATTTTTCCACCATTAGTATTTGCAAAAGCAATAATTTCTTTTTTTATATCTTTTGTTAATATGCTTTTTAATTCACAACAATCATTTTCAATAAATTTCATTTTTATCACCTATTAATATTATATACAATTTAAAAAATATTATCAATACTTTCGTTCACTTTTCGTTTACCTTTCGTTCACAATAATTTTTTAAATTAAGAATATTGTTTTATAAAGAAAAAAACGAACTAAATAGTTCGACGATTTTTATAAATGGAGCAGATGAAGGGAATCGAACCCTCGTCCCAACCTTGGCAAGGTCGCGTTCTAGCCATTAAACCACATCTGCACTACACATTAATTATATACAATAAATAATAAAAAATCAAGGATTTTTGTCAAAAAAACAAAAAAATATGTTAAAATAGGAGTTGGTGATATAAAAATGTTTGAAAATTTAAGCGATAGATTGCAAAATGCAGTACATAAAATTAAAGGCTACGGCAAAATAACAGAAGATAATATTTCTGACATGTTAAGAGAAGTTAGATTATCTTTGCTTGAAGCTGATGTAAATTATAAAGTAGTTAAAGAGTTTACTAATAACGTTAAACAGAAGGCTCTGGGAGAAGAAGTTAATAAAAGTCTAAATCCTGGTGATGTTTTTGTTAAAATAGTAAAAGATGAGTTAACAGAACTTCTTGGAGGTTCTAGAGAGGAACTTTCCCTTGAGGGAGCTCCTTCGATTACAATGCTTGTAGGACTTCAAGGTTCTGGTAAAACAACTACCGCAGGTAAGCTTGCTAATCTTATTAGGAAGAAAAATAAAAAGAAACCATTATTAGTAGCTTGTGATGTATATAGACCTGCTGCTAGAGATCAGTTAAAACAAATAGGAAAAGAACTTGATATACCAGTCTTTTCTCAGGATATATCTGATGCTATTACAATTGCAAAAAATGCAGTTACGTATGCTAAAGAAAATGGTAATGATTTTGTTATTATAGATACGGCAGGTAGATTACATATTGATGATAAATTAATGGAAGAAGTATCTGATATTTCTAAGGAGATACATCCTAATGAGATATTATTAGTAGTTGATTCTATGATGGGGCAAGATGCTATAAATGTAATTAATGGATTTAATAATACTTTATCTTTAACTGGGGTTATTTTAACTAAATTAGATGGTGATACAAGAGGAGGTGTTGCTCTTTCTGTAAGACATTTAACTAATTTACCAATTAAGTTTGTGGGTGTTAGTGAGAAGATGGATGGAATTAGTGAATTTTATCCAGAAAGAATGGCTAGTAGAATTATTGGCATGGGTGATGTTATTAGTTTAGTTGAAAAAGTAGAAAGTGAAATAGATGAGAAAGAGGCAGAGAAGACTTGTAAAAAAATGATGAAAGGTAATTTTGATTTAGAAGATTTTCTTAATCAGTTAAATCAAATAAAAAAACTAGGTCCTTTAGAAAATTTAATAAAATTATTACCAGGAGCTAAAAAAATGGGATTAAATAATGTAAAAATAGATCCTAAAAGGATGATGCATATTGAAGCTATTATTTGTTCTATGACGCCATATGAAAGAAAGAATCCAAGTGTATTAAAGGCTAGTAGAAAGCAGAGAATTGCTAAGGGGTCAGGAACTACTGTAGCAGAAGTTAACCAGCTTCTAAATCAGTTTGAACAAATGAAGAGTATGATGAAAATGATGGGTAATGGTAAGTTTAAAATGCCTTTTTAAAAATTATAATAAAATTAGTAAGTTACATATAGACTTTCTATTTTATCTTTGATACAATTAAATGGATGGTGTTAATATCAGGAAAGGATGTACTTATGAATATAGAATTATTAAATGATAAACAAAAAGAGGCTGTTACTCATATAGATGGTCCCATGCTTGTTTTAGCGGGTGCTGGAAGTGGTAAGACTAAAGTATTAACAAGTAGGATTGCTTATCTTATGGAAAATGGAGTTAAACCGCAAAATATTTTAGCTATTACATTTACTAATAAAGCTGCTAAAGAAATGAAAGATAGGGTTAGTAAATTAATTCATACTGATGTTTATAAATTGCAAATATCTACATTTCATTCTTTTGGGCTTAAACTAATAAAAGAAAATTATAATTTACTAGGATACGAGAAGAATTTTACAATAATAGATTCTGATGATGCATTAACTATAATAAAAAAAATAATGAAAGATTTTGATTTGAATCCGAAGTTTTATAATGCTAAAGATATTAGAAATAAAATTAGTTCTTCAAAAAATGAGTTAATGAGTATTAGTGATTTTATGAAACTAGAATATGATGATAATGTTGTTAGAGTTTATGAAAAATATTTAAAGACTCTTAAATCTAATAATTCAGTAGATTTTGATGATTTATTACTTCTTCCTATAAAATTATTTAGAGAACATAAAGATGTTTTAAAGAAGTATCAGGAGTTATATAAATATATTTTAATTGATGAGTATCAAGATACTAATGAGGCTCAGTATATTCTTAGTAAAATGTTATCTGCTTCTCATAAAAATTTATTTGTTGTAGGAGATAATGATCAGGCTATATATGCTTTTCGAGGGGCTAACTTTAAGAATATATTAAATTTTGAAAAAGATTATCCTGATTGTAAGGTTATACTTCTTGAAGAAAATTATCGTTCTACGCAGAATATATTAAATGCTGCTAATAGTGTTATTAAACATAATAAACAAAGAAAAGATAAGAATTTATGGAGTAGTAATGATTCTGGTAGTAAAGTAAAATATATTATGAATGAGACTGATAGGGATGAGTGTAAATATGTTTCTTCAGAGATTAAGAAGTTAGTAGATAATTCTGTTAATTATGAGGATATTGCTATTTTATATAGGACTAATGCCCAGTCACGTTTAATTGAAGAAGAAATGCTTAAAAATGGTATTCCTTATAGAGTAGTAGGTAGTTTTTACTTCTATAACCGTAAGGAAATTAAAGATCTTATATGTTATTTAAGGTTAATTAATAATTATAAAGATGATGCTAGTTTACTTAGGGTTATTAATATCCCAAAAAGGAAGATTGGGGAGAAGACTATTAATAATATAGTAGAGAAAGCGGAAGAGGATGGTATTTCTTTATTTGAGGCAATAAATTCTGGTAAAGAACTTGAATTTAAGAAATTAATAATTAGTCTTAAGGAAAAAAGTTCTGGTCTTTCATTAACGGAGCTTGTAGAACTTGTTTTAGATAAATCGGGGTTAAAGAGAGAATTAAAAGAAGAGAAGTCTTTAGAGGCTGATATTAGACTAGAAAATTTGGAGGAGTTTAAATCTATTACTAAAGCATATGAAGAAGAGTATGGAGAGATATCTTTAGATGATTTTCTAGAAGAAGTTACTTTAGTAAGTGATATGTCTGAACATCAAGATAGTGCAAATAAGGTTAGTTTGATGACTGTCCATGCTGTTAAGGGATTAGAGTTTGATCATGTTTTTGTAATTGGAATGGAAGAAGAGATATTTCCCCATTATAATGCTCTTAAAGAGGGAACTAACTCTGCTATTGAAGAAGAGAGAAGATTATGTTATGTGGCTATTACTAGAGCTAAAAAGAATCTTTATATGTTAAATGCTAAAAAGAGAATGCTTTTTGGTAATGTCCAGTGTAATTTACCTAGTAGATTTATGGATGAGATTGATTCTGAATATATAGAAGTTTTGAATGAGTGTCCAAGTATATTTAAAAAAGTTACAAGTTTTGCTAAGGATAAAATGTTTAATGAGGAAGATGTTAAATTATCGTGTGGAGATCAAGTTAAACATGATAAGTATGGTATAGGGGTTGTAGTAGATGTCCAAAATTCGATTGCTACTATTGCATTTCCTCATCCAATAGGAATAAAGAAGTTATTAAAGAATCATAAGAGTATCACTAAAATATCATAAGCATATACTATCTATGAGGAAGGTATTTATGGATAATCTTATAATTGTTAATAATAGTAAGTCACTGAGTAAAACCTATGTACCTACTTCTTTAACTGTTACTAACAGTAGGTATAAAGAGGGTATATTACTTAAGGATTATGTATTAGACTTTTTTATGAAGATGAAACAGGATGCTTTAAAATATGGATATAATATTGATATAATGAGTGGATATCGTAGTTATGAATATCAAAAGAAAATATATAATAACTTAATTAATGAGAAGGGTTTTAATTATGCTTTTCGTAAAATTGCAAAGCCAGGATGCTCGGAACATCAAACTGCTTTAGCTATAGATTTTTGTGTTTATAAAGATAATAATTGTTATATAGAAAGTGAACTTGAGGGGACAATGGAAGCTAAATGGGTACATGATAATTGCTATAAATATGGGTTTATTTTAAGGTATCCGGAAGGAAAAGAAGATATTACAGGTTTTGATTATGAACCTTGGCATATTAGGTTTGTGGGGGATAAAGCAGAATATATATATAAAAATAACTTAACTTTAGAAGAATATGTTAATGGTAATTTACGGTAAGTGTTAACTATATTTGTAATTTATTGAATTAAATGTTATAATGTATGTGAAGTGAGGTATTATATGAGGTATTTAATAACATTTTCTTATGATGGAAGTGAGTTTCATGGTTATCAAAAACAACCTAATAAAAGAACTGTGCAAAAAGAATTAGAAGAGGTATTAACTAAGATAAATAATAATGAGAAAGTAACTATTACATCTTCGGGTAGAACTGATGCTGGGGTACATGCATTAAATCAGAAAGCCCATTTTGATTTAAATACAAAACTTGATGAGACAAAATTATTAAATTCTATTAATAGTCTTCTTCCAGAGGATATTCATGTTAGTAAGATTTTAGTGGTTGATGATGATTTTCATGCTAGATTTAATGCAAATGGTAAGGAATATATATATAAAATTAATAATGGGGAGTATAATCCTTTAGAGAGAAAGTATGTATTTCAGACTCCGAAAAAGTTAGATATACTTGCTATGGAGAGGGCCATTAAGTATTTTGAGGGAACACATAATTTTAAATCTTTTACTAAGACAGATGAGGAGAAAGATGATTATGTAAGAACTATATCTCAGGCTAGTTTAGTTAGGGATCCTAAAGATATTAATAAAATAACATTAGTGTTTATTGGAACTGGTTTTTTAAGGTATATGGTTAGAAATATGGTAGGTACTTTAATTGAAATTGGGGAAGGTAAAAGAAAGAGTGAGGATATTATAGATATTCTTAAGTGTGAGGATAGAACAAAGGCGGGTAAGACAGCTTCTGCATGTGGTTTATATTTAAAGAATGTTTTTTATTAGAATTAGATTATTTAGAGTTATTATAAACTATTAAATAATCTTTTTTAAATTATATATTTATTTTAATAAAAACTATAGACTTTATTATTTAGTTTTGGTAAAATGAAGTAAAGGATGTGATTATGATGAGAGATAAACTTATAGAGTTATTGAATAATTCGTATGCACCATATTCTAATTATAAAGTAGGGTGTATATTAGTTACTAAAGATGATAAAGAATTTAAGGGAGTTAATGTTGAAAATGCTAGTTTTGGTGCTACAATATGTGCGGAAAGAAGTGCTATATTAAATGCTGTTAGTAATGGTTATACTAAGGGGGATTTTTCTAAAATATATATTATGAATTCTTCTGATAAGATTGGGACTCCTTGTTTTATATGTAGACAGGTATTTATTGAATTTTTTGATATGGATATGGATGTTATTTTAATGGATATGAAAGGTCATGAGGGGTCTTATAAAGTTAAAGATTTATGTACGTATCCATTTAATAGCGATAATTTATAGAAAGGGGTAAGTTATGAAGAGTGGTTTTGTAGGGTTAATAGGAAGACCTAATGTAGGAAAGAGTACTTTACTTAATAATATTATTGGGACAAAGATAGCTATTACTTCAAATAAGCCAGGGACTACAAGGAATTTGATTCAGGGTATATATACTGATGATAATTGTCAGATGGTATTTGTGGATACTCCGGGTATTCATAAACCTAAACATAAGCTTGGTAAGATACTTAATAAACAAGCGTATATTACTACTAATGACGTTGATGTTTTACTTTTTCTTGTAGATATTACTGAGGAAATTGGTAAGGGTGATAGGTATATTTTGGATATATTAAAGAAGACTAGTAAACCTATTATATTAGTTATTAATAAAATAGATAGACTTCCTAAGGATGTAATATTATCTAAGATTAATCAGTATAAAGACTTATGTAATTTTGAAGAGATAGTGCCTGTTTCTGCTTTAAAGGGAGATAATGTAGATAGATTACTTATGGTATTAAAGAATTACTTAACAGATAATATTAAGTATTTTGATGATGGTATGATAACTAATGTCTCTAATAAGTTTATAATATCAGAAATAGTTAGAGAAAAGATATTAGAGCTTACTAATGAAGAAGTTCCCCATTCTACGTACTGTGATGTTTCTTATTTATGTTTAGAGGATGGTATTTATAATATTCATTGTGATATTATAGTGGATAGAGAGAGTCTTAAAAAGATTATTATAGGTAAGAGCGGATCTATGATTAAAGAAATTGGTATGAAATCAAGGAAGGATATTGAAAAGGTTGTCCAAAAAAAGGTTTATTTAGAGTTATTTGTCAAAGTAGTACCCAAATGGCGAGAAAAAGATAAATTTTTGAATGATTTTGGCTATAAAGATTTTAATAATTAATGTATATTTTTTAAATTTCTTCATCAATATATAATAGGTGATAAAAATGACAAAGAAAGAATTGTGGAAGAAATTTAAGGAAACAGGAAAAATAGAATATTATATAGCTTATAAGAAATCTAGTAGAGAGGATTAATGATTAAAAAAGTAGAGGGTATTGTAGTTAGTGAGGTTGATTATGGAGAGACTAGTAAGATTATTAATGTGCTTACAAAGACAGAGATAATTGGTATATATGCTAGAGGATGTAAAAGACCAAAATCTAAGCTAAATAATGTTACCTCTAAATTAACTTATGGACAATTTCATATTAATTATAAAGAAAAGGGTTTATCTACTTTAATTGAGGTAGATATTGTTAATAGTTTTATAAATATTAGAAAGGATATGTATAAATTAAGTTATTCTCTATATTTACTAGAACTTGCTTATAATGTATTTAAGCAGGAGGAGAACGAAGAGATATATATTAACTTAGTTAGTGCTCTTAATAAGATTAATGATGGGATTAATTATTATCTTATATCTATGGTTGTTTGTTTGAAGTACCTTGATTATTTGGGTATTAAGCCTGTTTTAGATAGCTGTATTGTATGTGGTAGTAGTTTTGTTGTTACAGTATCTAGTTATAAGGGTGGATGTTTATGCAAAGATCATTTAGATAATGAAAGCGTACTAGATGAGTATACTATTAAATTAATTAGGGCACTATATTATGTAAATATAGATGAAGTTCATAATATAGATATTCCAAGTCATATTTTAAAGCAAATGAGGGAATTTATAGATGACTATTATGATAGATATTCTGGTATATATTTGAAAACTAGAGAATTTTTAAGGAAGGTAAATAAAAATGAGTTCTTATAAATTTATTATTATTCCTTTTATTACAGTAATAGTGTCACAATTAATTAAGTGTATTACTGATAAAGAGGGTAGATTTAACTTACTTACTTTTTTTAATTTATCTGGGGGAATGCCTAGCTCCCATAGTAGTTTGGTTTGTAGTTTGACTACAATTATATATTTAAAATATGGACTAAGTAGTCCAATATTTGCTCTTTCTTTATTTTTTTCTTTAATTATTTTATATGATTCAAGAGGGGTTCGTTATGAAACTGGAAAACAGTCTAAGTTACTAAATGAAATAATTAGTGAGAGAAATGATACTAGTTATGAAAAGTTACAGGAAAAAATAGGTCATAAACCTATTGAAGTAGTATGTGGTAGCTTACTAGGAATTATAATGGGATTTTTATTATATAATTTATTTTAGTAATATACTGGAGGATATGGTGGGTAGAATGGTCTTTGAGGATATGGATATGGGTATGGTCTTGGATAAAATGCGGGAGCAAGTAAACCTCCGGTTATACCTCCGAGAACAAAAGGTCCAAGAAATCCACCTCCGATAAATCTATCATTATTTCTATATGGCACTCTGCCGTTATAATTATATGGATTCATTATATTTCTCCTTTCTAGTATATTATATTATAAAAGAAAGGTTTGGTGATTTATATGGATAATTATCTTAATTCTTTAGCAGATACGATTGTTAATTATTCTTTAAATGTATCTAAGGGGGAGAAGGTTTTAATTACTTATCATAGTGAAGAGTGTACAAGTTTTGTTAAAATGCTTATAGAGAAAATTATTTCTAAGGGTGGTATACCTATGTTTAAGTATAGTTTTAATGAGATAAATAGTTTAATTATGGAGAATTTAAATGAAGATATAATTGATTTAATAGTTAAGAATAAAGAGCATGAAGTTTATACTTATGATAGTATTGTGCAGATTATTTATAATGATAATGATTATGAGAATAAGAATGTTTCTCCGAAGATGCTTAATTTACTTGGAGAAAAATCTAGAGAGATAGATGATATTAGAATCAATAAGAGGAAATGGGTTTTACTTAATTATCCTTCTAAATTAGATGCTTATAAAGCAAAGATGACTACTAATGATTTTAGAGAGTATGCATTAAAGGCAATGACTGCAGATTATCAGAAAATGAATGAAGTGTTAAAGCCTCTTAAAGAAATGATGGAGAAGACTGACAAGGTTAGAATAACTGGGCCTAATACTGATTTAACTTTCTCTATTAAAGGAATGCCTGCGATTATTTGTGCAGGAGAGTATAATATTCCTGATGGGGAAGTGTATACTGCTCCGATTAAGGATAGTGTTAATGGGATAATTACTTATAATACAGAGAGTCCTTATAGAAATGGGGTTTATAAGAATATTTCATTAGAGTTTAAGGATGGTAAAATAGTTAAGGCAACTTGTGATGGTGATAATGATAGTTTAAATGAGATATTTGATACTGATTCTGGAAGTAGGTTTGTTGGAGAGTTTTCTCTAGGGGTTAATCCTAATATTAGAAATGCTATGGGAGATATTTTATATGATGAAAAGATTTGTGGTAGTATTCATTTTACCCCTGGAACGTGTTATGAGAATTGTGATAATGGTAATGTCTCTTCTATTCACTGGGATTTAGTTTTGATTCAGAGAGAGGAATATGGGGGAGGTAATATATATTTTGATGATGTTTTGGTTAGGAAAGATGGTATATTTGTTAAAAATGAGTTAAAAAATATAAATTTTGATTAAAAAGTCTTTAAATTTATATTTTTTTTTGGTATAATGTAAGAGAGTAGGTGACTTATATGAAAAAAGGGTTACTGTTATTAGTTATGGTTTTATTACTTTCTGGTTGTAGTAAGCTTGATAGTAATATGGATAAGGTAGTAGATAATGTAATAGAAAATAAAGTTAAAAGTAATAGGGTTTCTAATAGTTATAAGTATTATTTACCTCTTGGAGTAACTAATTTAATGGATTATGAATTTAATGGAGAACTTAAATATAAGAGTAATTATTTATATATGTATGTTGATATTACTAGTTATAGTTATAAGAATACTATAAATTTTGGTAATAAAGATGAATATGATTATTATTTTAAGACTCTTAAGGATAATGGATTTATTGGGGTTAATAAATTAGATAAAGATAGATATTATGCAAAGGTTGTTTATAATTATGCAAAGATAGAGTTTTATAGTAGTGAAGAGGATCTTAATAGTTCTATAATTACTTCTTTAATTATTTTAAATAGTATTAAGTATAATGATGCTGTAGTTAATAATTTAGTTAATGTTAATGGTTCTAAAGAAGTTTTATATGAAATTAATAAACCAAAAGATGCGGAAAGTAAGTTTTTTCAATATCTTGAGGAGTATGTATCAGATGAAGAAATATATGAAAAATTACCAGATGAGTAATTTAGAAAGAGGTGTGATATTATGAAATTAATTAATAAATTAAAAGATTTATTTATAGATGTTGAAGAGACAGAAGAGGAAGAAGAGGAGAATATTACTCCAATAGAAGTTAAAACAAAAAAGGAAGAAAAAGAAGTGGTTGCTCCTCCAAAAATAGAGAGTAAAGAAGAAGCTAAGTTTAAACTTCCTAAAGTTATGAGAGACTCTATTGAGAGTGAAAATAATAATAAAGAGGATGTTCTTAAGTTAAATGAGGATATAAAGCCTCGTAATGATGATTATAGAGAGATGGTTCCTAGAAGTAGGAGTAGTATGCATAATTATAATTTTGATATCGATTTTGAAAAGGTTAGTAATAGTAATCAAAATATACTAAATATAGAAAGAGAGAAAGAGAAGCCTAAAAAGGTGGCAGATTTATATGCGGATCCTAAAAAAGATAAGGCTAAGCAAGAAGTAAAAGAGAAGAAGTTTGCTCCTAGTCCAGTGATATCTCCTGTGTATGGTGTTTTAGATAAGAATTATAAGACAGATGAGTTACTTTCTAAAAGTGAGAGTTCTTATGAAATGCAAAGGCATTCTAAAAAGATAGATTTTGAGTCTGTCAGGAGGAAAGCTTTTGGGAATTTATCTGATGATATTAGAAATAATTTATGTGAGGATTGTGAGTTATTTAAAGAAGTTAAGAGACTTGAAAAGTTAAATGAGGAAGAACTTTTGTATGATATGACTACGGAAGAGAGTACTGATAGTCATAGTAAAAATGCTGATACTATAGAAGAAGCATATGATAATTATAGTGATTTTGGGATAGAATATAATACTAATAATAATGAGGTTATTGATGTTAAACCTGAAGAAGAGAAAGAAGTTAAAATTGTTAATCACACGGATACTTATGCAGAAAGTGAAAAGATAGAAATAAAAGAACAAGAAAAGAAAGAAGATAATCTTGATACTAAGTTATCTGATGATTTATTTGATTTAATTGATTCAATGTATAAAGAAGGAGATGATTAATAAATGACTGCTTTAGAATTATTGCAAATTATGTTATATCTTTTAGGTTCTATTTTGCTAATAGTTTTAATAATATTAGGTATAAAACTTATTATTACTATGAATAAAGTAGAAAAAGTTGTAGATGATATTAATAAGAAGGTAAATACTCTTAATGGTTTTTTTGGACTTATTGATGCTACTACTGATAAACTAGCAATGATTAGTGATAAGGTTATAAATAACATTAGTATGTTTATTAGGAGGATATTTACTAGAAAGAAAGGAAAGGTTGAAGAATATGAGTAAAAAAGGTTTAGGAAAGGTTGTTGCAGCTCTTGGAGCAGGGGCAGCTTTAGGAATGATGTTTGCTCCTAAAAAGGGAAGTGAATTAAGAAAGGATTTAAAAAATAAGTTAGATGAATTTATATCTAAAGCAAAAGATATAGATGCTAATGAAGTTAAAGATGAATTCTTTAAAAAAGCTGATGAAATAAAAAAAGAGTTAGAGAATCTTGATAAGGAGCAAGTATTAAAGATAGCAAAGGATAAGGCAGAAGTACTTAAGAATAAAGCTGAAGATTTACTTAAATTAGCTAAGAAGAAAGGTACTCCAGTTCTTGAAGGAGTTGCTAGTGATATAAAAGATAAGACTATTTTAGTTACTAAAGAAATAGCTCAAAGATTAGAAAATTCAAACAAAAAGAAAGAAGATTAGTTCTTTCTTTATTTTGGTATTAGAATAGATAGACCACTTGGGGCAAGACATCCTAAACATGGGTTTATGTATATGATAAATTATGGTTTTATTCCTAATACTGTTAGTGGAGATGGGGAAGAGATTGATGCCTATTTACTTGGGGAGTATGACCCTATTAATTCTGGTAGTGGTAAAGTAATAGCAATTATTCATAGATTAAATGATGACGATGATAAATTGATTGTATCTAAAGATGGTAAAGATTATTCAGATGATGCAATTAGAGCTCTTACAGAATTTCAGGAGAGGTTCTTTGAGTCAGTGATTATTAGATAAAATCTAATAGTCTTTTTTCTGTCAATAACTTTTGAATATAAGTGGGGAATATAATTTAGTCTTAAAAAAAAGAAAAGTTATATTATAATAATAAAAAAATAATATGAATATAAGTTATAGTTATATAAAATATTATTATGTACAAAAAGGTATCTTATAATGTATAATATAGATAAGGAAGTGAAAATATGAGCAAAGAATATGAAGTTACTATATTAGAGATAGATAATTCTTTTGAAAGTAAATTAATAGAATTAGGTGCTAAATTAGTTAGCGACAGTATGCAAAAAAGATATGTATATGATGTTATACCGGTTAATCCAAATAAATGGATAAGGCTAAGAACTAATGGAAATAAAACTACACTTACAGTAAAAGAAATAAAAGATAAAAGTGCAATAGGTGGTACTGAAGAGGTAGAAATAATTGTTGATTCATTTGATAATACAAATAATTTGTTAGAAAGTTTGGGTTACATTAGTAGAAATTATCAAGAAAATTATCGTAAAATGTATAATTTAAATGGAATTGAAATTTCAGTTGATTCGTGGCCAATGATTCCTACTTATGCCGAGATAGAAGGAAAATGCGAAGAAGATGTATTAGAAGTATTAAAATTACTAGGTTATGCTGAAAAAGATTATACTACATTAGATGTTGTATCAATATATGAATTATATAATATTGATATTATGAAAATAAAAGAATTAAAATTTAAGGAGAGTCAGACAAAAAGTGAAGAAGGTATGTTGGAATATAACGAGTAAATGTAATAGAAAATGTAAGTATTGTTTTAAATTTAATAGAGAAGATTTATCTTTAGAAAGTAACCTATTGATATTAGATAAGTTAATATATTATAAAGTTGATAATATTGTTAGTAAATTTGATAATAATGAAATAAATTATATATATCATGAAGTTAGTGGAGATGGGTGCATTTAGGAGTGTTAGATAAATGGAAGATAAAGAAATATGTTTAAAATCAAATGTATCTTTTGATGAATTAAAAAAGATTATTTTTGATATTGGATTTAAAGTTCAGGAAGATTTTCAAATGAATGATATTTATATGGTTAATAAAGATATAGATATATCACTGGATAATAAAGATATTATATTTAAAGATAATATCCTCATTAGAGAGACAGTAGGAAAAAAGATATTACTTGTTAATAAAATAAAAGAAGTAGATGATAATGGTATTGTAATAGGAGAACATAGTGTTAAATGTCCTATTACTGATTCACTATCTGGTTATAATTTTTTATGTTCTATAGGTTATAAAAAAATATTTGAATTAAGAGATCATAATTTATTGGTAACTAATGGTATTAATGAAATATATATTCAAGATGTTGAGGGATTAGGGACATATATAGAAATGGAACAAAAGAATTTACTACTAGAGAAAAGCAATGGTGATACTATTTATGAATTAGTAAATGCAATTAAAAAATATAATTTACCTCTTGACTATGGTAATATAAGCGTAAAGAAGTCTTTAGAAATGTTAAAGAATATATGTGATTAAAATACTTTATGTATAACGTTAATAATTATATAAACTTAGATAAGTTATTTATCTGAGTTCTTTTTATATAAGTGCATACTTATTAATCATATGGATAATATCTAATAGTCTTTTTTCTTGACAAATGTCTATTTTATTGATATAGTATTCTTAACTTTTGAGGTGATGTAGTTATATGAATATTTCTGATGTTTATGAGAGTAATAAAAAGCTTATTCGAAGGCTTAATGCTATTTCTAGTAGGATTCTTGATAATTTTAATAAAATGTGTGAACTTGAAGTTAAGGGATTGAAAGATAGCCTGGAATATAGGAAGTATTATGAAAGATATTTATTGGTTAAATCTATTGAGGATGATTATTATAAGTCTTTAAATATTAATATGAATAAGTTTGATAAGTTATTATCTTTTACTCCTGAAAGGGTATTAAATGTAGATGATATTATTCATTATCTTTCAATGAATGATTATTCAAATATAACTTATGTTAGAGTTCTTCAAAGATTAATACATGGATTATGTAAACAAGATGATTTATGTGTATGTGATCCAGAATCTAATGATTATACTGTTTTTCTTGCTATGAAAGAAAGTGGTAGTGATTTAAGGTATATAGAATTTAATAAAGTTACTAAAGAGTTTTATAAGAAGTTATTTATTTCATATATGTATTTATTGGATAAAGAGAATTCTTCTTTGATGGAAGTTAAGGCTAAATATAATTTATCTTATATATATTTTGAGTTAGAAGAGGAGTTATTTAAAGAGAAAGATAGTGTTTTATATTATTTAGGTAATGATATATTATCACTTAAATTAGGTATGGATGAAGCTAATATACATAATATATTTAATTTGCTTGCTTATGCTAATATTATGGATGCTTGTAATGGTTATTTATCCACTAGCGGGGATAACATGTTATTTAGAAATTTAATGAAGACTTATTTAATGCTTATGGATAGTGAGCAATATAAATTTATGGTAGATAAAATTAATACTAGAATTAAAGAATTAAAAATTAATAATGCAAAATTATATAGAGTATTAAATGATTCAAAGAAGCAAAGATCTAAGGTTAGGGTTTTGTCTCTTTCAAAGGGGGAGTAGCATGTATATATTAGATGATAGTATAAGTCACTTAAATAAGTTAATGAATATAAGTGAAAGACTTATGGAGAATTTAAATAAGTTATGTGAACTTGAGGTTAATAATAAGAAAGACTCTTTAGAATATAAGAAATATTATGATAGATATCTTTTATTAAAAGAAGTAGAGAATAAGTATTATAAAGATATGGATATTGATTTTGAGTTATATAATAAATTGACTGGGTTTTTTAGGTTTAATGGTAAAAAAGGGGGTATGGATGATTTTATATATATTATTCAGGGGGATTATTCTAAAGGGGTAGCTGTTAGAATTATAAATAAGTTAACTGAAGAGATTACTAGTAAATATAAGGATAGTTATTATGATATTCCTAAATGGGATTATGAGGGGTATGAGATGTTGTCTATGCTTCATAAGGGTTTTGATAAGAATAAATTTATATTGATTGATAAATATTTTTATAAGAAGTTAGTATATGCATATATGTATTTTTTAGATAGTTTTGGTAATAATTCTTTATATAAAGATTCTAGAGAGAATTTAATTAGAGGTAAATATAATTTATTATTTATAAGTAGTTATGCAGAGGAGAAGTTTATTAATAATGAGCTTGAGGGTATTTATTATTTTGATAATGGTCTTCTTGCATATAATACTCATACTGATAAGAGGGAGATTACAGATACTTTTGATTTGTTTGCTATTAATGGGCTTTCAAATATAAGTAAATGGTATTTAAATAGTGGGGATTATACTATAGATGAGGTATTACTTGAGTGTTTACTTAGAGCATATATTATGCAGTTTTCTTCTTTAGGATATAATTTTTTTAATGATATGATTTCTCATGAAAAGGGGAAGATAAAAAAGAAAGTTTTAAATATTTGGGATAGTTCTTCTGAAGATAGAAAAAATGTATCAATAGTTTCTTTTATGAATTTATAAATACTGTATTATTAACATAATATTAAAACTACATTTAATATATTATGTTAATGATATAGATTTTTTTTAAAAAAATTGATATAATATTCATGAAAGATGAGGAAATAAGTATGAAGAAAGTAATATTAGTGGATGGTAATAATCTTTTATTTAGAGGATACTATGCTACTAGTCATAATGATGGATTTATGAGGACTAAGAATGGTTTTCCAACCAATGCAATATATAGTCTTGTTAATATGATGAATAAAGTAATAGCAGAAGAGAAGCCAGAGTATATAATGGTTGCTTTTGATGTTGGTAAAACATTTCGTCATGAAAAGTTTAAAGATTATAAGGGAGAGAGGGATACTCCTCCGGAAGAGTTAATGAGTCAGTTTTCGGTAGCTAAGGATTTACTTACAAAGATGGGTATAACTTATGTCCAAAAGGAAGGGTATGAGGCTGATGATATAATTGGTACTTATGCTAAAGCTATAGAAAATACTTCTGAATATGAAGGGATTATTATAAGTAGTGATAAGGATCTTCTTCAGTTAATAAGTGATAAAGTTGTTGTTAAGCAGTTAAAGACTAAAGATTATGTATTAATGAATAATTCTACATTTAGGGAAAAGTATGGTATTGCCCCTTCTAGAATGGTGGATTTAAAAGCTCTTATGGGGGATTCTTCAGATAATATTAAAGGAGTTAAAGGTATAGGAGAAGTTGGAGCTTTAAAACTTCTTAAAACATATGATTCTTTAGATGAAATTTATAATCATATTGATGAGATTAAGGGTTCTGTTTATGATAAACTTGTAAATGGAAAGGAAGACGCTTATTTTAGTTATGAACTGGCTACTATTTATAAAGATGTACCAATAGATTTAGATTTTGAAAAAATTAGATATAATGGTGGCAATAATTATGAATTAGCAGAATTATATAAGAAATTAGAGTTTTATTCTTTATTAAAGAAGTTAGAGGTAACTAGTGATGTTAAGAAAGCAGAGAGTATACCTATTACAGTAGTTAATAGTTTAAATGAAGTAAAATTAACTAAAGATAGTGCAATTTATTTAGAACTGTCAGGTAGTAATTACCATAAAGCAAATATTGTAGGAATAGGGATATATAATGATAAAGAAAATATTGTCTATTTAGGGGATGATGTTCTTCCTTTAATTAATTTAGTACCTAATTTAAAGTATACTTATGATTATAAGAAGGTATATGTATCTTTGAAGAAAAGGGGTATTGTTTTAGATAATATATGTTTTGATACTATAATAGCAGCATATTTATTAAATTATAATGCGAAAGATGATATTACTTTTTTAGCAAATACTCTTGATTATCAAATACCGTTTGTTAGACCGAAGGATAATAAGACTAGAGAAGAGATTATAGAATTAATATCCCAAAAAGCAAGTTTTATATATAACTCTAGAGCTTTCTTTGAAGAAGAGATGAATGATAAGGGAGTATATAATTTATATAAAGATATTGAATTTCCTTTAACAGTTGTTCTTGGGGATATGGAGTTAGAGGGTATTAGAATAGATAATAATATTTTAGAGGATATGAAAAAAGAGATTAGGGATAAAATTGTTAAATTAGAAGGTAGTATTTATTATCTTGCAGGAGAATCTTTTAATTTATCTTCTCCTAAACAAGTTGGGGATATTTTATTTGATAAACTTAAACTTCCCTTTGCTAAAAAGAATAAAAGTGGTTATGTTACAGATTCTTCTATTTTAAATAAGTTAAAAGATTATGAGATAGTTAATCTTATTCTAGAACATAGATTACTATCTAAACTTTATTCTACTTATTTAGAGGGTCTATCTAACTTAATTTCTTCTGATGGGAAGATACATACTATATATACACAAACATTAACTAGGACGGGTAGACTTAGTTCTGTAGAGCCTAATTTACAAAATATACCTATTAGGAATGAGTATGGTAAATTGATTAGGAAAGCTTTTGTAGCAGAAGAGGATAGTCAGATTATGTCTTCTGATTATTCGCAGATAGAACTTAGAGTATTTACACATTTTGCTAATGTTCCCTCTCTTACTATGGCATTTAATAATGATATGGATATTCATACTAAGACTGCTATGGATATATTTAATGTTAGTAGTGATTTAGTGGATAGTAATAAGAGGAGAGTAGCTAAGGCTGTTAATTTTGGTATATTATATGGTATTAGTAGTTATGGTTTATCTGAGGATTTAGGTATATCTATTAAAGAAGCAAAAGAGTTTATGAATAAGTATTTTGATACGTATCCTGGTATTAAAGAATATATGGATGGGGAGATAAAAGAAGCTTATGCTAAGGGATATGTTAAAACTATTATGAATAGAAAGAGAATAATTACTGAGCTTTCTAGTAGTAATCATCTTATTAAAAGTATGGGGGAGAGAATGGCTCTTAATACTAAGATTCAGGGAAGTGCTGCTGATATTTTAAAGATGGCTATGATTAAGATAGATAAGTTATTTAGAGAGAATAATTTAAAGAGTAAGATGCTTTTACAAGTACATGATGAACTTATTTTTAATGTATTAAATAGTGAAAAAGATATTACCTTTAAAATAGTTAAAGATGTAATGGAGAATGTTTATAAGTTAAATGTTCCCCTTAAGGTAGATATCAGTTATGGTAGTAATTGGTATGAAGCGAAGTAAGGAGGAAGAAGTATGCCAGAGTTACCAGAAGTAGAGACTGTCAGGAGGGCTTTAATTCCAAAATTAATAAATAAGAAGATACTTTCTGTTAGAATACTTTATAATGGAATAATTGAAGCACCTACTCCAGCTATGTTTAGAGAACGTATAAAGAATCAGACATTTAGAAATATAACAAGAAGAGGTAAGTGGTTAATATTTGAATTAGATGATTATTATTTACTTTCTCATTTAAGAATGGAGGGTAAGTTCTTCTTTAAACCAAAGTCTGCAGAAACTTCTAAACACGAACATGTTATTTTTGAGTTAGAGGATACTACATTTAGATATGATGATACAAGAAAGTTTGGGAAAATGCTTCTTATTAAGAAAGATGATATAAATAGTGCTCCGCCATTTGCTAAATTAGGGTTAGAGCCATTTGATGAAGGTTTTGATACATATTATCTTTTAGATAAATTAAGGGGTAAGCATATACCTATTAAAACTTCTTTATTAGATCAATCTATTGTCGCGGGTATTGGTAATATATATGCAAATGAAATACTATTTTTATCTAAGATTAATCCTCTTACTAAGGCAGGGGCTTTAAATATAAAAGATATAGATAATATTATCTTAAATAGTAAGAAAGTTTTAGAGGAAGCTATTTCTCTTGGAGGATCTACCATACATAGTTATTCTTCTGTAGATGGAGTAGATGGTAAGTTTCAAAATTGTTTAAAAGTCCATGGGAGGGAGAATGAAAAATGCCCCGTATGTTCTGGTAAGATTTGTAAAATAGTAGTTGGAGGTAGGGGTACATACTACTGTCCTAATTGCCAAAAAGAGAAGTAGAATTATTTAAATGTAAAAAAATACACAAAATTGTAAAAAATGTGTAAATAATATTGATAATTTTTAAAAATCTGTTAAAATATAGGACTATGAAAAGGAAGTGATGAAGAAATTATTTATATTTGTAGTAGATAGTTTCTTTAGCTTTCTTTTTTCTATAGAAAGTGGGTATTAATATGGTTGAAACTAATTTGCCAATATTGTTTTTAAAGAAATTTGTTATTTTACCATATAACGAACTTCGTTTGGAATTTCAAAATAAAAAAGATATAGAGATATTAAAAAATAGTGAAAAGAATCATGATAATTATCTTTTGTTAATTAATTTAAGTGATCCCTTGGAGGAGGATCCTGGTATAGAGAGTCTTCCTAATATGGGAGTTCTTGGAAAGATTAAGTCATTAATTACTTTACCTAACGGTATAGTACGTGCAGTTATTGCTGGTATTGACCGGGTTATGGTTTTAAATTATTTATATAATGATAAAGATATGATTGAGTCTTTTGTTACTGCTTTTAAAGAGTATGAAGGTAATATTTTGGAGGAGGATGCTCTTAAGAATATTTTGTTTAAACAGTTAGAAGAATATATTGATAATTGTTCTTTTGTAAGTAATGATATACTTGGTAATGTCCAAAAGATGGTTAGTATTAGTAAAATATCTGATATGGTTATTTCGGAACTTCCTTTTAGTTATGAAGAGAAAGTTAAATATGTAAATGTTTTAAATCCATATGATAGAATTAAGATGCTTATTGAAGATATAGGTAAGAAGATAGAGGCTCAAAAACTTGAAAATGAGATAGAAGTGTCTCTTAAGAATAAACTTGATGTAGAACAAAAGGAGTATATTTTAAGAGAGAAAATTAAATTAATAAAAGAAGAGTTAGGGGAAAATTCTTTAAAAGATAATGAGATTAATACTTTAAAGAATAAGGTTGATAAGTTAGATGCTCCTTTATATATTAAAAAAAGACTTAATAGAGAGATTAATAGTTATGAGATGATGTCACAGTATTCTCCAGAAGTTGGTATGATAAGAAATTATATAGATTGGTTAATTAATCTTCCTTGGCTTGTTAGTAGTAAAGAGAGTTATGATATAGCTAGAATAGAGAGAAATTTAAATGAATCTCATTATGGATTAGAAGAGGTTAAATCTAGTATAATAGAGTATGCTGCTCTTCTTAAACATAATCCTAAAGTAAATAATCCCATTATATGTTTAGTTGGACCTTCTGGAGTTGGTAAGACTTCCATTGCTAAAGAAATAGCCCATAGTTTAGGTAGAAAGTTTGTTAAGGTGAGTGTGGGCGGAGTTAATGATGAAGCAATGATAAAGGGACATCGTAGAACTTATATATCTTCTAGTCCTGGTAAAATTATTGAGGGACTTAGAAAAGTAAAAGTGAATAATCCAGTGTTTTTAATTGATGAAATTGATAAGTTAACTAATGATTATAAAGGGGATCCTGCTTCTAGTTTACTTGATGTGTTAGATCCTACTCAGAATAAGAATTTTGTAGATAATTATATTGAAGAAGAAGTTGATTTATCTAAGGTTTTGTTTATACTTACTGCTAATTATGAGGATAAGATACCTGAAGCTTTAAGAGATAGGTTAGAGATTATACATATATCTGGTTATACATTATATGATAAAATAAATATAGCTAAGAGTTATCTAATTCCTAGATTATTAAAAGAATATAATTTAACTAATATACATTTTACAGATAATGCTATTAGAGATATTATTTTGTATTATACTAGGGAATCTGGAGTTAGAGAGTTAGAGAGAATTATTGGAAAAGTACTTAGAAGAACAATGGTACTTGAGAAGAATAATATTATATTAAGCGATGTTAAAGAGTATTTAGGTAGTTATAAATATGAACAAGTAGTTAATGATGTAAATGATGTTGGGGTAGTTAATGCTCTTGGGTTTGCTCCCAATTATGGTACAATAATAAAAGTTTCTAGTAGTATGTTTAAGGGTAGTGGTAAATTAATTTTAACAGGGTGTATTAAGGATAATTTAAAAGAGAGTGCAGAGGTTGCTTTTAGTTATATTAAGAGTAATTATAAGAAGTTTAATATTGATTATGAAGATTTACTTATTAATGATTTTCATATTCATTTTGAGGGTAGTAATATGTATAAAGATGGACCTTCTGCAGGAATTAGTATTGTTACTAGTCTTATTAGTCTTCTTACTTTAAGAGGGGTAGATAATTCTATTGCTATGACAGGAGAGATTACTTTAAGGGGTAAAATACTTCCAGTAGGTAAGATTAAAGAAAAGATTATTACCGCAGAAGTTAATAATGTTAAAACTTTATTTATTCCTAAAGATAATATAAGAGAGTTTAATAAATTAGAAGCTGATATTAAGAAGAATATAGATATTATATTAGTTAATAGTTATGATGATGTTGTAACTTATATATTTAAGTAAACTTAAAATATATTTTGCATATAATTTATTGGGTGAGGATATGTCTAAAGAAGGTTTTAAACTATTTGTAAAGAAAAATCCTAATTTTATTAATCATGTTAAAAATAAAGAGGTTAGTTGGCAGGAGTTATATGAGTTATATGATTTATATGGTGAAGATGAGAGTGCTTTTAATAAGTATTTAAAAGAAGATAGTACTCCTAAAGTGGGGGGAAAGGGATTTAATGATTTTATTAATATGACTAAGAATATAGATGTTGATAAGATGCAAAATGGGGTTACTTCTCTCCAGAAGGCATTAAGTTTATTCTCAGAACTTTTTGTTAATTCTGGATCTAATACTAATAGTAATAATGGTTACAGGCCAAGAGCAGTCTATAAGAGGTTTGAAGATTAATATGGGTATAGATGTTCAATTTAGGATTAATAGTGATCCGAGAATGTTAATGTTTTTAAAAGAAAATTCATATTGGTATAAATATCTTAATCGTAGTGATATGTATTTTAAGGATTTCTTTGAGGATATGAAAGATAAGTATGAGTTAAAACCCACTGATAAGATAAATAGATTACTTGATAATATTAATATGTTTGGTTCTTTTCTAGAGGCTTTAAAATAAGGTTAAATCCTTATTTTTTTGTTTACAATTTTTAAATTCTATTATATAATTGTATATGTGTAAGGAGGATACATGAATAAAAAGGAATTAGTGTTTGTTTCAGTGTTTATAGTTATTATTGTATTAATTTCTATTACTATGTTTTTTGTAGGAAGTAAGAATTTTAAGAAAAATTCTAGTGTAGATAATAAAGAGGTTAATACTTTTTGTCATCTTATAAAGACTTATACTGTTAAAGATATTTCGAGTAGTGATAGTGGGTTATATATTACAGTTGGTGAGTATCAAACTGAGGGAGTTAGTAATGTAACTATAAGTAAGGAATTAGGTAGTTTTATTAAAAAGGGTAATAATTATGAATTTTATATTGATATTAATAAGAAATATGTAAATAGTAATAATGATGTTATTTTAAAAAATGGTAAGATTACTAATATTATATATACTGATAAGAGGGGTATGGATACAGTTAGTAAATATGAGTGTTAATAGTTTTATAAAAATTTAAGTGTATAATTTATGTAAACTGTATTGTAATTTTTTTAAAAATGTTATATTCTTATATTAGAAAGTTTGAAAAAAGGGAGCGTGAATATAATGATATATCCATCTATTGATAAGATACTTAATGTAGTAGATTCAAAGTATGCACTTGTATATATAGCTTCTGGTAGAGCAAAGCAAATGAAGAAGACTGGTTATTATCAAATGCCTATTAGTGAATATAAGTGTAAGAAAGAAATTGGTAGAGCACTTGAAGAAGTGTATGATAATTTAATTAAAGTGGAAAAGAAAGGGAGTTAAAGAAATGGGGCTGTTGCAAAATTAGATAATTGATTTTGCAAGAGTCTCTATTTTTATTTATATATTTAAAAATTTATCCTTAAATAATGCTTTTTTCTTAAAAAGATGGTAAAATAGTGTTGTGATGTTTATGTATATATGGAGATATAAGAATGATATTTGTGATGATATATTAATTTCTAGTGATGAAGAGTATTTGACTGGTTTATGGTTTGAGGGCTCAAAAGATTCTTTAAAACATAATAATAATTATATATTTAAAAAGAGTCCTGTTATAGAGATGACTTGTAAGTGGTTAGATATATATTTTAAGGGTGAGAAACCAGATTTTATACCAAAATATAGGATAGATAATTTAACTTCTTTTAGAAAAGAGGTAATAGATATTATGAATACTATTTCCTATGGAGAGTTAATTACTTATAATGATATTGCAAAGATTATAGCTAAGAGAAGAGGTATTAAGAAGATGTCTTCGCAGGCAGTAGGAGGAGCTGTGGGATGGAATCCTATATGTATTATTATTCCTTGTCATAGGGTAGTAGGAGTTAATAATAATTTAACTGGTTATGGAGGAGGAATTGATAATAAGATTAATTTATTAGATTTAGAAGGGATTAATACTAAAGATTTTTATTATAAAGGGTAGTGATTTTATGAAGAGATGTAGTTGGTGTAATTTAAATAATTTAAAGTATGTAGATTATCATGATAATGAGTGGGGTGTATTAAATACTAGTGATAAGTATTTATTAGAAATGCTTATTTTAGAGAGTTTTCAGGCGGGATTATCTTGGGAATGTGTTTTAAATAAAAGGGATAGTTTTAGAAAATGTTATGATTACTTTGATTTAGATAAGATATGTTTATATGATGATGATAAGGTTAATTGGTTAATTAATAATAAAGATATTATTAGGAATAAATTAAAGATAAAAGCTAGTATTAATAATGCTAAAATATTTAAGAGTATTAAAGAAGAATATGGTAGTTTTTATAAATATTTAGAGACTTTTACTCATGGCAGGATATTTTATGAAAATAATGTTACTATGTCGGAAGTTTCAGATAATATATCTAAAGATTTAGTTAAAAGAGGGATGAAGTTTGTGGGTACTTTGATTATTTATTCTTATCTCCAGGCTATAGGGGTTATTTATTCTCATGAGGATGAATGTTATCTATATAAAAAGAATATTTAATGTTTATTTAATAAAAGTATTATATAAGTAAAGTGGTGAAGATTATGCGTATTTTAATTGTAGAAGATGAGGATGCTTTAGCGGATGCTATAGCTTTAAAACTTAGAAAAGAAAACTTTTTAGTAGACATCTCTTCTTCGGGAGAAGATGGATTATATCAAAGTTTAACGGGTATATATGATTTAATAATTTTGGATGTTATGCTTCCGAAAGTAAGTGGGTTTACTATTTTAAAAGAAATTAGATCTAATAATATTAATAGTAAGGTTATTATGCTTACCGCTAGGAGTAGTTTAGAGGATAAACTAGATGGGCTTGGAAATGGGGCAAATGATTATATAACTAAACCATTTCATATGGAAGAGTTACTTGCCAGAATAAATATTCAATTGAAGTCTCCGGGAGCTTTTAAGGATAATATTATCTCTTTTGGAGATTTAGAATTAGATATATCAAAGTCAGAATTAAAGTGTCTTAAAACTAATGAGAGTGTAATACTAGTTTGTAAATAATTACAAATACTTGAATATTTTTTTAATAACCCTAGAATAATACTATCTAAAGAACAATTATATGATAGAATCTGGGGATTAGAGGTAGAGTTAGAGTCTAATAATTTAGAGGTTTATTTATCATTTATTAGAAAGAAATTAAAGGCCCTTGGTACAAATGTTGATATAAAATCAGTAAGGAGTCTTGGTTATAAGATGGAGTAGTTTAATGGATAAGTTAAAAAATAAAGTATTTTATACAATATTCTTAATTTTAACTATTAGTATACTTAGTTTTATCTTTATTTTTAATTCAAGAAATTATATTCAGGAGAAAAATAATATTATTCATAGTCTTGAAGTAGCTAGTAATAATAATAAAAAGAGTGTTAAGGAGACATTTGTTAATAAAGATAAAGTATTAATTTATATTCTAGGAATGATTATTTTAACAAGTAGTTTAACTTATATAAGTGGGTTAATAACTAATAATTATTTCTTAAATAATAATAAAATAATAATATGAATAGTAATATAAGTTATAGTGCTTCATATGAAATAAAAGAGAATAATTGGTAATATTGTTATAGATAATATATCTACATTAAAATTAAATATGAAAAGTGGTTCTTATTATGAGGGGGTAATTAATGGTGATAATACTGCTAAAGATATTAGTTTGGTTTTAGATAGGGATTCTTCTATTAAATTATTAGGGGATACTTACGTAACAGTACTTGATAATGGGGATAAGTCTAATAGTAATATAGATTTTAATGGATATAAATTGTATGTTAATAATACTTCTATTAATTAGAGTATGTTATAGAAAAGGTATAGTTTTATATCTTTTTTAATTTACATAATATTAATAACATCACATTACCTTAAAATGTGATATAATATATTAAAGGAAGTGATTAATAATGTATTATTTAATTGGAATTAAAGGTGCTGGTATGAGTGCACTTGCTATTATCTTAAAACAACTTGGGTATGATGTTATGGGTAGTGATCTTGATAAACACTTTTTTACAGAAAAGGGATTGATAGATAATGATATTCCTTTTTATGCATATGATGAAAATAATATTAAAGAGGGGTATAAGATAATTAAGGGGTTATCTATAAAGGATGATAATCCTGAGGTTAAAATGGCAAAGAAACTTGGATTAGAGATAGTTAATTATAATGAGATGGTAGGAGAGCTTACTAGGAAGTTTAAGACTATTACTGTTGCGGGTTGTCATGGTAAGACTACTACTACGGCGATGATAACACATGTTTTAAATCCTCTTTTAGGGGTTAATTATTTAATTGGGGATGGTACTGGGGGAGCTAAAAAAGATAATGAATTTTTTGTTTTAGAAGCTTGTGAGTACTGTAGACATTTTCTTCTTTATAAGCCTTATTATGCAGTTATTACTAATATAGATTTGGATCATGTTGATTATTTTAAGGATATTGATGATGTTATTAGTGCTTATAGAGAGTATGCTGATATGGCTTCTAAACTTGTTATTGCATGTGGTGATGATGTAAATGTTAGAAAGATGAAAACTAAGAAAAAAATAGTTTATTTTGGAATAAATGAGGGTAATGATGTTAGAGCAGTTAATATTAAATATACAGAAAAAGGTATTATATTTGATGTAGTTACTTATGATAAGTTTTATGGTCATTTTGATCTTCCTTTATTTGGTCTTCATCAATTACTAGATGCTCTTGCATGTATTAGTGTTTGTTATTTTGAGAATATTGATAGTAAGAAGCTTCAGGAGGTTTTTAAATCTTTTGAGGGTGCTAAAAGAAGATTTACAGAGACTATAATTAATGATTCAGTTATTATAGATGATTATGCTCATCATCCTAGTGAGGTGGAAGCTGTTATTAATGCTTGTAATCAAAAATATCATGATAAGAAGAAGATAATAATATTTCAGCCTCATACATTCTCTAGAACAAAAGAGTTTGCAGAGGATTTAATTAAAGAATTTAAGAAAGTAGATGAGGTATTTTTATTAGATATTCATCCTGCTAGAGAAAAACAGGAAGATTTTCCTGGGATAACTTCAGATATAATTATATCAAAACTTCCTAATGGTCATTTACTTAATAAAGATAATGTTAAATGTTTATCCAATTATAAAAATAGTGTATTTATGTTTATGAGTCCTAATGATGTATCTTATTATGAAGAAGAGTTAAAAAAAATGCAATAGTATTAAAAAATTTATTTACAATTTGTTAAAATTATTATATACTTAAAAAGAAAGAAGTTTTAGTTAAGGGGCGAAGTATTATGAAGAGCAGTAGATTATTAAAATATTTTGAGAGTTATGTTAAAAAGTTTGATATGAATAATATAAATGTAAAGGCTAGATATTTTCATAGCCTAAAGGCGATGGATTTAGCAAGAGAGATTGCAAATAGTTTGGATATATTTACTGAAGAAGAGGTTGTTGTGTGTGAACTTATTGCTTTATTTCATGAAATTGGAGGCTTTGACTCAGTAACTAATTATCATATGATAGATGATATGTCAAATGATTATACTATGAAGAGTATAGAGATATTATTTGATGGAGGCCTTTTACGTAAGATTACAGAGGATACTAAGTATGATAATATTATTAAAGTAGCTATATATTGTCATAATAAGAATGGTCTACCTAATAATATAAATAGTAAGATGAGGGTATATTGTAAAGTACTTAAGGATGCTCATAAGGTAGATGCTTTTAGGATGGCTATTAATTATCCATATATAGATACTAGAATAGATAAGTATCCTAGTTCTTCTGTTTATGAGGAGTTTAAACAATTTAAACAGGTGGATATTAAGCTATCAGAGAATAATGCTGATGATGTTCTAGTGGTTTTATCTAGTATATTTGATTTAAATTATAAGTATAGTTATGAGGTTATTATTAATGAGAATTATATTGGTAAGATATATAATTCATTATCATTTGAGGATAAGAGTATAGAGAGGTTTATAAAACAGATAATAGGAGTGCTTGTTAATTATTTAAATAGAAAAGTAGCTCTTGTATAAATAAAGAATATCTGTTATAATATTTGTAGTTGCTTTGATCAAGAGGAGTAGATTACTAAGTTATTAAAGAGAGCAAATGTTTGGTGTGAGTTTGCATAATAGGTAATTGAAGGTAGCTTGGGAGCATGTTTTCTGAATTATTAGTAGGAAAATACGTATTACTGCGTTAAAGTATAGAGATGCATATTATATAGATAATATGAATTAAGGTGGTACCGTGGACTATAAGTTCATCCTTTGTTTAGGATGGGCTTTTTTTATGAAAGGAATGATAAAAGATGTTAGAAAAAAAGTATAATCAAAAGTTAGTAGAAGAAGGTAAGTATGAATTTTGGAAGAGTCATGGTTATTTTAAAAGTGGAAATTTAAAGAAGAAGCCATATACAATAGTATTACCCCCTCCAAATGTAACAGGGAAGTTACATCTTGGTCATGCTTGGGATACTACTATTCAGGATATTTTAATTAGATATAAGAGAATGGATCGTATGGATTGTTTATGGGTTCCTGGTATGGATCATGCGGGTATTGCTACTCAAGCAAAAGTAGATAAGAAGTTAAAAGAGATGGGTATTAATCCCCGTTCTTTAAGTAGGGAAGAGTGGTTAGAACATGCTTGGTCTTGGAAAGAAGAGTATGCAGAGAATATTCATAATCAGTGGGCTAAACTTGGTCTTAGTTTAGATTATTCTAAAGAGAGATTTACTTTAGATGAGGGGTTATCTAATTCTGTTAAAGAGGTATTTGTTAGACTTTATAATGAGGGATTAATTTACCGTGGAGAGAGAATTATTAACTGGGATCCTGAGGCTATGACTGCTTTATCTAATGAAGAAGTTATTTATAAAGATGTAAAGGGAGCTTTTTATCATATTAAATATTATTTAGAAGATGGTTCTGATTATTTAGAGGTATCTACTACTAGACCGGAAACACTTTTTGGGGATACAGCAGTAGCTGTTAATCCTGGTGATTTAAGATATAGTAAATATATTGGTAAGAATGTTGTTTTACCTATTTTAAATAAACTTATTCCTGTTGTAGGGGATAATCATGCTGATCCAGAGTTTGGTACGGGAGTAGTTAAGATAACTCCTGCTCATGATCCTAATGATTTTGAGGTTGGTAAGAGACATAATTTAGAGAGAATTATTGTTATGAATCCAGATGGTACGATGAATGAGAATGCAGGTATATATAATGGTATGGATCGTTTTTTGTGCAGGGAAAAGTTAGTAGAGAAGTTAAAAGAAGAAGATTTATTAATTAGAGTAGAAGAAATTACTCATAGTGTTGGACATAGTGAGAGAACAGATGTTATGGTAGAGCCTTATTTATCTAAACAATGGTTTGTTAAGATGCGTCCTCTTGCAGATAAAGTTCTTTTAAATCAAAAGAATAAAGATACTAAGGTAAACTTTGTTCCTGAAAGGTTTGAGAAGGTTATGAACCACTGGATGGAGATAACTTATGACTGGTGTATATCACGTCAGTTATGGTGGGGACATAGAATTCCTGCTTGGTATAAGGGTGAAGAAGTATATGTTGGGGTTAATCCTCCTATAGAAGATGGTTGGACTCAGGATCCTGATGTATTAGATACTTGGTTTAGTTCGGCATTATGGCCATTTTCTACTTTAGGTTTTCCAGAGGAAACAGATTTATTTAAGAGATATTATCCTAATGATGTATTAGTAACTGGTTATGATATTATTCCTTTCTGGGTTAATAGAATGACTTTTCAGGGGTTACATTTTACTGGTAAGAGACCTTTTAGGGATTGTTTAATTCATGGTTTAATACGGGATAAAGAGGGAAGAAAGATGTCTAAGAGTCTAGGTAATGGAGTGGATCCGATGGATGTTATAGATAAGTATGGATGTGATAGTTTAAGATTCTTTTTAGCTAGTACTTCAGCTCCTGGAATGGATTTAAGGTATGATGAGGATAAGGTTGCTTCTGTTTGGAATTTTATTAATAAATTATGGAATGCTTCACGTTTTGTACTTATGAATATAGAAGATTTAAAGGTAGATGAGTTTGATGTTATAAATAATTTAACTATTCAGGATAAATGGATACTAACTAAATGTAGTAATCTAGTTAAAAATGTTAGAAAGCATATGGATAGTTATGAGTTTAATATAGTAGGTAGTGAGTTATATAGTTTTATATGGAATGATTTCTGTGACTGGTATATTGAGCTATCTAAAATAAATATGAATAATACTACAAAGAGTGTATTATGTCGTACTTTAAATCAAATATTAAAAATGTTACATCCATTTATGCCTTATGTTACGGAAGAAATATATGGTTTATTACCAATAAAGGATGCTGAATCTATTATGATTGCTCCTTACCCAGTATATCAAGAAGAATTTACTTTCCCAGAGGCTAAACGTTTTGAGGATACTATAGAGTTTATAGTAAAAGTACGTAATTGTAAGCATGAAAATCAAGTGC
The DNA here is from genome assembly GCA_934096315.1 of uncultured Bacilli bacterium. Lineage (GTDB taxonomy): Bacteria > Bacillota_I > Bacilli_A > RF39 > UBA660 > UMGS2068. The sequence continues at coordinate 39,998 of CAKOLT010000008.1, forward strand.
CAAAAGATGCTAAAGTATATTATAAGGGAGATGATGGTGATATAATATTAAAATTATTAAAGATAGATAATAATAATATTATAGATAATAATTCTTCTGATGGTATAGAGATAAGTACTTCTTGTTACTATATAAAATATATGTATGATATGACTGGTAGTATAGAAAAAGAATTAGAGAATTTATTAAAAGAGAAAGGAAGATTAGAGTCTTCTATCTCTAGAAGAGAGAAGTTACTTAGTAATGAAAACTATATAAATAAGGCTCCAGAAGAGGTTGTAAATAAAGAGAAAGAAGAATATTCTAAAGAAAAAGATATGTTAAATAAGATAATAGAGAGGTTAAATAATGATTAAATTAATATTAGTAAGACATGGTCAGAGTACTTGGAATCATGAAAATCGTTTTACAGGGTGGACTGATGTTCCTTTAACAGATAAGGGAGTAGAGGAAGCTATTAGTGCTGGTAAGTTATTAAAGAGTCATGGTTATAGTTTTGATATGGCTTTTACATCACTATTAAAAAGAAGTGAGGATACTTTAAAATATATATTAAAAGAATTAAATGAAGAGGATATTATAATTAAAAGAAGTTATAAATTAAATGAAAGACATTATGGTGCTCTTCAAGGATTAAATAAGGAAGACACTAAAAAGAAATATGGTAGTAATCAAGTTCTTTTATGGAGAAGAAGTGTTAATGAAAGACCACCACTATTAGATGTAAATGATGATAGAAATCCTGCTAAAGATATAAAATATAAAGATATAGATAAAAATAAGTTACCACTTGGAGAGAATTTAAGTGATACTATTAAAAGAGTATGTGAGTATTATAATAGTGATATATTACCAGAGTTAGAACAAAAGAAACGTATATTAATAGTAGCTCATGGTAATAGTTTAAGAGGGTTAATTTCTTATTTAGATAATATGAATGAAGAGGATGTTATTAATTTGGAGATAGAAACAGGTAGTCCAATATGTTATGAGTTAGATGATAATTTAAAACCTATTAGACATTATTATGTTAAAGATGAATAAATAATAAATAAATATCCATACTATTCTTGGTGAATTGTATGGATATTTTAAATGTAATAATTAGAACTATAGTTATCTTATTTATTTTGTTTATATTTGTTAAAATTATAGGTAAGAAACAAGTATCACAGATGAATTTATTTGATTATATTATAGGTATTACTATGGGGAGTGTAGTTGCAGATATTTCTTTAGATATAGAGAAGAGTTTCTTATCAGGAATAGTTAGTTTAACTATATACTGTTTGGCAGGGTTAATTTCCGCAATTTTAACTAATAAAAGTATTACTATGAGAAGAATTATAAATGGTGTTCCGACAGTTCTTGTAGAGAATGGTAAAATTATTGAAGATGGGTTAAAAAAGGTTAGAATAGATGTAAATGATTTACTTAGTGAAGCTAGAGTAAATGGATATTTTAATTTAGAAGATATAGATTATGCTGTAATGGAGACTAATGGGAAGATAAGTTTTCTTTTAAAAGGGGATAAGTCTCCTCTTACGAAGGGTGATTATAAACTTAAGGTAAAAAATGAAGGACTTACTGCTAATGTTATTATTGATGAGGTTTTATTAGAGAAGAATTTAAAAGATATTGGTAAGAGTGAGAAGTGGCTTAAACATGAACTTAAGGTTAAGGGTTATGACTCTTATAAAGGGATATTACTTGCTACTGTTGATAATAATGAGAAGTTAATTATATATGATAAAAATAATAAAGTTAAAAATAAAAGCGTTCTTGAGTAAAATAAAAACAGGTTAGTCTGTTTTTATTTTAGTATTATTGTTTCTCTATTTGCAGTTAAACTAAATGTTTGTCTAGATCTAGAATATCTTTCTCCATAGGCTCAACTTCGCTTGTATCCTTCAATATGTCCTGCATTTTCCCATATCATAATATCATCATTTCAATAATATAAATTACCATTTATTAAGTAAGTGTCTCCCATATTTCCTTTAGGGTGAGTATTTATAAGTTCTTCTAAAGAGTTAAAACTACCTCTTATATTTATATTAGTACCGGCTTTTTCTCTTGGACCAGTGGGTCCAACTAATCCACATATTCCTAATTTATTTAATTTATTTTTAATTTCTAGTTTATTTTTTAAACATTCTATTTTTTCGTTTTCTTTCATTATTGTCACCTCATTTAATCATAATATTTTATGTATATATGAATTTTTAGTGTAGTTTTATAACTAAAGTACTTGTAATTTATAAAATTATGTAGTATAATTTTTATTGTAAAGAAAGTAATATATTTTGACGTAGTCAAAATATATTAAGAAAGGAGCCCCTCTTATGAATATATTTGATAGAGAAAATTTATTACCGCGAACATTTGTGGGGGGGGGGTGCAGTTATGCACCTATTAAAATAATTACCAATTTTGGTAAGAAAATAAGAATAAAAATAGAAGACTATGACAGTAAGAATACAGGAGTATTCTAGTTTGTCATGGTCTTTTTATACGTGTAAGAAAGGTAGATGTATATGGAAGAAAGTAATAAAATAACTCCAAAATTAGCAGTAGTATCAGTACTAATTGCTACAGTATTAACGGGGATAAGTGTCGCTTTTGGTTATTTTTTATGGAATAGTATGCAAAATACTAATATTAGTTTTACAGTAGCAGGGGCAATAGTGTACTTAGATGATGGGGCAGACATTAAGGGAGCTAATTTAGTGCCAGCTTCAGGTTATAGTAGC
>CAKOLT010000009.1 GCA_934096315.1 uncultured Bacilli bacterium
AAGAACAATTTTTCTATCTTTTTTTGATAGACTTATATTAAGATCTTCATCTTAATATCATTTTTATCAAGTATGACAAGTTTTCCATAAAACTTTTCACACTATCTGTTATTATTATACCATTTTTTTTAAAAAAATCTATTATTCTCTTTTAAAAAAAGACCAATAATTTATATATTAGTCTTTGTAAGCATTTTTATAGTTACCTGATTTTATATCATTAATCCAATCTTGGTTGTTTACATACCATTCTACAGTCTCTTTTATACCATCTTCAAATGTGTATGTTCTATCCCATCCTAGTTCTTGTTCTGATTTTGTTGAGTCTATTGCATATCTTAAATCATGACCAGGTCTATCTGTTACAAACTGAATTAAATCTTCAGATTTATTAAGCTGTTTTAGGATTGTTTTTACTACATCTAAGTTTGTTCTTTCTGAATGTCCCCCTAAATTATATATTTCTCCATCTTTACCATTTTTTATAATCATATCTACTCCGACATTATGGTCATGGACATGTATCCAGTCACGAACGTTTTCCCCTTTTCCATATACTGGAACAGGTTCGTTATTTAATGCTTTACTTATAACAACAGGAATTAGTTTTTCTGGGAATTGATATGGACCATAGTTATTTGAACATCTTGATATAGTTATAGGAAGACCAAATGTCCTATGGTAAGCAAGTACTAATAAATCTGCTGATGCTTTTGAAGCTGAATAAGGACTTGATGTCTTTATTGGGGTTGTTTCATTGAATAGTAAATCTGGTCTATCTAATGGTAAGTCCCCATATACTTCATCAGTTGATACTTGATGATATCTTTTAATTCCATGTTTACGACAAGCATCCATTAATACTTGTGTACCTAATATATTTGTTGTTAAAAATATACTTGGGTTTTTTATTGAATTATCAACATGACTTTCTGCTGCAAAATTTACAACATAATCGAATTTTTCTTGTTCGAATAATTTATTGATAAATTCTCTATCTGTTATATCCCCATGGACAAACTTAAAATTTTCTTTATTTTCTAATGTTTTTATATTATTATAATTGCCAGCATAAGTAAGTGCATCTAGGCAAATAAACATATCTTCTGGATATTTCTCTGTCATATAGTGCATAAAATTACTTCCAATAAATCCTGCACCACCTGTTACTAAATATTTCATTTTAATTCTCCTTTTTTAATTTTTTACAAAATCTCTCTGTAGCGTCTTTCCAGTTTGGCAGTCTTACGAGATTTTCTTTATCTAATTTATCCTTACTTAGTTTTGAATTTAAAGGTCTTTTGGCTAGTGTTTTGTAGTCTTTAGTTAAGATTTTATTTACTTTTATATTCTTCTTATTTATTTCAAATATGTATTTAGCAAACTCATACCAAGAGCAGTATTCTTCATTTGTTGCAAAGAATAATCCTTTTTTATGATTGATTACCATGTCTACTAGTAATTTTGATAAATCTTCTGTGTATGTTGGGCTTCCTATTTGATCAGATACAACAGATATTTCATCTTTAGTATCTGCAAGACTAAGCATTGTTTTTATGAAGTTTTTTCCATTAATACCAAATACCCATGATATTCTAACTATTAGGTAATCTTTTAATTGTTCTACTATTTTCTCTCCTTCAAGTTTTGTATACCCATAATAATTTACGGGATTAGTATTATCTTCTACTTCATAGATTCCGTCTTTAGTACCATCAAATACATAGTCTGTACTTATATAAACTACTTTGGCTCCTACCCTTTGGGATGCTTCAGCAATGTTTTTTGTTCCCATAACATTTACGTTATAGCAAGTTTCTTTATCTTCTTCGGCTTTATCAACTGCAGTATATGCAGCACAGTGAAAAATTACATCTGGTTTATAGTTATCTATTATTTTATCTACTATTTCTTTATTTGTAATATCCATTTCTTCTAGGGTTGGGGCTAAGTAATTTTTTTCGCCTCTTTGTTCTAGTTCCTTTATTATGTCATAACCTAGTTGCCCCTCAGAGCCTGTTATAAGATATTTCATTATTTCCCCCTTTTAAAACGTATTTTACTTTTAGAAAGTAATTCACGGTTTTTATCTTTTTCAGAAAGTTTAGGTTCTGTAATGTTATATTCTTTGAATATTTCTTCCCAGTTTATTCCTATTTCGGGATCATTCCATAGTATTCCATCTTCCATATCTGGAGCATAATCATTATCTATTAGATACTGAAAAACAGTGTCGTCTTCTAAACTTATGAATCCGTGAGCAAACCCTCTTGGAACATATAATTGGGTATTATTTGATTCTGTTAAAAGGACTTTTGTCCACTTACCAAATGATGGTGAGTCTTCTCTCATGTCTACTACTACATCAACGGCTGTTCCTTTGATTACTTCAACTATCTTTGCTTGGCATTTTGGTTCTTTTTGAAAATGTAAGCCTCTAAGTACTCCTTTACTGCTTTTACTGCGACTTGCTTGTACTACTTTTTCAAAACCTAATTCATCAAAATTTTTTTGTATGAAATATGGGGAAAAATATCCTCTGTCATCTCCAAACTTATCTGGTTTGATTATATAGCAGTCTTCTAAATTTGTTTTAATTTTTTCCATGTAATTATTCCTCCTTATTTGTCATTAGTCTAACTGGATCTTTAGATAAGTCTTTATTTGCAAGCTCTATTAAATACTTACCATATGAGTTTTTACTCATGCTTTCGCCTATTTCTCTTACTGTACTAGAATCTATCCATCCTTTTAGATATGCTATTTCTTCTAAACAGGCAATCATCTGACCATTTTTTTGGATACTTCTTATAAAGTCTGATGCCTCATTTAGGCTATCAAATGTACCTGTATCTAGCCATGAGTAGCCTCTTCCTAATACTTCAACAGATAAATCACCATTCTCTAAGTATATTTTGTTTACATCCGTTATTTCTAGTTCTCCTCTTCCTGATGGTTTAATTTGTTTTGCATATTCAATTACTCTATTATCATAAAAATATAATCCTGTTGCAGCATAATTTGATTTTGGTATTTTTGGCTTTTCCTCGATTGAAATTACCTTACCATTTTCATCAAACTCAACAACTCCGAATCTTTCTGGATCTGGTACATTATAACCAAATATTGTAGCCTTTCCTTTTTTAGCGTTTTTAATTGCATTATTTAATTTTTCTTGTAGACCATTTCCGTAGAAGATATTGTCTCCTAAAATCATTGCAACATTATCATCCCCGACAAAATCTTCTCCTATTGTAAATGCTTGTGCAAGCCCTTTTGGTTCGGGTTGAACCTTGTATGTTAATTTTATTCCATAATTGCTTCCATCTCCTAGCATATTTTGAAATTTTGGGGTATCCTGTGGTGTAGATATTATTAATATATCTTTTATTCCTGCAAGCATTAATACAGATAATGGGTAATATACCATTGGTTTATCATATATTGGTAATAGTTGTTTACTCACTTCTCTTGTAATTGGGTATAATCTTGTTCCAGATCCCCCCGCTAATATTATTCCTTTCATTTTATTTCCTCCTTCTATAACGTATTATATCATATAATAAACAATATACGCAACTTTAAATTGGTTTTTTTATGTAAAGTTATATAAAAAAGGAAATAGCGGAAATTACGGATAAATTTTATTAGTAATATAAAAGTCAGAGTAATTATTATAAAAAGCCCCATAATATGGGACTTTATAATTCATATTTGGTACCAGCCAAGGGACTCGAACCCTCACACCCAATGGATAATAGATTTTGAGTCTATCGCGTCTACCAATTCCGCCAGGCTGGCAAATACATATTAATTATATCATATATTTTTAAAAATGTTACAAAAAAAGAAATTATTTTAGTTAATTTCTTCATATAATTGCATTACTGCTAGTTTACCATATTCATAAGTAAGACTTCCTTGCATATAAGCAATATAGGGACTTCTTATAGGTCCATCGCAAGATAATTCTATAGAACTTCCTTGAGTAAATGATCCAGAAGCCATTATTACTTTATCAGTATACCCAGGCATATCCCATGCAACAGGCACTATATGAGAATCGATTGGGCTAGATGCTTGTATTATTTGACAACATTTAATTAACTTATCTGGGTCTTCAAAAATTATATTTTGGACAATATCTACTCTTTCCTCATCTGATTTTGGATTTGTTTTATATCCTTTATCTTCCATTACTCTGCATGCAAGTACTGCAGTTTTTAAACTTCCACTTACAACTTTAGGAGAGAAAAATAATCCTTGTAATATGGCTTTATTAGCCCCAAGTGATGGACCTACCTCTTTTCCTTGTCCAGGAACATTTAGTCTTTCTGCTACTAAATTAATTAGTTTGCTACTTCCTACAACATATCCACCATTTGGAGCAATTCCTCCGCCTAAGTTTTTAATTAAAGAACCTACGGCAATGTCTGCTCCTACTTCGATTGGTTCTTTTGTATTTACGAATTCACAGTAACAGTTATCTATCATAATTATAATATCTTTATTTATATCTTTTATAAACTTTATTACTTTTTCTAATTTTGTGATACTAATACTACTTCTTGTAGAATATCCTTTACTTCTTTGAATAGTTATTACTTTTATTTTATTAGAGTTTATTACTTCTTTTATTTTATCATAATTAAAATCATCATTAATTAAATCTATTTCCATATAATTAACTCCATAACTTTTAAGAGAAGATGGATTATCTTTAATTCCTATTACTTCTTCTAGAGTGTCATATGGTTTACCAGTTATTGATAATAGTGTATCGTTTGGTCTAAGTAATGCAAATAGAGTTACTGTAAGGGTATGGGTACCTGATATGAATTGACTTCTTACTAGAGCATCTTCACTTTTAAATATACTTGCGTATACTTTTTCTATTATATCTCTTCCTACATCGTTATAACCATATCCACTTGTGGGATTAAAATGGCTTTCTGATACCTTGTTTTCTTTAAAGGCATTTAGGACTTTACTGCTATTAAATAGACATATATCATCTATATTTTTGAATATATCTTTCATTTCATTTTCTATTTTATTTATATAATCTAAAGTTTGTTTATTCATAACTAACCTCCATTTTGTTATTTTTAATGTTTATTACTATATTAGTACCACTTGGAATATTTTCTTGTAGCACTTCTCCAATTATTTCGCTAATTTCTTCGGGTTCTATTAATCTACTTTGATTGCATTTCTTTAATTCTTCTTTTAGGTAGTCTCTGTTTATACTTCTAGTTGTTTTAGTGTTTATCCAATTGGGGCTAATAGCATAACTTTTGGTATCTGGAAATATTACACTTAAACTTTTGGTATAGTTTATTAGACCTGCTTTAGATGCTGCATAATCGAAGTTTATATCGTTATAAGTGTTTATACCATCAGTTGATGCTATATTAAATATATACCCACTGTCTAGTTTTAAGTGTTTTGTAATGAGAAATGGTCCGAGAAGGTTTACTTCAAGGGTATTCATAAAGTCTTCTTTAGTTTTGTTTTGGATATTAGAATCATGATAAGTGCAAGCATTATTAATAATTATATTTAAAGAATTTATTTTTTTTGATAAGTTAATTATATCTTCTTCCTTGGTTATATCTACTTTATATATACTAATATTATCCCCGAGTTCTTTTTTTATTTCTTCTTTTCTAAGATAGTTACTATAATAGGTTCCAATTATGTGATACCCCATAGTGATTAATTTTTTTGCTATATGGTATCCAAGATCACTTGTTACTGCTGTTACTAGAGCATTCATTTATTATCTACCTTCTTTCTTAATTCATATAGTATGTTTAATGCTTTAAGAGGGGTTAATTCTAGTATATCTAGTTTTTTTATTTCTTCTTCTATTTCACTTTTTTTATCGTTTGTAAACTCTAGTGGTAGGGTTGTTTGAATGACTAAATCTCTATTTTTTTCTTTTGTTTCATAGACCTTGAGAATATCTTTAGCTCTATTTATGACTTCTTCTGGTAAATTTGCAAGACGTGCAACATTGATTCCATAGCTTTTGTCTACTGATCCTTTTTTTACTTTGTGAAGGAATGTTAACTCTCCGTTATTATCACTACAAGTTACATGATAGTTTTGGAGGCTTGGTATATTTTTGTCTAAATCAGTAAGTTCGTGATAGTGTGTAGAAAATAGTGTTTTGCACTCTACTTTATTTGCTATGTATTCAATAATTGCTTGAGCTAAACTCATACCATCAAATGTTGCTGTACCTCTTCCTAATTCGTCAAATAAGATGAGGCTTTTTTCAGTTGCATTTTTAATGGCGTTTGCACTTTCTAACATTTCTACCATGAATGTTGATTCTCCACTTATAAGGTCATCTGAAGCTCCGATTCTGGTAAATATTTTATCAATTACGGGCAGTTTAGCACTTTTACATGGGACAAAACAACCAATTTGTGCCATTATGACAGTTATACCTAACTGCCTCATATAGGTGCTTTTACCAGCCATATTGGGACCTGTAATAAGTAATATGTTTGTGTTTTCATCCATTATAATATCATTATCTACATATTCGTCTTTGATTACTCTCTCTAGTGTAGGGTGTCTTGAGTTTATTAATTCTATAGAATGATCTTGCGTTAGTTTAGGTCTTACATAACCATATTTTTCACTAACAAGGGCAAAGCTTTGTAGTACATCTATTTCACTTATTATTTGCGATGCTTGTTGGAGCTTTTTGGTGTATTCTTTGCATTTATCTCTTATTTGGGTAAATAATTCATATTCTAAAGTAATTATTTTTTCTTCAGAGGAAAGAACTAAATCTTCTTTTTCTTTTAGAACTGGGTTAATATACCTTTCACAATTTGTAAGGGTTTGTTTTCTTTCATAATTATATTCATCTTTAACTAAGGCTACATTTCCTTTACTAATTTCTATAAAGTATCCGAAAACTTTGTTGTATCCTACTTTTAGATTTTTGATTCCTGTTTTTTTTCTTTCTTCTTCTTCAAAACTGCTTATAAAATTTTTACCGCCATTTCTTAAGTCTTTCAATGTATCAAGAGTGCTACTGTATCCTTCTTTTATTAAATATCCTTCTTTTATACTAACTGGGGGTTCTTCATATAATGAATCGTTTAAAAAGTTATATAATTCTGATAGATCTGGCATAAGTGTATAGTTTATTTTTTTTAGTATTGTATTTATTTGAGGAAGTATTTTTAGGGAGTTTCTTAGTTGTAATAGGTCTCTTCCGTTGCAGGAAGCTAGTGATATTTTTCCACATAGTCTTTCTAAGTCATATACTTCGTATAGGTATTGTCTGAGTTCTTCACTACTTATAAAGTCTTCCATAAGAGTAGATACCATATCATATCTTTGGTTTATTTTATTAATGTCTACTAGTGGGGACTCTATGTATTGTTTAAGTTTTCTTGAGCCCATGGCTGTTTTTGTGTTATCTAAAAGCCATAATAAGGAATATGTTCTTTCTTTTAATCTTATGCTTTCTGTTAACTCTAGGTTTCTTTTGGTGTATATATCCATTCTAAGAATGTCATCGGGATGAATTACTACTACTTTTTGTAAGTGTTCAAGGTTTCTTTTTTGGACCAATATTAGGTAGTATAATAAGTGTTTTATTGAAGTCTCTATCATTTGATTTTCTTCACTTGAATATACATAGTTATAATCATCTTTATCATAAAGATTGGATATTATAGTAATTGTCATTTTTGTCATTTCTTTTATCATGTTTATTACTTTTTTATCTACTTCAGGATTTATTATTAATTCTTTTAATTCAAGAAATAGTAGTTCGTTTATTAATTTTTTATCATCTTTTAATAATATTTTAGAATATATTTGTCCAGTTGTTATGTCACAGTATGTGATAACGTAGCATGCTTGATAGGAGTATAAACTGCCTATATAGTTATTTTCTTTTTCATTTAGGCAAGTGGTATTAATAATGGTTCCCCCACTTATTACTTCCGTGACTTCTCTTTTTACAATGCCTTTAGCACTTTTTGGGTCTTCGACCTGCTCACAAACTGCTATTTTATAGCCCATTTTTATTAATTTATCTATATATACATCTTTAGCATGATAAGGTACACCACACATTGGTACTTTTTCTTCTAGTCCAGCATTTCTTCCAGTTAATGTTAATTCAAGTGCATGGGAAACGGTGGTGGCGTCTTCAAAAAACATTTCATAGAAGTCTCCGAGACGGTAGAAAAGAATTTCATCTTTATAATTATTTTTAATTTCTATATAGTGTTTCATCATAGGAGACACTTTATTGATATCTACTTCATTCATATTCATTTTTATTACCTCTTTAATTACATTATAACAAATATTGGTAGAAAAATAAAGGAAAATAAAGAAAGAACTAACTGTTTTTGTTTTGTTCTTTCTTTAATATATCATTTAGGCTCATCCACTCTTCTTTAGTAAAAGTTATTTCTATATTACTTTTATTTGGAGTATATAAAGAAGCATCATTTTGATTTACTACCTCTTCTTCTGTATTTTCAACCTCTGTAAGATTTTGTTTTTTTGTTAAAAGTTTATTTGTTATTTTTATTATTATTCTAATTACTACCCATATTATGAATAGTATCATACTAAGTTGTAGGAGTGCAAAGAGTGTTTCATTAGAATATACGTCTATTAATGAATATACGTCTATTTTATTTGTGACAATAACATCCATGATAAGGTATGTAAATAGTCCAATTAGACTATAGAATATAACATTAATAATTTTGATTATTTTACTTTTACCATTTCCTAGGACTCCGGTTAGTAATAAGATATTACTTGCGATTAACATGCCAGTGTAGACTGCTATATTAGGAAATATTAATAAATAAAATACATTATTTATAAAGTAATCTAATAGTTTATACATATCTACATTGTACCCGATTATAAGGGCTAAGAGTATTAGGATATATGATAATAGGAATAATTTTATGTATTTTGATTTCTTCATTTTGGAAAAGGCAAATAGTATTATTCCCAAAATCATAAAACATGCAAATACTATAAGTAATTCTGGCTGAGTTAATACCATATCTTTAATTATGTTTAATTTCTCTATTATTGTACTTCTTGTCATAATATCCCCCCTTAATATTCTTCCTTTTTATCCAGATAGGCAATATATATAGTCTGGGATGTTTCATCACCATATGTACATGTAACTAATGTTAGGGTATTTTTAGTACTATCTCTATAAATACTTGCTGTACCAACTTTAGGCACGTTATATATATTATCTATTATATAAGTATATTTTATATGGTTGTAATATACGTAAGCTGTATCTCCCTCTTCTAGTTTATATAGGTATCTAAAATAGGCATTATAACTTGTTCCAGAATGGGCTGATATTATGAAATTGCCCCCTTGTACATCTGGGAATGACGAAGACTTATTAATTTCTATATTAGTTTGTATATTGTTACTAGGAGAGTTTATATCAGTAAACCCACGGTAAAAACTTATTCTTGGTATTTCTAAGTATCCAATATAATATGTTTTTACTTCTTCTTTAGGGACTTCTGATGTAATACCACTAGCGGGTGTAAGTTCCACTTTTTCTTCTTTTTGTGTTGGATTAGTATCCTCATTAGCATTTTCACCATTTTGGAATAATTTCTGATTCATCATATCATAGGCAATGTCAATTTTTTCATTAATGTAATGATTACTTATTAGAAATATTCCTACAATAGTAAGAAGTACTCCGAAAAGTACTATTATGTTATTTTTGTGCATGACGATATTTATATATTATACCTATACCTGATATTGATACTAAAGAGCATACTATATAGAATAAAGTGGCACTTGAATCTGTTTTTTTAACTTCGATTATTTCGATGTCTTCTTTTGGTATTACTTCTTCTTTTGGTGGAGTTTCTTCTGGTTTTCTTTCATTGTACATTATAATGTTTTCACTTACTTTACCATTTACTACAGTAAATGTGATTGTTTCTGTACTTAATTTATAACCTTCAGGAGCTGTAGTTTCTGATAATGTGTACTGTCCATCTTTTAGGTTATAGATATAGTGGCTAGAACTTGTACTTATCCATTCTTCTACAATATTTCCTTTAGAGTCTTTTAATGTAAGTTTAGCTCCGGGTAATTCTTCTTTAGTAGTTATATCTTGTTTTGATATTTTAACTACGTTAGAAGATACATCAATTGTTAGTGTATCTTTTAATGGAGTGTAGATAGGATGAAGAACAGCTTCTGACATATCTTGGTATGAATTTCCTGATTTGTATAGATATGCTTTGTTTACTACTCCATTTGTTTGTGCACTGATAGTAAAGCTTATGTTTTTACCATTTACACTACTAGCAGGTACTTTAACATAGAATCCATCGTTTATGTTGATAGTGTTTGTGGTACTACCTGATTTATTTGTTATAGTAGTTCCTGATGGTGCATTATTTAGGGTTAAATTGTATGTTTCACTAGTGTTTGTACCACTTGCTTTTATTAGGTCTGATACAAAGTAGTTGTCTTTAAGAGTTAGAGTTATATTTTTAGTATCTAGACTAAATGTAGACTTAGCATAACCGGCATTTCTTGCTTTTACTGCTCTATTATATAAATCTCTACTTTGGTTTGCGTAGTAGTTATTAGCGTATCCACCATTTTTAACACTTGTAACTACTTTACTCATACCGTGTCCATAATCACTTTGGTATAACCATATTGCTACTTGAGTTATATAATAGTCTTTGTATTTATCCCCAGTAAATGATTTATTAGGGTATCCATTAGCAAGTAAGTAACTCATACCAGCATCTAACTCACTTCCTAATGTAAATGACATACCACTATATGGTGATGTTCTTTCGTAAGTCATACAGTACATTATTTTACCATCACTACTTACTCTATAATATACGCCACGGGTTTGTCCTCCGGTAATATATGAGGTAGTCATTGATTGTGTTCCTAGGGTTATACTACTAGGAGCACCAGCAGCCATTACATAGTTTGTTCCAATTAATAGAGTTAAGGCTACTAAAAATAATCTTATTAATGTTTTTTTCATATATAATTCCCCCTTAAAAAAACTTAACGATTTATATAATAGCACATTTTAAGGAAAAAAGCAAACATTTTTTGATAAAATTTACTTTAACCCCAAAAAAAGAAGGTAGAATTACCTTCTAATAGGGGTTTTTTCCTCCTCAGGGAGTAAACTTTCAACTTCATCATAAGCAAGTCCTAAATGTCTTTCTTTAGCAATTAGAGAGTTTAGAATTTCTTCTTTGCTTTCTTGGGGTAAACTTTCATGAAACTTTTTATTTACTCCGAGAATTAATTCTTCTAAAGTGCGTTTTATTATATCAGAATCTATTCTTCTGGATAAGTTAAAGATTCTCTGAATGTTTTCACTTTCTAACTGCTTTAATTCTTCTTCTTTACTATTCATAAGGATCTCCTTTCTATTTTACTACTATATTTACAATACGATTAGGGACTACTACTGTTTTAATTATTTCTTTATTTTGAATGTGATTAATAACATTTTCTTCTTTTAAAGCAAGTTTTTCTAATTCTTCTTTAGAACTATCTTTTTGGACTTTAATAGTGGATCTTAGTTTTCCATTTACTTGGACCCCTATTTCTATAGTACTAGTTTGAATTTTATTTTCATCATATGTTGGCCATGGTTCGTATGTTATTGTCTCTTTTGATGTTAAAATGCTCCATAATTCTTCTCCTAGATGGGGAGTTATTGGATATATTAGTTTTGTAAAGTCCATTATGTATTTTTTAGGAACAATATCTTCTTTATAACATTCATTTATGAATATCATTAACTGGCTTATTGCGGTATTAAAGTTAAGGCTTTCGAAGTCTTCAGTTACTTTTTTTATAGTGTAATTGTATACTTTTTCTAGATTAGGGTTTTCTTTGTCTTTTACTTTGTCAGTTTCTACAATTAGGCGGTAGATTCTATCAATGAATCTTTTTGAGCCATCTAAACCTTCGTCACTCCATGGTTTATCTGCTTCAAGTGGTCCCATAAACATTTCATATAGACGTAGGGCATCTGCTCCATGGCTGTTTACTACATCAGTAGGATTTACTACGTATTCTGGGAATCTTTTACCCATTTTAAGGCCGTTAGATCCAAGTATCATACCTTGATGGCATAGTTTTTTAAATGGTTCTGGATATGGTACAATTCCTTTATCATATAGATAATTATTCCAAAATCTTGAATATAGAAGGTGGCCAACAGCATGCTCAGGTCCTCCAATGTATAAGTCTACTGGCATCCAGTGTTCTAGTAACTTTTTATTTGCTAATTCATTTTCATTGTCTGGGTTAATATATCTTAGATAATACCAAGAAGATCCTGCGGATCCTGGCATAGTTGCTGTTTCTCTTATTGCTTTTTCTCCATTAAGTGTAATATTTTTCCATTTGGTAGCACTTGCTAGAGGTGGCTGACCTCCGACAGATTTATAATTTTCTAACTCAGGTAATATTAGAGGTAGTTCTGAATCTTTTAAGGCTTTTGTAGTACCGTTTTCTAAGTATATAATAGGGACAGGTTCTCCCCAGTATCTTTGACGAGCAAATATCCATTTACGAAGACGGTAGTTTATTTTTCTTTTACCTATGTTATTTTCTTCTATATAGTTAAGCATTATTTCGATTGCGTCATCTTTATTTAAGCCATTTAGAAAATCTGAGTTAATGTGTAGGCCGTCCTGAGTAAATGCTTCTTTTTCTATATTACCTCCTTCAAGTACTGGTAATATTTCTAAATTGTATTTTTTAGCAAATTCATAATCTCTTTCATCGTGTGCTGGTACGGCCATGATAGCTCCGGTTGCATAACTTCCAAGGACATAGTCACTTATCCAGATGGGTATTTCTTTTCCATTTACAGGATTAATTGCATAGGAACCAGTAAATACTCCGGTTTTTTCTTTATTTAATTCTGTTCTTTCTAAATCAGATTTAGATAAACACATTTTTTGGTAATTTACTACCCTGCCTTTTTGCTGGGTGGTTGTTATTTCGGAAACAAGAGGATGTTCCGGTGCTAAAATGCAGTATGTTACTCCGAATAGAGTATCACATCTTGTAGTAAATACTGTGAAAGAAGAGTCGTGGTCTTTTATTTTAAAGTTTATTTCTGCTCCGACTGATTTACCTATCCAGTTTCTTTGCATTTCTTTTGTAGATTGTGGCCAGTCTAGGTCATCTAGACCATTAAGTAATTTTTCAGCATATCTTGGTATATCCATTACCCACTGCTTCATTTCTTTTCTAATTACAGGGTATCCCCCTCTTTCACTTTTACCATCTATAACTTCATCATTTGATAATACAGTGCCTAATTCTTCACACCAGTTTACTGGCATATTTATATTTTGGGCTATTTTATCTTCGTATAGTCTTTTAAATATCCACTGCGTCCATTTATAATATTTAGGGTCTGCGGTTGATATTTCTTTTGACCAATCATAAGAGAATCCTAATGATTTTAATTGTTTTTTAAATGTTTCTATGTTTTTTTCAGTAAATTTACTAGGATGATTACCAGTATTAATTGCATATTGTTCTGCAGGAAGTCCGAAGGCATCCCATCCCATAGGGTGCAAGACGTTATATCCTTGCATTCTTTTCATTCTTGCTATGATGTCTGTTGCTGTATATCCTTCAGGGTGTCCAGCATGTAATCCAACTCCAGAGGGATATGGGAACATATCTAAAGCGTAGTATTTTGGTTTACTGAAATCATATACATCAGTGTAAAAGGTGTTGTTTTCTTCCCAATATTTTTGCCATTTTTTTTCTGTTTTTTTGAAATTATACATATTATTCACTTCTCTTTCTGTAGTAACGTCCTAATAATCCATAGCATATTATTATTAATAGTGCTAGGAGTATTATTCCTACTAAAACTTGGAATATTAGTCCTTTAACTAAGTATACTACTATAATGTATATTGTGCTTATTATAAAGGTATTTATTAGGCAATAAGTGTATACAAAGTGTTTATAATTTATTTTTTTTACATCTACCCCATATAGTGCAATTAGATAGTTTAATTCCATGGGAACTTTCTTTTTGTTTAGTTTTATTTTCTTTTTGATAAATAGTATGTAGTTTAGAATAAATATAAAGATAAACACTATAATGTATTCTAGTAATATTTTAAGGACTGCTTCCATGGTTTACTTCCTTTCTTAATAAATATATTATAATATATATTGAATGTTATTTAAAGATAATTTACATGAGGTTAACGCTTTAAGCAAGGGACTTTGCATGTATTAATGGTATTTCTTCTTCGTTTAGGTATAGACCAATACTACCTTTATTTAGTGCTTCTAAAAGAATGTTATCATCTAGGGTATCAAATGATTTTGTTTTATAGTTATAACTATAATGTTTGTCCTCAGTGGATATTAAGATGAAGTGTTTCTTCCCTGTTTTAGTATTGTAATATAAATTATTTATTATAATATTATCCATTAGATCAAACTTTAAAAATAGACTTTCATATATTGTTTTTATATAGCTAGGGTTTATTGTACCAATATTTAAAATTTGGGAGGTTATTTGGAGTATTTTTTCAATAGTTGTATCCTCTTTTTCTAATTCTTTTTTTATTTTGTCATCAGTGTATTCTTCAGATATGTATCTGATGTTTTTGTCTATATCAGGTGTATTATTGTATTTGCAAAAATGCCTAGTTCTAAATTTTGCATTTATGAATGGTAAATCTTTGTATAAATCTACTTTAATAGCCTCGCCTTCAATAATTATTTGATTATATTGGTAATTATTTTCGTCAGTTATGATTTCACATGGTATTTTTCTTATACTGCATAATAGTAAATATAGTTTACAAAGGCTTTCATTGTTTACTTCTTTTAGGGCTAAGGCACTAAAAGGGTTGTTATGCATCCAGATGGTATTTATAGGTATATTTTCATTTTTTTCAGGAGATGTATTTATATTTATATTTATTATTTTTCCTAAAGTTATATATAAGTATTTTGCTTCTTGTAGAATAGATAAGTCACTTGGAATATTGTTTATTATGTCTAGTAATGTGTTTATGCTTTCTTCAAGATATTTATCATCCATGTAAATATATCCTTTTTTACTTAAGATATTATCTGATATATAATACCCTTTCAGCATTTTTAACGCTTTAAGGAGTGGTAAATCTATTAAAGTTATATCTATGTTTATATATTTTACTTCATGGTTTAAGTTTAAAATGTCGTCTTCTGATTTAACTTCTTTAAAAAGTGAGGAGTTATTTTTCATATCATCACCATAATAATCATAACACAAAATATAATAAAAATAAACATATATAACTATATGTTTACTATTTTATTATACTTACTACTTCTATTTTGCCACTTATACTTTTTCCCATCATTCTACTTTGTCCATATTTTGTGCTGTTTGGGCTGTTATATGGTTCTGTTTCTTGTCCTGAGGAATGGGCGGTGTTCCATGCAGAATAGTCAGAACAGGTTGTTACATCTGTTATATCTGTGCATATTTCTTGCAAATATATTCTAAATTCAAAATTATACGTAGTTGGATATGCAGTTATTGTTTGATTGGTTAAGGGGTATAGTTCTAATGTATTTCCTGATAAATTTGCAAAATTACCACTTTTTACTTCCGTACCGTTTAATAATAATTGCCATTTGAAATTACTATCTTTTAAATTTGAATCAATGGTTATGTTAGTTAAGTTAACTTGTAAAGCTAATTTATGGCCAGTGAAGTTTTCGTTTACTGTTACAGTAAATACGCTTTTTGAGGCTTTTTCTGATACTTCTGATGCAAGAATTGGGGTCGCAATTGTAGTATTTATTTTTTGTCCTTGGGCATATACTACCGATACTGTTTCGTTAGTTTTTACATTAAATTTTGTGTCTTCTTGTGAGGATGCAACATAGTATCCATAACTTAAGGTAATGATTAAGGCAAAAATAATGGCTACTGTTATTATAAAAATTGTCATAAGTTTTTTGAATTCCATTATATCACCTCTTTATTATCTTTTATATTAATAATATTATATTTTAGATTAAATATCAATAATATGATCATATATAACTCGTATATTAAGTCCCTACTTCCTATAATAATGATACCACATTTAATCAATTAATACAACACTTTTTTTGAAAAAAACACCCATAGGGGTATTTATTTACTTTCTCTTTCTTGGATAAAAGAATTTATGCATAGTACTAATTTTAATGGCATTAAACGTGCAAGTACTTTATTTGCTTTCATATTTGGTGGAACAATTATTAATTTGTTTTTAAACATATTTGTAATTGCATATTCTGCTGCTTTTTTAGCGTCTAATAGTTTTATATTGAATTTTACATTTGCTACTTCTTCAAAATTTGTTTTGACTGGTCCAGGACAGAATATTGATATTTTTACATTGGAATTGTCTTTTTTTAATTCTTCATATATAGCAAGTGATAAGTTTAGTATATATGATTTAGTGGCATAATATGCTGCCATATAGGGCCCTGGCATGAAGCCTGCCATTGAAGCAACATTAAGTATTCTTCCCCTATCTTTTTTTATAAAATCTTTTAAAAATAGTTTTGTTAGAGTATGATATGCTTTTATGTTTAAGTCTATCATATCTAATTCTTTATCTAAAGATGTTTCACTGAAATTACCTGTAACCCCGAATCCAGCGTTATTTATTAAGATATCAATATCTTCATCTTTAAGACTTTCATATAGTTTAAGACAGTTTTCTTTCTTAGTTAAGTCTAAAACTATAGTTTTTACTTCAGTTTTTGAATTCTTGTACTCTTCTTCTAACTCTTTTTTATTACTTGATACTACAAATAAGTCATATCCAAGATTTTCTAAAATGTGAGCCATCTCTTTTCCTATACCAGATGATGCTCCGGTTATTAATGCTTTCATAGTTCCTCCTTATAAGTATTTTTTTAGAAGTTCTATATTTTCTTCATTAAACTTTGATAATTTTCTGGCTAATTTTAATATGTCTTCATTAGCGTCATCTTTGAAATTATCTATTTTTTTAGTTATATCTATCTTTCCCATAGTTAAACCTTTTGTTAACATATCTGCTATTCTTGCATCAGAATTGTCTTTTAGTAGTTCTAATTTCATTTCCATATAAGCCATGGCTTCTGCAATTTTACTTTTTTCTTTAGGTTCTACTTTATGTTTTTTTAGTAATTTTTCACTTTCTTTAACAAAGTTTTCATAGCCTTTTAGTTGTCCTTCTACTATTTGTTTAATTTTGTTATCTTTTCCATTTAATTGTTTAATTAAACTTGTTAAATTTTCCATACCCATTTTTGAGTTTTGATAGATATATAATAGTAATTCGTTGTTTTCGTTCATATTATCTTCCTTTCATATTTATTATTCTCCTGATAATATGAATTTATACAGAAAAAAGTATAAGGCAAGCTTATACTAATTCTAAAATAACTTCTAATGCGTTATCTCCTTTTCTTTCTTTCATTTTAAGTATTCTTGTGTATCCACCATTTCTATCTTTATAACGTGGTGCTAAATCATTAAATACTTTATTTACACATACTTCATCATTGTGCAAGAATGCTAATGCTAATCTTCTTGATACTAAGTTACCTTTTTTACCATAAGATATCATTTTATCAAAACTTTTTCTAACTTCTTTTGCTCTTGTTTCTGTTGTTACTATTCTTTCATTTATAATAAGCTGTTTAGTTAGAGTAGCTAGCATACTTCTTCTGTGTTTACATTCTCTTCCTAATTTTCTATAAGCCATAATAATCCTCCTTACTAATCTTCGATTCTAAATGATAAGCCCATATCTTTTACTTTATCTAATACTTCTTTTAATGACTTTTTACCTAAATTTCTTATTTTCATCATTTCGTTTTCGCTTTTATCTATTAAATCGTGTAATGTAAGAATACCTGCTCTTTTAAGACAGTTATAAGCTCTTACAGATAGATCTAAGTCATCTATTGATGTTTCTAATACTTTTAGGTTAGGATCTTCTATTTTAGATACCATTAATCCTGTAGCATCTGCTATTTCATTTAAGTTTGCTAATACTTGGAAGTGTTCGATTAATATCCTACTAGCAAGTGCTATTGATTCTTCCGGAGTAATAGATCCATTAGTCCATACTTCTAATATTAACTTATCATAGTTATTGTTTTGTCCTACACGGGCATTTTCTACCTCATAGTTAATTCTTTCAATAGGAGCATATAAGCTATCTATTGCAATTACATTTGTTTTATTTCCAATTAATTTTTTGTTTTCTTCTGCTCTTACATAACCTCTGCCAGTTCCTACAGTCATTTCCATAGATAATTTACCACCATCTGTAACTTCTGCAATTACTTGGTCTTTGTTAAATATTTCAATATCTGCATCTTGAATGATATCAGCTGCTGTTACAACTTTAGGACCTGTTACATCTAATCTAAGTATTTTTCCTTCATCTTTAGAATGGTTTTTAAGTACAATTGACTTTAAGTTAAGTACTATTGCAGTTACGTCTTCGATAACTCCATCTAATTTTTGGAATTCATGAGCTATTCCATCGATTTTAACTGATGTGATAGCATCCCCAGGAAGACTTGATAACATTACTCTTCTTAAAGCATTACCTAAAGTTGTACCAAAGCCTCTTTCTAAAGGTTCTATTTCAAATTTACCATAAAAATTATTTTTTACATATTCTTTTACTTTATATTCTGGTTTTTCAAACTTTAACATTTTAACACACTCCTTTATTTTTAACCACGACGTCTTTTTGGTGGACGGCATCCATTATGTGGAATTGGTGTAACGTCAGTTATTGATTTTACTTCTAAACCTGCAGTGGCTAGGGAACGTATTGCAGCCTCACGACCAGATCCTGGTCCTTTTACGAATACATTAACTATTTTCATTCCCATATCTACAGCTTTTTTTCCAGCAGATTCTGCAGCCATACCTGCTGCAAATGGTGTTGACTTTTTACTACCCTTAATTCCTTGAGTACCAGCAGAATCCCAACTAATTACATTACCTTCTTTGTCAGTAATGGTTACTACTGTATTATTAAATGATGCGTATATATGTGCTTCACCTTCTGGTATATTTTTCTTTACTCTTTTTTTTCTTGCTTTATAAGCCATAATTAACTTACCTCCTTATAAACTATTTTTTCTTATTTGCTTCTACTTTTCTTTTTCCGCCTCTAGCAGTTACGGCGTTTCTATTTGTTCTTTGTCCTCTAACTGGTAATTTCTTTTTATGTCTAATTCCTCTGTATGAATTTATTTCCATTTGTGTTTTTATATTCATACTTACTTCTCTTCTCAAATCACCTTCAACTGGATATTTTTCTACTTCTCTTCTTATTCTTGCAATTTCATCATCTGTAAGGTCTTTTGCTTTTGTATTGATATCTACTTTTGCATCCTTAAGAATTTTATTAGATAGATTTCTTCCAATTCCATAAATGTAAGTTAGAGATATTTCTACTCTTTTATCGTTTGGTATTTCAATACCTTTAATACGTGCCATAATTTAATTCCTCCTATTTTAACCTTGTTTTTGTTTGTGTTTTGGGTTTTCACAAATAACCATTACTTTTCCTTTACGTTTAATTACTTTACATTTATCACATATAGGTTTAACTGAAGCTCTTACTTTCATATTATTTCCTCCTATTTCTACTTTTTATTGTAAATGATACGCCCATGTGTTAAATCAAATACTGATAATTCGACAACTACGGTATCACCTGGTAGAATACGTATATTGTTAACGCGCATTTTACCAGAAACATGGGCTTCCACAGTGTGTCCGTTTTCAAGTTCTACTTTAAATTTTCCACCTTTGATAATATCTACTACTTTACCTTGGGCTTCAATGATATCGTCTCTACTCATAATTATCATCTCCTGTTAATATTTGATATCCATCTTTTGTTACTAATATTGTATGTTCAAAGTGTGCTGATGGTCTATCATCTGCAGTTACTATTGTCCAATCATCATCTAGCATTTCTACATTTCTTGTTCCTAGATTTAACATCGGCTCAATAGCAATTGTCATTCCTTCTTTTAAGGTTATACCACTACCTTTAATACCATAGTTTGGTACATCTGGTTTTTCATGTAAATTAGTTCCTACTCCGTGTCCTACTAATTCTCTTACTACTCCAAGTTTATGTTTATGTGCATAACTTTCTATAGCGTATCCTATGTCACCTAATTTACAACCTGCTTTTACTACATTTAATCCTTCATATAATGCTTTTTCTGTATGTTCTAATAGATATTCTTTATCTTTAGAAACGTCTCCTACAGGATAACTCCATGCTGAATCTCCGTGATAACCTTTATAACATGCTCCAATATCTATACTAATTAGATCACCATTTTTTAGTTTTCTATTAGATGGTATTCCATGTACTACTTCTTCATTTATTGAAGTGCATATACTAGCTGGAAAGCCATTATAGTTTTTGAAAGATGGTGTTGCACCACAAGATATTATAAATTCTTCGGCTAATTTATCTAATTGTTTGGTAGTTATACCTGGTTTTATGTAATCTTTTAAATGCATGTGGGTTTTATATACTATATTACCTGCTTTTTTCATCAAAGATATTTCATAATCACTTTTTATACTTATCATTATTTGTTTAATATCTCCTCAATCTCATTAAATACATCTAATGCACTTTTTTCTTTTGTTACTTCTACTTTATGTAGTACTTCTTTGTTTTGATAATATTCTATTAAATCTTTAGTTTTATTTAGATATGTATCAAATCTATTTAAGAATGTTTCTTCGTTGTCATCACTTCTTGCTTTTAATGGCATACCGCATCTATCACATATTCCTTCTTTTTTAGGCATAACGTCTTCGATTAGAAGGTTATATGATGCTCCACAAGAAGAGCATACTACTCTACTTATTGTTCTTTTTAAAGCTAGTTCTTTGTCAATATCTAAGAATATTACTAATCCTAATTCTTTATTTATTCTTGATAATAATTCATCATACATCAAAGCTTGCACAGTATTTCGAGGATATCCATCTAATATATATCCGTTGTTGCAATCTTCTTTTTTTAATCTATTTTCTAGTAGTTTAAGTACTATTTCGTCTGTTATTAGATTGCCTTTTTCCATATCTTCTTTAATACTTAAGCCTAAAGGGGTAGCTTTACTTATTTCTTCTCTAAGTAAGTCCCCTGTTGATATATGAGGAATATTATACTTTTCACTAAGTAATTTAGATTGGGTACCTTTACCCGCTGCCGGTGGGGCAATAAATATAATATTCTTCATTTTATCTAACAGCTCCTTTTATGGTAATTTCTATTTATTAATCTGCTTTCTAATTGTCTATATGTCTCTAGGGCAACCCCTACTACAATTAGAATACCTGTACCACCAATATTTACTGATGATGGTAGGTTTGTATTTAAGAAGTTACTAAATATTATAGGTAAGCCTGCGATTACTGAAATGAATATGGCTCCTAAAAAAGTAATTCTTCCTAATACTGTTTTTATATAATTTTGTGTTTCTTTACCTGGTCTAATTCCTGGTATATATCCACCTTGTCTATTTAAATTTTTTGATAATTCCTCTGGATTTATTTGTAAGAATGTATAGAAGTAACTAAAGAATATAATAACTGCTATATATACTATAAGTCCTTCGGGTGTTTTATAATTTAAGAAAGTGTTTGTGAATTTTACAAAACCATTACTACTATCTAGTAAGCTTGCTACAAATGATGGTACTGAGAATATTACGGATGCAAATATTACTGGCATTACTGATGCTGAATTTAATTTGAATGGTATATAATTTTGTTTAGCACCATATGCTGATAGTGTTTGGTTTGAGTATTGAATTGGGATTCTTCTTTCTGACTTTTCTATGAATACTATTCCTAATATTATTGCAATATAGAATATTACAAATAGGATAAATGATACTATTCCTATAAATAGTTCTGAATTATCTAAGACTAAGGCTTTGAATGTATCAATAAACATACTTGGTACTGTGTTTATGATACCTGCCATTATTAGTAATGATATTCCATTTCCTATTCCTTTAGCTGTTATTTGGTCTCCAAGCCATAATAGGAATGCTGTACCTGCGGTTAATATTAGAGCAAGTCTCATATACTCTAGAGCTCCAGCATTTTTTACAAAGGCTACTGACATTGCAAAACCTTGTAAGAATGCTATAGCAAGTCCCATATATCTGTTTATTTTATTTATTTTTTGTCTACCTTCTGCACCATTTTTCTTTAATTCTGTAAAGTATGGCACAATATCCATTTGTAAGATACCTGTTATGATAGATGCAGATATATAAGGCATAACTCCTAGAGCAAATATAGAAAAGTTTTCTAAGGCTCCTCCCCCAATTGCGTCATATAATTCCCAAATACCTAAACTTGATATTGCTCCTTGTGTTCCTGGTACTGGAATTGTAGTACCCACGATAAATATTAGTAATATTAGTAGTGTAAATCCTACTCTCTTTCTTAAATCAGCATTTTTTTTATTAAATAGTAATTTAAAGGTTTTTAACATCTAAATCACCTCTGTTTTTCCACCAACTGATTCTATTTTTTCTTTAGCGGTTTTTGTAAATTTGTTAGCTTTTACTGTTAATTTTTTGGTTATAGTACCATTTCCAAGAATTTTTATGCCGTCTAATTCTTTGTTTACTAGACCTTTTTCTTTTAATAATTCCATAGTTACAATTGTATTGTCATCAAATATTTCTAAATCTGATACATTTACTACACTGTATACAGTTCTAAAGTTATAATTGTTGAATCCTCTTTTTGATAATCTTCTAAATAGTGGTAATTGTCCTCCTTCGAATCCAGGTCTAACTCCTCCACCACTACGGGCGTTTTGTCCTTTATGACCTTTACCAGAAGTTTTTCCAAGTCCACTACCAATTCCACGTCCTACTCTTTTTCTTGTTTTTACTGCTCCAGCATTAGGGCTTATTTCATGTAATTTCATTAGTCTCTTAACTCCTCTACTGTTTTTCCTCTAAGTTTTGCAATATGTGCAGGTGACTTTTGGTTTTTAAGGGCATTTAGAGTAGCTCTTGCCATGTTTATTTTAGTGCTAGAACCAAGACTTTTAGATAGTACATCTTTTACCCCAGCAAGTTCTAAAACGTCTCTAACTGGTCCTCCTGCTTTTACTCCAGTACCTTCGGTAGCTGGTTTAAGCATTACTCTTACTGCTCCTTCTTTCATGATTATTTCATGAGAAATTGTACGATTATCTATTAATTCAACATTTATTAAGTTTTTAGTAGCTGCTTGTGTAGCCTTTTTAACAGCATCTGGCATTTCTTTTGCTTTACCAGTTCCAAGTCCAACTTTACCTTTTCTATTTCCTACTACTACTGTAGCTGAGAAACGGAATTGACGACCGCCTTTTACTACTTTTGTTACACGGTTAATAGAGATAACTTTGTCTTCTAGATCACTTTTTGGTTTTTCCATTCTTCTTGGTTTTCTTTTGTTTCCTTTGTTATCACTATGCTTTAAGTTTTTATTATTTTTTTCTTCACTACGTGTATTTTTTGTTTTTTCTTGCATAGGTTTTCCTCCTTATTAGAATTCTAATCCATTTTCACGTGCAGAGTCTGCTAGGGCTTTTACACGTCCATGGTATAGGTATCCGCCTCTATCGAATACTACTTTTGATATTTTAGCTTTTTTTGCTCTTTTTGCTAATTCTGCTCCAACAACTTTAGCGGCTTCTATATTTCCACCATTTTTAACTTTTAAGTCTTTTTCTAGTGTAGAAGCACTTACTAAAGTAATGCCTTTTTCATCATCTATTATTTGAGCAGTAATGTTAGAGTTTGAACGAAATACATTTAATCTTGGTCTTTCGTTAGTACCACTTAGTTTTTCTCTAACTCTCTTATGTCTAATTAAACGCATTTTGTTTCTTGAAACTTTATTTATCATAAGATTTCTCTCCTTTACTTATTATTTAGATGCTTTCTTTCCTTCTTTACGACGAATTTGTTCTCCTTTATATCTGATACCTTTTCCTTTATAAGGTTCTGGTTTTCTTACTTTACGTACATTTGCAGCAAATTCTCCGACTAAGCATTTATCTATTCCTTCTATTTCTATTTCGTTATTGCTTACTTGTTTAACAGTAAGTCCATTTGGTACTTCCATCTTTACGGGATGAGAGTATCCTGCCCCAATTGTTAAATTATTACCACTAACTGTAAAACGATATCCTACACCGATTATTTCTAATCCTTTTTTATATCCTTCAGATACCCCAATAATCATATTATTTATGTTTGCATTAGTAGTACCATGCATTTTATTAGTGAATTTATCATCTTTTAATTTTTCAACTGATAACTCATTACCATTTACGTTTACTTTAAGAGTTTTAATAATATCTAATTTTAATTCTCCCTTAGGGCCTTTTACAGTAATACTGTTATCTAGTAATTCTACATTAACATTATCTGGTATTGTTAAAATTCTTTTTCCAATACGACTCATTTTTTTCCTCCTTACCAAACGTAAGCTATTACTTCTCCACCAACGTTATTTTTACGTGCTAATTTATCAGTCATAACTCCTTTTGGTGTAGAGATAATTGCTATTCCTAAGCCATTTAATACTCTTGGTAATTCGTTTGCAGAAACGTATACTCTAAGTCCTGGTTTAGAAATTCTTTTTAGTCCAGTAATTACCCTTTCTTTGTTTTCAGCATATTTTAAAGTTAATGTTAATGTGTTATCTTTTACTTTGAATTCAGTAATGTAACCTTCTTCTTTTAATATCTTTGCTATTTCAACTTTCATCTTTGAAGTAGGCATAATAACTTCTTTATTACGCATTGTGTTGGCATTACGAATTCTTGTAAGCATATCTGCGATTGGATCTGTCATTTGAATCCCTCCTTCTTTAATTTTGGTATTTTACCAACTTGATTTTTTAACGCCTGGTATTTGTCCTTTATGTGCTAATTCTCTAAAACAAATACGACATATCCCAAATTTTTTAAGCACTGCATGTGGTCTTCCACATCTTGAGCAACGAGTATATTTTCTTACTTCAAATTTAGGTTCTCTCTGTGATTTTACAATCATTGATTTTCTTGCCATTGTTTTCCTCCCTATTTCCTAAAAGGAACTCCAAGTTCTTTTAATAAATCAAAAGCTTCTTTATCTGTTTTTGCAGTTGTTACTATAACAATATCCATTCCTCTTACTTTTTCTACTTCATCATAGTTTATTTCTGGGAATATTAATTGTTCTTTAATTCCTATAGTATAGTTACCTCTACCATCAAAGCTTTTAGGAGATAATCCTCTAAAGTCTCTTACACGTGGTAGTCCGATAGATATTAATTTATCTAAGAAATCATACATTTTTTCTCCTCTAAGAGTTACTTTGCAACCTATTTTATGTCCTTCTCTTACTTTAAAAGCTGCAATTGATTTCTTAGCTTTTGTTTCTACGGGTTTTAGACCAGTAATTTTTTCTAGATCGCTTAAGGCGTTTTCTAAATTTTTAGAATTACTTATAGCGTCTCCTACACCCATATTTACTACTATTTTTTCTATTTTAGGAACTAACATAACTGTTTTATAACTATGCTTTTCTTTTAAACTTGGAACAACTTCAGTTTTATATTTTTCTTCTAGGCGGTTCATGCAAACGCCCTCCTTCCAAACTAGTCAATCTTTTCATTAGATTTTTTAGAAATTCTTATTTTCTTGCCATTTTTATCTACTTCGTGTCCTATTCTTGTAGGTTTTTTTGTTTTTGGATCTATTATCATAACATTTGATACATGGATTGGTGCTTCTGTTTCTACTATTTCACCATTACCACCATTATTTTTAGGCTTTAAGTGTTTTTTTCTTAAATTTACACCTTCAATAATAACTCTATCTTCTAATTTTTTGATAATTTTTCCTTCTTTACCTTTATTAGAACCGGCAATTACTACTACTTTATCGCCTGTTTTTAATTTCATGTTTCTTCCTCCTTAATATCTAGGTTATAGCACTTCTTTGGCTAAACTTACAATTTTTGAAAATTCTTTATCCCTAAGTTCACGTGCTATTGGACCCAAAACACGAGTTCCAACTGGAGATTTATCGTCTTTAATGATTACGCAAGCATTATCATCAAATTTAATATAACTTCCGTCATCTCTTTTTACTCCAAACTTACTTCTAACGATTACGGCTTTTACGACTTTACCTTTTTTTATGTTTCCGTTAGGAGTAGCTTTTTTTACTGTACCTACGACAATATCACCAATATTTCCTGTTTTTACTTTACTTCCACCAAGAACTCTGATTACTAATAATTCACGAGCCCCACAGTTATCCGCAACTTTTAGACGGGTTTCTTGTTGTACCATTTTATTTTCCTCCTTCCGGGCTAAAGGATTATAGCCTTTTCAATAACTTCTGCTAATTCATATCTTTTTGTTTTAGATAAAGGTCTTGTAGATACTAATCTTACTTTATCTCCAACTTTAGCAGTATTTTCTTCGTCATGAGCAGTATATTTTTTCGAATATTTTACTCTTTTGTTATATAAAGGGTCTTTTTTATAAGTTTCTACTTTAACTGTTATTGTTTTATCTGCTTTATCACTTACAACAATACCAATTAGTTCTCTTTTCTTTTTCTCGTTCATGAAAATCCTCCTTACCCTTCTATTTCTCTTTCTTTAAGAATTGTTTTTATTCTAGCCACTGTCTTTCTTAGTTCTTTAATTCTACTAGGATTTTCCAGTGTTCCTGTAGCTTGTTTCATTCTTAAGTTAAATAGTTCTTGTTTGCAATCATTTATTTTTGTATTTAATTCTTCAGTGGATAATTTTCTAATTTCATTAGTTTTCATTGCTTTCACCACTTTCTTTAGTTACAAATTTACATTTGATTGGTAGTTTATGAGATGCAAGTCTTAATGCTTCACGAGCAACTGCTTCTTCAACTCCGCCAATTTCAAACATAATTTTTCCTTCTTTTACAACAGCAACCCATACTTCTGGATTACCTTTACCTTTACCTTGTCTTGTTTCAAGAGGCTTTTTTGTAAGTGATAAATTAGGGAAAATGTTAATCCATACTTTACCACCACGTTTCATATATCTTGTCATAGCAATTCTGGCAGCTTCTATTTGTTGTGATGTAATCCAAGCTCCTTCTTTTGCCATAAGGCCATATTCACCAAAGTGTAATTCTTTGTTACCTCTTGTTTTTCCTTCATATTTTAGACGGAAGGTTTTTCTATGCTTTGTTCTTTTTGGCATTAACATTAGTATTACCTCCCTTTTTTTCATCTAGTATTTCGCCTTTATATATCCATACTTTAACTCCTATTTTACCATAGGTTGTATCTGCTTCACTAGTAGCATAATCAATATTTGCTCTTAGAGTATGAAGTGGAATAGTTCCTTCTGAATATCCTTCACCTCTAGCAATGTCAGCTCCTCCTAAACGTCCTGATACTAAAGTTTTAATTCCTTTAGCTCCTGCTTTCATTGTATTTCTGATAGCTTTCTTTTGTGCTACTCTAAATGATACACGATTTTCAATGTTGTGAGCAATAGTATCTGCAACAAGTTTTGCAACTAAATCTGGGTTTTTAACTTCTACAACTGATATTTGTACGTCTTCCCCAATTAGTTTAGATACACTTTTTTTCACTTTTTCAATTTCTGTACCACTTTGTCCAATAATTAGTCCTGGTTTAGAAGCATGAATAAATATTTCACATCTTTGTTTATTTCTTTCAATAACTATATTGGAAATACCTGCTAATTTAAAGTTTTTTAATAGGTAATTACGTACTTTTACGTCATTATTAAGATATTTTGAAAAGTTTTTGTTATTAGCATACCATTTTGATTCCCAATCTTTATTGATTCCTATTCTAAGTCCTACCGGACTGACTTTTTGTCCCATTGTAGGTTCCTCCTTTACTTATTTTTCTCACTTACAATTACTGTAATATGACTTGTTTTATGATCATTTCTTCCGACGTGTCCTCTAGAATCCATTTTAGCTCTTTTCATAACTATTCCTTCATCAACGAAGCACGCTTTAACATATAATTTATTTTCATCTAAATTGTTGTTATTTATTGCATTGTTAACAGCAGAATTTAATACCTTTTCAATTACTCTAGCAGCTTTTTGTGGTTGATTTTGTAATATTGCATAGGCATCGCTTATTTTTTTTCCTCTAATAAGATCAATTACTAATCTTGTTTTTCTAGGAGCTATTCTTACTGTTTTTGCTACTGCTTTTACTTCTGTATCCATCATAGTCCTCCTTTTGGATTATTTTTTCTTATTTTTGTCTGAACCGTGTCCACCAAATTTACGTGTTGGGGAAAATTCTCCTAATTTATGACCTACCATATCTTCTGTAACATAAACAGGAATGAATTCTTTACCGTTATGTACTGCAAAAGTGTGCCCAATAAAATCAGGATAAATTGTTGAACGGCGAGACCAAGTTTTAATTACTTCTTTTTTTCCAGATTCATTTAATAGTTTAACTTTATTTAATAGTCTCTCAAAGACATAAGGGCCTTTTTTTAAACTTCTTGCCACTTTACATCATCCTTTCTTTATTTTTTCTTACGACGTGTAACTATATATTTGTCTGATTCTTTTTTATTTTTTCTAGTTTTTAGTCCAAGTGCTGGTTTACCCCATGGAGTCATTGGTCCACTTCTTCCGATTGGTGCACGACCTTCACCACCACCATGTGGGTGATCATTAGGATTCATAACAGAACCACGTACCGTAGGTCTAATTCCTTTATATCTGTTTCTTCCTGCTTTACCCATTTTTACAAGTCCGTAATCTTCATTGCCGACTACTCCGACAGTTGCACGACAGGTACCTAATATTTTTCTTGTTTCACCACTTGATAATCTTATTAATACGTATTTTCCTTCACGTCCTAATATTTGAGCAGAACTTCCTGCACTTCTTGCTAATTGTCCACCTTTACCAGGTTTTAATTCAATATTGTGAATTACTGTTCCAACAGGGATATTCATAATTGGTAATGTATTACCTGTTTTGATATCAGCATTAATTCCACTTTCTACTATATCTCCAACTTTTAATCCTTTTGGAGCAATTATATATGCTTTTTCTCCATCTAGGTAATTTATTAGAGCTATATTTGAGCTTCTGTTTGGATCGTACTCAATACTACTTACTCTTGCTGTTATGCCATCTTTAACTCTTTTGAAATCAATTATACGATATTTTCTTTTAACGCCTCCACCACGATGTCTTACGGTAATTCTACCTTGGTTATTACGACCATTAGTTTTAGTTTTTATCGTAGTTAGAGCTTTCTCAGGAGTTTTCTTGGTAATTTCTTCACTTGTAAGTACACTTCTTTGTCTTGAAGCGTTTGTAATAGGTTTATATACTCTTATTGCCATTTTAATTCCTCCTTTTACTAGTCAAAACTAATAGTATTACCTTTCGCTAACTTAACGATGGCTTTTTTATACTTATTAGTCATACCTGTATATTTTCCCACTCTTTTCTTTTTTGGGTGAGAATTTAATGTATTAATTTTTTCTACTTTTACATTGAATATGCTTTCAATTGCATTTTTTATTTGTGGTTTAGTAGCTTTAGGATCTACTTTAAAAGCATATTTTCCCTCTTCTGCCATCTTTGATGACTTTTCAGTAATTACTGGGGCAAATATTATATCATATTTATTCACCAGAAATCACCTCCTCTAATTTCTGTAATGAATTAGATGTAAGAAGCATTCTATCTGCATTTAATACGTCATAAGTGTTTACTTCTTCAGGAAGTACAACTTTTATATTACCTATATTTCTAGATGCTAAGCAAATGTTTTCATCTAAATTATCTATTACTAATAATACTTTCTTATTTACTAAATCTAATTTATTTAGAAGAAGCATCATTTCTTTTGTTTTATTAGTTTCGAATTTTATAGAATCGATTGCTATTAATTCATTATTTTTTGCTTTATAAGTTAATGCTGTTTTTAAAGCTAATCTTCTTTCTTTCTTATTCATTTTTTTAGTATAGTTTTTGTTTGGCGTAGGTCCAAATACTATTCCACCGCCACGCCATTGTGGAGCTCTTATTGATCCTTGACGAGCATTACCTGTTCCTTTTTGTCTCCATGGTTTTCTGCCCCCTCCAGATACTTCACTTCTTGTTTTAGTGCTGTGTGTCCCTTGTCTTCTTGATGCTAGCGTTAATACTACTGCATCATGTAATACACTGTCATTTGGTTCAATATTCCAAATGTTATCTTTTAAATTTATTTCCTTTACCTTTTCACCATTTAGGTTTAACATATCTAATTTAGACATAATTCCTCCTTTATTTCATCACAAATGTTTAATTTTTAATGTTATTCTTTAACTTCAGTAGTCTCTTGTGATGGTGCTTCTTCTTTAGTCTCTTCAGATTTTTCTAAAACTTCTTCTTCAAATGTAACAAGTTCTATTTTTTCGTTTTTAACATCGCCTTTTTTGATTGCTTTTCTGATCATTACTAAAGACTTTTTAGGTCCTGGAACATTTCCTTTAATTAAGATAACATTATTTTCTAAATCTATTTGTATTACTTCTAGGTTTTGAATTGTAACTTTATCTCCACCCATATGTCCAGGCATTTTCTTTCCTGGTAAAACTCTCATTGGTAACATTGTTCCCAGTGATCCTACACCACGATGGTACTGGCTACCATGTCCCATTGGACCACGTGATTGATTGTGTCTTTTGATAACACCTTGAAATCCTTTACCTTTAGAAGTGCCTGTTACGTCAACTATTTCTCCTTCGGTAAATACATCTGCTTTAAGTTCTTGTCCTATGTTGTAATTACTAACATCTACACCTCTAATTTCCTTTAAGAAGCGCTTAGGGGTAGTATTAGATTTTTTTAAGTGACCTTGTTCTGGTTTATTGCTTAATTTTTCTCTTTTATCTACAGTTGCTAGTTGAATTGCGTCATAACCATCAGTAAGTTTTGTTTTTATTTGTGTTACAACGTTTGGTTCAATTTCAATAACTGTTACAGGAATTAATTTTCCATCTTTGGCAAAAACCCCAGTCATTCCGATCTTACGACCTAAGATTCCTTTCATTTGTTTTCCTCCTATAATTTAATTTGAATATCAACACCACTAGGTAAATCTAAATGCTGTAATGCATCGATTGTTTCCTTACTTGGATTATTGATGTCAATAAGTCTCTTGTGAGTTCTCATTTCGAACTGTTCTCTAGAGTCCTTGTACTTGTGTACTGCTCTTAAAATAGTATACTTTTGGATATCTGTTGGAAGTGGTACTGGTCCACTAACTTCTCCACCAGTTCTTTTAACAGTATCTACTATTTTAGCAGCAGCCTTGTCAAGAATTCTGTGTTCATATGCCTTAAGCTTGATTCTCACTTTTGTATTTGACATATTAGTCCTCCCTTCGCCTATATCTAGTATAGACTTGCTCCGAGCAAATTACCTGATACAGATTAACAACTTAACCGGGTGTATCAGCAACTTTGCACATCTAAGCCAGTCACACATTAACTAATTATACTAGAATATTTTATTAAAATCAATAGAAAAATTGAATTTTTTTAACTTTTTATGAAATTTTTGTGAAATTTTTATTTTTTTTTACTTAATTTATACTTTTTTGGGTTAAACCGGAGTTTGTAGTGTACCCATTTAAATACATTTGAGGTACTTTTCCTTCAATTACTTTCATTGATATTGGTATAATATTTGATACTTTTACTGTTTTAGATATAAATGGTAAATTAATTCTGGCTGTTACTTCAACATATACTCCGACTTCTAATAAGGCATTATTTATTCCATATTCTGTTACTTTTGTTTCTATATTACTTACTACGTCGCCGATTAAATTTAGTTTTATGGGAATTTTGGGTCCTAAGTTGGATAGAAAAGGAACATTTGTGATTGTAGAAAATGGTACTTCATATATTATGCCTTTGTTTAGTAATTTTTTATCGTATGCTTCTAGGGTACTAGTTGGTAATTCTACTAAATCAACATTTCCCTCTTCAATTGATTTTAAATTTAATTGGATAAGATTGGTTATTGTGTTTAACATTCTTGTAACATTTACGGAATTATATGTTATTAGGGTTATTTCTTTTTTTTCATTTTTTTCAACTATGAATAAGTCATTTTGCTCAAGTGTATTTGCGAGTTGCTTTGTTACGGCATTATTTATTACAAGTGTTGTTATTTTTCTGGTTTCGCTTTCTGCATAATTCATTAGGATTGGATTTACTCTTTTGGTCCAATATTTTATTAATATATAGGAAAAAAGAAGGGAAATTATAATTATTATTTGTAACATGAATAATTTATTTATTTTTTTTCTTCTTTTTAGTTTCATAGTATTCACCATTAATATATATGAATAATAAAAGAGTTATATTTACAGTATTTCTTTTACCTTATCATATAACTCTTTATTTATGCTCTCGATTGTTCTTATTTTTTTGTTAGTAGTGCAGTTTATTACATCATAATTGTATAGATCTGCTAATTCTAGATATGCTTTTTCTCCCTGCTTTAAATATTCTATGTTCTCTTCTACTTCGTCAGGCTCTTCTTCTCTATTTTTTTTGAGTTCTAAAGCGTTTTCAAGAGGAAGGTATAACAAGATAGTTTTGTCAGGTCTTGGAAGTTCTAATAAATCATATTCTAATAATTCTATTTTTTTGTATATTTCTTTTCTCTCTTCGGTACTTTTTAGCTGACCTCCGCGATGGGCCATATTGGATGGTACATACCTATCTATTATTAAGTTATAGCCTTCTTCTAAGTATTTGTTAATAGTTGGTAAGTTATATCTTCGATCTGCAGCGTAATATAGTATTGCTGTTAAAGAATCAATATTACCTCCCCCAGTTGGAAAAAAGCTATGACTTTTGTTTAATAATTCCTCACACATTGCAGGTCTACCTAAAAGACAAGCTCCTACTATCTTTCCTGTGGGAGTATCATACATTGGAAAAGATATTCTTTTTGTTTTAATATTTTCTTTATTTAATTTTTCTTCAAGTAATCTTGATTGTGTTTCTTTTCCAGAACAATCTGTTCCTTCAATTATTATTATTTTACCTCTCATTATTTTTTACTCCTTTGCTACCATAAGGTAAGTATATCATATTTTTTTTTGTTTTTAATAAATTTCACTCGTGGTTTACTCTATCTATCAAGAATGTATCCAATTATAATTCCTGTTATCAAGAGTAATGGAGAAATGATTAACTCAAGATATGTTATATTTAAGGAGAATGTTTTATATATTACTAATAATACTGTGGATAGACAAATGCCAAATATTACATTATATACTTTTGTTTTGTAATTTTTAAATAAGTATGAGATTAAGAGGGTTGTAAGTATTATTCCTATAAGTAATCCTCCGGTAAAGGGAATTAGTATACTTAGATTTTTTATAATACAATTTATATTTGTGATATCGCCAATTATTGTTAATATATCTTTGTAAACTCCTAAAAGGAGTAATAATGCAGTGGAGGATATTCCTGGTACTACAGTTCCTATTGCTTCAAGAAGACCTGCAACAAAGAATATTGTATAATCTATATAGTTGTTTTGAATTATATATATATTATTTGCTGTAGGAAAAATAAGTACTGTGCATATAAGGAATGAAATTAATATTGTTTTTGGTTGTTTAGTTTTTACTTCATTAAATATACTTGGTATAGTTCCTAAAATTAGTCCCAAAAAGAAAATCATTGTAAAAAATGGATATGTGTTTAATAGCTCTGATATTAGTTTACTGAAGAATATTATTGATATGATAATTCCTATTGATAGCGAAGATAATATATATATATTTCTTTTGGGATTATTAAAAAAATTGGATATGGCTTCAATGGAAATGTCGTATACTTTTAGGGTTATGGCAAGGAGTGCTCCAGAGACTCCAGGTATTATTTTTCCTAACCCTATAATAAAACCTTTTAGTATTAGTATAAAATAGTTATTCATGTAATCACCCTATATAAAATATGGTAGTGTGAAAAGTTTATCCACTACCTCTTGCTTTTTCTTTATTTTTTAAGTGATTTTCTATGTTTTTATCAATC
>CAKOLT010000010.1 GCA_934096315.1 uncultured Bacilli bacterium
ATTTTCTTACCAAAATTGGTAATTATTTTAATAGGTGCATAACTGCACCCCCCCCCCCCGAACGAATGTTCGCAAAAATAAAATTTTTTGAAATTTTTTGTGCTATTCATGAGGGGACTCCTTTCTTAATATATTTTGACTTTGTCAAAATATATTACTTTCTCTACAATAAATATTATACTATATATTTCTTTACTCTTCAAGTGTTTTTCTAGAATTTTACAAAATTAAATACTAAATTACTATTATAAAGGAAGTGTAATTATAGCCTTAGTTCCAATACCTACTTTAGACTCATATACAAGTTTACCACTATGAGCCTTAATAATTTCATTAGATAAACTTACACCAACCCCACTACCTTTACTTTTAGTGGTATAAAACATATCCTTTATCTTAGTTAGAGCTTCTTCATCCATACCTACTCCATTATCTTTTATTTCTATATAGAAATGTCTCTTGTCATAGTATCCTCTTATTGATATTATACCATTACCCTCAATTGCTTCTTTACTATTTTTTAATAAATTAAGAAGAACTTGCTTTAATCTATTATAGTCTGCTTGCATATATACTTCTTCATCTCCATAGTCATATATTAACTTTATATTCTTACTTTCTACTAGTATTTTAAAGCCCTCATATACGTCTTCTAGAAGGGAATATACATCTATTTCTTCTTTCATAATTTTAATTTTATTAAATTCTAAGAAGTCAGTCATTATATTAAGACTTCTGTCTATTTCTCCCTTAATAATATTTATATATCTTTCTGTCTTATTAGTATCCATAGTATCCATCATATCAAGGTATCCCTTACAGACTGCTAGAGGATTCTTAATTTCATGGGTTAATTTAAATAAACTATTTTTTATTTGTTTATCTCCTTCAAGTTCTTTAACCGTATCATATAATGTACTAACAGAATCCGCTAATTTAAATAGAAAGACTGCTAGAAATGTGGTTATATAATATATAATCATAGTTAAAAATAAATCTATTAATACACTATACCCTATAGTGGGGTTATTAAAGAATAATTCAAAAGCAAGGAAAAAGCCTTGAATAACTGCAGACATTAGTATAATATCATTTTTATTAAATCTATTTATTAATAAGTATCCTAGATAATATAGAATATATTTTAATAAAAGAAGTATATAATTTAAATCTATCATGTATGCATATATTACTATTATTAGAGATAAACATAAGGCTGACTTTTTTTGTTTTTTACAATATAAAAGTACTACTGGTATATTAAATAATAATATTAAATTACAGTTATCTATTTTTCCTGTAGACCTCATACATAGATATAATGAAGTAATAACAGT
The DNA here is from genome assembly GCA_934096315.1 of uncultured Bacilli bacterium. Lineage (GTDB taxonomy): Bacteria > Bacillota_I > Bacilli_A > RF39 > UBA660 > UMGS2068. Next base: position 1,338 of record CAKOLT010000010.1, read on the forward strand.
AAGCATAAATAAGAATTTAGCATACTTTTGCTTTTTAAGTCCTATATAACAACATAATACTAAATATATAAGAATTGGAAAAAATACCAATACTATAGTCATAAATAATCCATTAAATTCACTCATACTATCCATCACCAACTTAATGATAACAAAATTTTTTTGCGAATTTTGTCGAATTATGTCGAAATATATATTTTTTTATAAATATTTGTAGAATATTAAAAGAATCACTAATTAAAGTGATCTAATTTACATATTAAGTTTTAATAATCTTATAAACAAGCTACTACTATCTTTCCATTTGCAAAGCCTAATTTCGTTTCGTGTGTATCTAATCCAGTTGATTTATATATGTGTGATCCTAAATATTCAGATAATGGTGTTGTAGAATAAGAAAGTACAGGGACATCCATACTTTTAGTAGATTTTGGATATTTTAAAAACCATCTTTCTCCATTGATAATAATTCCCTTTTTGCTTCCACCATGAAAGCCATAACTTATTCCACTAGGATTTGATAAATCAAAGTTCTCTATTTTAATCATATATTCCTCCGTATTTCTTTAAAATTGTTTTATAATCATATTCCGTTATTCTTCCATTACGCCAGTATGATTTAGCATCTATATCTAATTCTGGAAACTTCATATCATAACTAAACCAGTCCCCAATTTTATCAAAAGCTTCTAATTCAGATATTATTTCTTTTAAAGCATCTGGTAAATGAGAATAATCATAATCTATATTATAGTCATATAATGGTTTATCTATTTACTTTACAGATTCTAACTTATTTATTTTGACATTTAAACCTCTAAACTTCTTTTCATATTCAGTCATAATATTATCACTAGTATTAGGTAAATCTCTATTTATATATATGATGTCATACCCATATTCACTTAAAGTATCTAGTGAGTATGTAAATAAGTCATTATTATCTGTTTTCATTATTATATGACATTTATCCTTAAATATATTATCATATCTTTTTAAGAAAGAAGGACTAGTTAATCTTCTTTCACTATGCCTATCCTTAGGCCATGGGTCAGAAAAATTTAAATATATAGTATCTATCTCTTTAGAAAATACATTATCTATGTTTATAGCATTTAATCTCATTAGATATAAATTAGGTAAATCTAATTCATTAGATTTCTGTATAGCTCTTGCTAGTGGAGAGTCATATCTCTCTATACCTATATAATTAATATTAGGGTTTCTTTTAGCACTCTCTATTATATAGTCTCCCTTACCCATGCCTATTTCTATATGTATTGGATTATTATTATTAAATAATTTATTATAATTTCCTTTGTATTCTTCTTTAGGGGTAATTAAGTATTTACCACTACTTATTATTTCTTCTGCATTTTTAACTTTTCTTAATCTCATAAAACACCTCATTATATGGTAGTGTAAATATTTCATACACTACTGTTTATTTTCTATAGACCGAATTTTTTCGTTTTTTCGTTCTATAAATTTCCATGGAACGAATTTTTCCATTTTTTCGTTCTATAGATTTTTTAAGAACATTTTTTTTACTATTTCGACAAGCTAATATCAAGTTTTTTAATTTAATATCATTTTCATCAAGTATAGTTAGTTCTCATTAAAACTATCTCATCACTATTATATCACAACTTTTGTAACTAATTTATAAAATATTGAATATAATAGAGTAAGAGGAAGTGATAAGATGCACGAAGGTGGTAATTATTTTTATCAGAACCCTATGATGGGGGGTATTAATACTATGCTTAATCCATATGATAATCCAATGGGTAATACATTAGATAGGTTAAATAAGTTAGAACAGCAAGTTAATAGGCTTCAGCAAAGACTTGATAGATTAGAGGTATTTTATAATCCTAAAAAAAATTATGAAGATGATGATAATGTATATATGATATAAAAAAGGGATACTTTCTTTAAAAAAGTGTATCCCTTTTTATCACATCTTGTTAAGACAAAATACTGCATAAAGTGGTACTGATTTAATATTGTTTTCAAGTCCAAAATTTTTGGAAGATATTCTAATACTATATTCAGGGTTATATTTCTTTATATATTCATTTAAACTCTTACTATTAGTCCTTCTACCACTTTTAACCTCTATAGGAATAATATTTCCCTCTATTTTAATTAGAAAATCTATCTCATATCTATCAAAATTATAATAATATAATTCTTTTGACTTAGGATACAATTCTTGGGCTACGTAATTTTCAGTGAGTACCCCTTTAAACATCTCATTCTTTTCCAATAAAATCTCACTATAATCTAAATTAGATAATGCTCTTAAAAGTCCAACATCACTTAAATATAGTTTAAATTTATCAGAATTAGTATATGCTTTTAATGGTGACTCATTTCTCTCAGTTAAATCACATTTAAGTATCATATTACTTGCAAGTAGCCATTCTAAACTACTCTCATACCTAACTTTTCTTGCATCTTTATCTACTAAACTATATTTAAAATTATTATTAACTCTAGCAAGTTCTTTAGGTATAGAATTATATATCTCAGCATTCTTTATTCCCTCACTATTTTCAGTATATTTATTCATATCTGCTAGATATGAGGTTATTATTTGCCTTCCTAATTCAAAATCTACATGAGATATATTACATCCATTATCTATAAAATTATTTATTAATGCAGGCATACCTCCTAAAACTAGATATTTTTTATATAAATCTAATGCTTTTTCATGAATAGGATTCATTAATGCTTCATTAGAATTATAATGTGTAACTATTTCATCAATTAATTTTTCTTCTCCTAAAGCTATTAGATACTCCTCAAAATTCATTGGATATAAATACCTTATATTTACTTTACCAACCGGAAAGGATGATTTAAATCTATTTATCTTGACTCCTAATAGCGAACCAGCACAAACTATCTTATAAAGTTTATCACTCTCACAAAAATATTTTAAAGAAGTTATGGCTCTTTCACTTACTTGAATTTCATCTAAAAATATTATTGTATCTTCTGGATTAATAATTACTTTTTTTATTATTTCTATTTTCTCTATTATTATATCCGGATCAATACTGTTTTTAAATATTTCTGCTATATCTTCTTCTTTATCTAAATTAATATAGATATAATTATTAAAATTATTTTTGCAAAAATTTTCTAATACATAAGTTTTACCAGTTTGTCTTGCTCCCACTAACATAAGTGGCATTTTATAGTCTTTCTTCCACTTCTTTAAATCTTCTTCTATTTTTCTATACATGGAAACTCACCTCTATATATATTTTACTACTTTTCGTACGAAATGTACATATTTTATTGGTTTTTTCGTGCAAAATGCACGAAATATACATTTTTTAGTTATTTTTATTTATAATATAAAAAAAGAAGCTTCATCAAATGATGAGAGCCTCCTAACATTTTCGACCGGAATAATTTATATCCCACACCATCCGGGAGTGGCTAACATTTCGCGATTGGAATCATTTATATCCCGCACCATCCAAGAGCGGCTAACATTTTCAACCAGGATCATTTATTAGTCGCACCACCTGGAAGCGAAAACCATTGTCGTCTGAAATCATTTATAACCCGTACCATCCAGAAACGGCTAACATTTTCAACATTAAGGCTTTTTTTTAATGCAATACAAATATACCATATTTTTTATAAAATGTCAATTTCATATAACTATAATTATATATTTTTCTAATTGTTATTATTATCTTAACTCTTCCAACATTTTTTGTTTTAAATTATCTACATTAGTAAAAAATAAGTTGGTTCCTCTTTTTTTTAATCCAAGCATATTTTTAAATAAACCCCTTATTTCACTTTGAAGGTCTGTCGGAATTTTTAATGGAACATTATCTATAGTGTGTACATGATCTATATATTTTTCTAATTATAATTGTATTGCAAAATCCATAACGTTCTATCTTTTTATTAATTATTTTACTATATTTATCTACTTTAGAACTTATTGGTATAAACCATAAAATATCTTTATCTTTTATAGTAAAATAAGTTGGTCGTTTTTTACCTTTTTCATGATTTTGCATTAAACTTTCATCATTTACAATATCAAAATATTCATCTTTTATATGATATAAATAACCTGTCTTAATTTTCATTTGTATCATCTCCATATAAAGTATATCATATTATAAAAGAAAACTCTATAATATTAATAGAGTTATTCTACATTTTCAACCAGGATCATTTATTAGTCGCACCACCTGGAAGCGAAAAACATTGTCGTCTGGAATCATTTATTATTCGCACCATCCAGAAGCGAAAAACATTTTCACCACTTTTAAATGGCAATATAAATATACCATATATTTCTAAAAATGTCAACTAGTATATTCATTATTATTATATTTATTTTTAAATATTTTATGCAAGTAATATAACTACTTCCTACTGATTAAAACTATTAATATCTATTAAATCTTTTACTAAATAAGCATCAATAAGTTTATCCTTAACTATAAAAGACCCATTACTTTGTTTATCCATAATTGGAATATCCACAAGTTTAACTTCTTTTGTAGCCTTATCAGTTATCAAACAAATATTTTGTTTTATATCTTCAATATATGTTTTTATTATTCTTGAAGGATTAGATTTTATCTCTTTCATAAGAGGATTTCCTCTTTTGGCTCTAGTTGTTTTTTCAAGTTCTGTAATTCTTAATCTTTTACCTGTGCCCTTATCTGTTAATATAGTTATATATTCTTCATTATCAAATAGATCTGCTGATACTACATAATTATCTTTTAAATTAATAGCTTTAACTCCACTTGCTCTAATACCTACCGGAGATACTAGAGAAATATCATACCATAATCCGTAGCCATCATTTGTAGTTACAAATATATTGGAACTATTCTTATAACTTACATTTACTACTAAATCTTCTTTTTTGATATTCATCATATTTATTGGTTTAGAATATCTTTGGACACTAAATTCACTTAATTTAGTTCTTTTAACCATACCTAATTTTGTAAAGCTTGTTACATAACAATCTATATTAAAATCATATACAGGCATAGATCCAATTATTCTTTCTCCATCGTTTAATGTTACTAAATTACTTATATGTTTCCCTAATTCTTTCCATTTTCCTTCAGGAATATTGTATACTGGAATGTATAGATAATTACCAAGACTAGTAAATACTAAAAGGGTATTTTTTGTATTCATCTTATATAATCCAGTAATATAGTCATTATCTTTTAGGGTAGTCATTCCCTCTTTAGAGGAATAACTTCTCATACTTACTCTTTTAATATAGCCTTCATTTGTTAAGACTACTACTACATCTTCATTTGGTATAAACATAGTATTATCTATTTTGATCTCTTCTACTTCATCTCTTATCTCAGTTAATCTTGGCATAAAGTATTCTCTTCTTATTCTTCTGAGTTCCTCTTTAATTACAAGGTTTAACTTAGATGGGGTAGATAATATTTCCTCAAGCAGCTGCATTATCCTCTCTAGATTTTCTTTTTCTGTCTCTAAAACTGTTATATCTGTATTTGTTAATCTATATAGTTGTAATTCTACTATAGCGGTTGACTGAAGGTTAGTAAATTCATATTTAATACATAAGTTTTCTATTGCGTCTGCCTTATTTTTAGAGGCTCTAATTGTTTTTACTACTTCATCTAAAATGCTTATGGCTTTGATTAATCCAATTACTATATGATATCTTTCTTTAGCGTGTTCTAAATCAAACTGACTTCTTTTTAATACTACTTCTTTTTGATGAGCAATATAAGCGTCTAATATTTCTAATAAGCCAAGTAGTTTTGGTCTTCTACCTACTATAGCTATCATATTAAAATTATAGCTTATTTGTAATTCTGTATTTTTATATAAATAATTTAATATATTTTGAGGATCTATATCTTTTTTTAATTCTATTGTTATTTGCATTCCGTTTTTATCAGATTCATCTATTACTTCATTAATACCCTCAATTTTTTTATCTATTCTAATTTCATCTATCTTTTTAACTAAAGCTTGTTTATTAACCTCATAAGGAAGCTCTGTAATAATTATTTTATTTTTTTCTACTCTACTTTTACAAGTAAGTATTACTTTTCCTCTTCCTGTCTCATAAGCACTTCTTATACCAGAGTTGCCTGCACAAATAGCTCCAGTAGGAAAATCTGGTCCTTTAATATAATTCATTATAGTATCTAATCTACTTCCGGGATTATCTATTCTATATATAACACCATCAATAACTTCTCCTAAATTGTGAGGGGGTATATTGGTAGCATAACCTGCACTTATTCCCGTAGTTCCGTTTACAAGTAAGTTTGGAATTTTACTGGGAAGGACTGTAGGCTCCATTAAAGTATCATCATAGTTTGGAGCAAAATTTACCGTTTGTTTATCTATATCCTTAAGCATTTCTCCTGCTATTTTAGATAATCTTGCTTCTGTATAACGAGATGCTGCAGGAGAATCTCCATCAATAGAACCGTTATTTCCTTGCATATCTATGAATGGGGCTCTCATTTTCCAGTCTTGGCTCATTCTAACTATTGCATCATATATAGAACTATCTCCATGAGGATGGTATTTACCCATTACATCTCCGACTGCTCTAGCAGACTTTTTATAGGCTTTATCATAAGTATTCTTTTCTTTATACATAGAAAATAGAATACGTCTTTGAACAGGTTTAAGTCCATCTCTTACATCAGGTATGGCTCTATCTTGAATTATATATTTTGAATATTTTCCAAATCTCTCTCCCATGATTTCTTCAAGAGAATAATCATATATTTTTTTTATAATTTCTTCCATATTACTATCACCATAATTAATATTAACATATTTTTTTTGTTTTTTAAAGTAATTAGACATAAAATAGACACTTTTGTGTCTAATTTATATTAACTCCCTTTAATAATTTTTTATTTCCAATATAATATAGTACTATAATGCTAAGTAAATATAAACTTGTTGTAAACCATAATACTCTTTTTATAATGCTAATATCAGATACTGTATTATTTGTAAATATACTCATAATATTTTTATCAAATAATCCAAATATATATAAAGATAAAAGCATTAATATACTGCATATTGCATATATAATAAAGCCATATATGATAGACTTTATAAGCAAGAAATCGTTCTTACTATATCCATATATTATACCAGTGTATCCAGATAAAAGAATAAATAATAACTCTATAAAAATTACCATTATAAATATTAGAATTAATTTTATTATACTACTATCATATACTGTGGAAATTATATTTAATGAATCCCTTAAGATATTAATATTTTCTTTAGAATAAAAACATATAAATAAACAAAGAGCAATAACTATTACACTTGATAACATTGTTATGATTGAAGCTAGTATTTTAGATAGATAAATATTTCCTCTAGAGACTGGAAGAGTGTTTGTAAGATAACTTTCATCTTTGTACATATTTCTAATAACCCTACTAAAACATCTCATTATATTATTTATAACAATACTAAAAAGCATACTAATTACAATGCCAAAACAGATCTTAGATATAACTATAAATACTAAAGAATTATCAAATATTTGTGTTATTCTTCCAAATATAGAAAATATTATAGCTATGATATAGAATACTATAAGAGATTTATATATCCATTTTAAATCATATTTTAATAATTTATTTAACATTTAAATAACCTCCTAAAAATAGAATCTATACTTTCGTTATGCTCACTTCTTATCTCATCACAGCCCCCAGATAAAACTATAGTTCCATTATTTATAAAGATAACTTCATCTAGTATTCTTTCTATATCACTAATTAGATGGGTAGATATGATAATACTAGAGTTTTCTGCAAAATTAGATATTATAGTATCTAAAATATAGTCTCTAGTAGCGGGATCTACTCCCCCAAGAGGTTCATCTAAAATATATAATTCTGCCTTTCTAGACATAACTAATATTAATTGAAGTTTCTCTAACATACCTTTACTCATTTTCGATAATCTCATACTAACCTCTAAATTTAAATCTTTAAGAAGTTTCTTTGCTTTTGATATATCAAAGTTATCATAAAAGTCCTCAAAATACTTTAGGGCATCTTTAATAGTTATTCCCTTATCCAGATATGTTCTTTCTGGAAGATATGATATTATCTTTTTACTGTCTACTCCAACACATTTACCATTTATTAATATAGTACCACTTGTTACAGTAGATAGATCATTTATTATTTTAATTAAAGTTGTTTTACCTACTCCATTTGGACCAAGTAAGCCAATAATTTTACCACGGGGTAATGTTATATTAATATTTTTTAATATTTCTTTATCTCCATAACTCTTACAGAGATTTTTACATTCTAATAATTCCATTATTCTCTCTCCTTTAAATATTTTATAACCTCTTCAGTAGAAAAGCCTAGTTTTTTAACTGACTCTAAATACATATCACTACTTTTTATAAATTCCTCCTTCTTACACTTGTTAATTAACTCCTCATTATCAGTTACATATTTACCACTCGTTCTTTCAGTATATATAAGTCCTTCCATTTCTAGATTACCTAAGGCTTTCTGGACGGTATTAGGATTTACTTTAAGATTTAAAGCCAAATCTCTAACAGAAGGTAATTTTTCATTACATTTATAATGACCTGAAATAATATTTTGTTTTATTATACTTACTATTTGTAAGTATATTGGTTTATCATTATTAAAATCCATTATACCTCCTTTGTATTACATAACTAATACAATAATACAATACATTATATTATTTGTCAAGAGAAAAAATTTACTAAATACATTATTTTCTATTTAAAAAAACTTCATAAACGTTAAGTTTATGAAGTATTATAATACTCTTACTATCTTTTAGAGAATTGTGGTGCTCTTCTAGCAGCCTTTAATCCATATTTCTTTCTTTCTTTACTTCTAGGATCTCTTGTTACAAATCCTTTTTCTTTAAGAATTTTTCTATAAGAGTCTTCGTTATCTTTGTTAACAGCATCATATTCAAGAAGTGCTCTAGTTATACCAAGTCTAATAGCCCCAGTTTGTCCAGAAAGTCCTCCTCCTTTAACATTACAAGTAACATCAAAAGTATTTTCATTATTAGTAGCTACTAATGGTTGTTTCAAATCCATTATTAATGTTTCATAAGGCATATATTCGTTAATATCACGACCATTAACAGTTATTTTACCACTTCCTGGAGTTAAGATAACTCTAGCAATAGCAGACTTTCTCCTTCCGGTTCCACAAAATTTCTTTTCTTCTTTAGCCATACTATTTACCTCCCATTTCTATTTGTGTTGGTTTTTGAGCCATGTGAGGATGCTCGCTACCTTCATACACAAATAATTTTTTATACATTTGTCTACCTAATCTATTTTTTGGTAGCATTCCTTTTACTGCTCTTTCTACCATTTCCACTGGATATTGTTCTTTCATTACTCTAGCAGTTCTTTCTCTTAAGCCTCCAACATATCTACTGTGGTTATAATACATCTTTTTATCTAACTTATTTCCTGTAAGTAATGCTTCTTTAGCATTAATAATAATAACATTATCTCCACAGTCAATATGAGGTGTATAAGTTGGTTTATGTTTTCCTCTTAATATAACTGCTGCTTTACTTGCTACTCTTCCTAGAGGAATATCTTTAGCATCGATAACATACCAAGAGCGAGTAACAGTTTCTTTACTTTGCATAAAACTTTTCATATTTTTCTCCTTTATAATTAATATATTACCATCATATTTTTGTGTTCCCAATACAAAAATACTAGGTATAAAATGTACCGATTATGATTTTACTAAAAAAAAGGGGTTTTGTCAATAGTTTTTATAGATATTTTTTATTAGATTATGATATAATTTACTACTTTATCACTATAATAATTAAAAAAAATAATAAAAGACTTAACTTTTATTATTTAACTACTTGTTTTGCACTTGCATGGATGTATCCTGAATATGAAGCTCCTAGATATGAAGAATCAGCATTAGCCCCATTAATCCATAGATATACTTTATATGTATGTGATGTGGAATTTATTTGAATATTATCATAGATTGCTAAATCAGATGCTGCAGTTATTACTCCGGTTTTAACTGGACTAGTAGCATCATCTACTACTACAGCATAATTAAGTTGTGAGTTTGAATCTAATAATGTAGTTGTACCATCTGCTTTGTTAAAACTTGTAGTATTTAAATATAATGTACCAGTACCCTCATCTATACCTTTACATTCTGTAGTATTAAGTTGCATTGTAACTGAAGCCATTGCAGTACCTGTATCACTATATGTATTTGTTAATTTTACTGAACCATTTTCAAAACCTGCTCCAGTATAATTTATATTAAAGCAACTACTTGACCCAGTAATCTTTGTACTACTTGACCAATTTAGCCATGCAAGAGTTAACCCTGCCATTAATGCCATAAAGGCTAATATCCCAATAATTAAACCAAATATTTTTCTCTTTTCCATATTACCTGCTCCTATCTTTCATAAATTAAATATACCATATTTTTCAAATATAAACAAGAGTTTTTATGTAAAAAAAATAAAAAAAGATAGTATTAACCTTTTTTTATATTCTCTATATGCCTATTTACCTTTATAGACCACTCAGGGTCTTCAGCATATTTAGGTCCAATTGTGCTCGTATTATTAAGTCCATATAAGTAATAGTTCTTAGATAAATTATTTAGAAAAGCATATATTCCCTCTTCCATAGTATTAAAATATGCATAAGCTCCACAACCACTACCCTTTTGTCCCCCAATATTATTACATGTTTTAGTTAGATAACTACAGTTATATTTACATCCTGTTTCATGTAATACTATTCCTAGAGCAAGATATGGGTCAACTCCAAGTTCTATAGCATAGTTTGCAAAAGTATGTCCATATCCTTTTAATGTAGAGTTTAGATTTCTTTCTATTTTATCTCCAAGTTCTTCTAAAGTTAAGTTATCATATACTTCCTGTCTTTCCTCTTTTATACGAACTTGACTATTAGCAGTCTCTTTTATACTATTCTTCTTTTCTATAACTACACTGTTTATGTAATTCTCTGGACCTTTATTTATCCGTATGCTTTTAATATTAGTATGGTTTATTATTCCAATAATGGGTAATAAACTACATAATATTAACAAGCTACTCCGGCTTATTTTCACTTCTTTCACCTCTTTTTTTGAAAAGCAGGTATTATTCTAGCAAAATAATTAATGTTTGTCAAGGTTATATATAGTGGCAGTTTTTTCCTTATCCTTATTTCTTTATAATATAAATGTTATCAAAAAATAGTTTAAGTACATATTTTAGATAAAAAAGACTATACCAGAAAAGTTGTATAGGTCTTTATAAAATTAGATTAAATTTTGTAGTTAAATATCATAAATATTTAAAGTTATGACTTTTTAACTTTAAATATTTATGACTTTTTATTTTAACATTTATATTATCACTATTAGGAGATTTTATAAGATAAATTATGAATTATTAATATATTTTGTTTAATAATAATTAACGTGAAATAGCCTTTTATCGACATGTTTTGGCACTTTTGTAATTAATTTATGTCAATAACCTGACTTTTCGGAGATTATTATATAAAATTAAAGTGGTGATAAAATGGAAAAATTATATAAAAGAGAACTATATTTAAATAAAATAAGAGGTTTTTATAACGATCCCGAAACAATCAAAGTTATTACGGGAATAAGAAGATGCGGAAAGTCCTCACTATTAGAAACAATTATAGAAGAATTAAAAGAGACAGGTATTGAAGAAAAAAATATTATTGAAATTAAATTAGATAGAAGACCCAATAAAAACATTAAAACTGCAGAACAATTAGATAAGCTTATTGAAACACATATAAATGATAATGACTTCAAATATATTTTCTTAGATGAAATTCAAAATGTAAATGGATTTGAAGAAGTAATAGAAAGTTATCGTAACGAAAAAAACTACTCTATATTTATTACCGGATCCAATTCATACCTTTTAAGTGGTAAATTAATTACCAAACTTACAGGCAGAAAAATAGAAATTGAAATGTTCCCATTAAACTTCTATGAATATATTGATATGAAAAAGTTTCTAAATATTGAAGAAAAAGCCTCAATATATGAAGAATTTGAACAATATATTCGTGAGGGTGGCTTTCCAGGAGCTTTAAATTACAATAGTAAGCAAGATAGAAAACTATATGTTCGAAACATCTTAGACGACATCTTCATAAAAGATATAAAAGCAAACACAAAAATCAAAAATTCTGAAACATTTAAAAACATACAAAGATATATAATTAATAATTTCGGTAGTATGATTTCAGCAACAAGTATTCAAAAATACTATAATAGTATAAACATAAGTATAGATATCAGGACAATAAAAAAATACATTAGTCTCTTATGTGATGCCAAAATTATTTACCCTTGTAATACATTTGATATAAAATCAAAAATTTCATTATCTAGTGAAAGAAAATATTATTTAGCAGATTTAAGTATATATTTTCTTTACAATACAGATAATAAGTTTAATTATGGACCTATTCTAAAAAATATCTTACATAATTACTTAATTAGTAAAGGCTATAATTTAAGTATTGGAAAAATAGGAAAACTAGAAGTTAACTTTATTGCTCGTTATCAAAATGATAATTATTTCTATATTCAGGTATCTAAAAATATTGATAACGAAAAAACAGCAGAACGAGAATATAGACCATTCTATGAAATAAAAGATATGTATCCAAGATATTTATTCTTATTAGATTTAATAGTTAAAGATAATATTGACGGTATAAAGAATGTTAATATTGCTAAGTTTATAGCTAATAATCAAGATTTATAAATGTTATATTCACTTTAATAAAATAAGACTACAGCACTTGCTGTCTTTGACCTTGTCAATAGTGGTGTGTAAATTTTTTTACTTTTTTTGCAATTTTTTCCTTATTTCCCTATATCATTTTACTTTTTTCTAATTATTTGCTATAATATGTTCTAGGTGGCGATGTTATGAAGTTTAAAAAAATATGGAAAAAAGTTAATAATTTTTTTATTAAATATAAATATATATTTCTTATGTTTCTACCGTTCTTAGTAATGGATTTAACATTAAGGATTATTAGTTCTAAAATCAATTTTTATCATTTTTACAGTATTATGCCATTATTATTTACCCTCCTTTGGAGCACTTTATTTGTAAGTATTTCTTTAATGGCCTCAATTAGGACTAAAAAGATTATCTATTCTATATTCTTTTTTATTAGTTTTATTTTCTATTTAGTAAATGGGGTTTATTATTCTATGACTGATTCTTTCTTTGATTTTAGCCTACTGGAAATGGCTAGTGAAGGAAGTAGTTATATCATGGATTCTATTAAAGGCTGTGATAAGGTTATATATTTAATGGGTATTGTTATTATTCTTTTATATGTTCTTGCCCTTAAGAATTTTAAAAATAAGAAAAGAAAGGGTGCTAATTATAAACGAATATTTCAAATTATTATTATTTTCTTAATAATTCATAGTATCCTTCCATTTCTATATGGTAAGTCTAATACTTCTCTTACATGGAGTACATGGAGAAATCCAAGAGATGTATATAAGAATTTTAATGATAATAATAAGAGTATGAAGATAACTGGTTTATATGAATATACTACAAGAAATTTTTATATTACTTATCTTAAACCTAAAAAGGCTAATAATGTTAAAGAACTGGAATTTTTGAATGAGATATATGATGCAGAAGAAGGAGAACATCGTAATAATTATACAGGTATGTTCTCTGGTAAGAATGTGATATTTTTACAACTTGAAGGTATTGATGAGTGGCTTTTAGATGAAAATGTTATGCCTAACTTATATAATATGCAAAATAATTCTATTAACTTTTTGAATCATTATTCCTACTATAACGGAGGGGGAAGTACATTTAATTCAGAGTTTGCGGTAAATACTGGTTTTATTACCCCACTTACATATAATCAAAATGCTTATACTTTTAATAGAAATAGTTTTAATTTTTCTTTAGCTAAGTTATTTAAGAGTAAAGGGTATTCTGTTAATGCTTTTCATATGAATAGTAAAGAGTATTATTCAAGAGGGGCTAACTATGATAACTGGGGATATGATGATTATTATGGTTTAAAAGATCAAGATACATATAGTGATTTAACTTATACTTTAGATAGAGAATTAATTCTTAATGAAAAGTTTAAATCTCTTATGTTTCCTACTGATAGCTTATTTTTAGATTATATTATAACTTATTCAAACCATATGCCATTTTCAAGTAGTAAAGGTGTATGTCAGTTAATTTTAGATAAAAAGAAAGAAGAAGGAGATACTTCAGTAGATGAAAGAGAATATTCAGAAGAAGATTGTGCTAAAATTCAGGCTGGTGAAACAGACAATATGATTGGACTTCTTCTTAATACTCTGGAGGATAATGGATTAAGTGATAATACTGTTATTGTAGTATTTACAGACCACTATCTATATACTCTATCTGATACTAAAATACTTGATAAATATAAGACTACAGATAATAATTTAATAAATCATACTCCCTTTATGATATATAGTAAAGGAAGTAAAAAGGTTAATATAAAAAGTGTTACATCACAGCTTAATATTCTTCCAACAGTTCTAAATTTATTTGATATGGATTATCACCCTAAATATTATATAGGTAGTGATGCTCTGGATCCAAACTATCAAGGATATGTATTCTTTTCTGACCATTCATGGTATGATGGGAATGTTTATGTATCTGGAGGGGTTGTTACTAATGGTAAATGGATTAGTGATACAGATTTAGAAGAGAAAAATTACTATATTAATTATGTTATTAGAAAAAATGATCTAACGCTAAAATATAATTATTTTAAATATTTAAATCAAAGGTGATGATATGAAGTTTAAAAAAGAAGATTATAGAAATATATTAATTATTATATCTATATTTATTATATATTTTCTATTTATTAACTTATCAGGATATGTTTATGGATCAAAAGTTGACTGGATGAGTCAGCACTTTGCTATCCCCGACTATTTAAGAAAACTTTTTTATGCAAACTATAATCTAATGCCTAACTTTGCATTTAATCTTGGGGGTGGAGAGAATATTTATTATTTGGTGTACCACGGAGTGTTTAATCCTTTAATTATGATATCTTATTTATTTCCTTTTATTAAAATGCATAACTATATTATTATACTTAATGTAATCATAGTACTTTTGGATATTATATTTATATATAAGTGGCTTAGTTATAGTTTTGATAAGAAAATATGTTTTATTGGTAGTATGTTATTTTTACTTTCTATGCCTATTATATACCACTCACATAGACATTTAATGTTTACGGATTATATGCCCCTACTTATTCTATCCTTAATTTTAACCCGTAATTATTTTGAAAATAAGAGTAAAGCCTTACTTATTATTAACTTATCATTAATTATTAGTATTAGTTATTTATATAGTGTAGGATGCTTAATAGTTATATCCATATATGCAGTCTATATTTATTTAAATAAATATGGTTTTAATAAGAATATCTTTAAAGAAGGAACTAAATTTATACTTATATTAATTATTAGCGTACTTATTACTTCCTTTATTACTTTACCTACATTTTATACTCTATTAAGTGGAAGAAGTGCTACTAGTACAATAGTTAATATATGGGATTTAGTCATTCCTAGTCTAGACTTTAAGAAGATGTTTTATTCTTCTTATGGTATAGGGCTTGGAGTCATTCTCCTTTACTCTCTTCTTAATGGTGTAATTAAAGGAAAGAAGTTTTATAGAGAATTATCTATACTTTTATTATTAGTACTCTTTATTCCCCTATTTAATTATGTATTAAATGGATTTATGTATATAGATAACAAGAGTCTTATTCCCTTTCTTCCCATGTATATTTATGTAATATGCATGTTTATTAAGGATTTATTTAACAAAAATGTAAGTAAGTATACGTTTATTCTAGGAGTTTTTATATGTTTGGTTATGCTTCTTAAGAATATGGATAATAATTATTTATATTTATTTATATTTGATATAGTTATTACTACGCTTTTTATTTATATATATTTTAAAAAGAGAAATGTAAAAGTATTTTATAGTGCGATTATACTGCCTATTCTTGCAGTTTTTCTAGTAGTTAATTTTACAGATAAACTAATTACTAGGGAAGAATTTAATAAAATATATAAGGATAATAATATTAAAATTAATTATGATAAGGATAATTATTACCGAAGTATTAATGAGCTTAATTATGAGTACTCTGCAAATAATGTAAATGATATAAACTATTTAACTACCAGTATCTACTCTTCAGTAGAAAATCCATATTATGTTAATTTTATTAAAAATATATGGAATAGTAATATACTAAGTAGACATTATCATGAGATAACTATTAATAACGATGTTTTATTTAATATCTATATGGGGGGTAAATATTTAATTAGTGACAAAGGACAATATGGTTATAACAAAAAAGGAGATATCTATGTAAATGACGATGTATTTACTATAGGAAGAAGTAGTAATAAACTTATGAGTAAAAGGGAGTTTGATACATTATCATATCCCCATAATATTGATGCTCTTTTAAACTATATGGTAGTAGATACTAATATGGAGGATGTGTATTCAAGTAATGTACATGAGTATAATACTTCCCTTAAAGATAGTAATGTATTTAATATAGATGATGAGAAAAATATAAAAATTCCTGTAGATGTTAAAGATAGTGATATTTTATTTATATCATTTAAAATGAACTATGCTCCTAAATGTGGCTACTCTTGCAGTAGTAATATTAGTATTAATGGAGTTAATAATACCTTATCAGGTAGATTATGGAAATATAATAATAAAAATAATACCTTTCATTACACTATTAGTGGTATTAAAGATGGATATCTTTCTATTAATGTAAGCAAGGGTCATTATGATATAAGTGATATTAAGGTTTATGTTATGGATTATAATACTATATCAAATATAGAATATGATAAATTTATAATAAAGGATATAAATGACTACGGTCTTAAGGGGTCTATTGAGGTAAACGAGGATGGTTATTTTGCTTTAAGTATTCCATATGATAAAGGATTTACTATATATGATAATGAAAAAAAAGTTAACTATAGTATGGTTAATACCTCTTTTATAGGATTTCCTATAGATAAAGGAAGTCATAATATAGAAATTAAATATAAGGCACCATTTAGAACTATTGGAGAAATTGCTTCTATAATTGGGATAATTCTACTTTTAATTGTTATATATAAGGAGAGGAGAAAAAAATGAAAGATATATTTAAAGAATATAGAGAAATTATTTCATATCTATTTATCGGAGTGCTAACTACTATAGTTAGTTTAGCCTCCTACTACATTTTAACTACTTTGTTTCTTTCCCCTGATAATGCTATAAGCTTGCAAATAGCTAATATTATATCATGGATAATATCAGTATTATTTGCTTATATTACTAATAGAAAGTATGTTTTTTTAAGTAATGATAAAAATATCTTAAAGGAATTTGGTAAGTTTACCCTAAGTAGAGTAACTACTCTACTTATAGATATGGCATTAATGTTTATCTTTGTAAGTATTTTACATTTTAATGATAAATTAATTAAAATAATTGTCCAAGTTGTTATTATAGTACTTAATTATATATTTAGTAAGTTACTAGTATTTAGAAAGGGGAAATAAATATGGAAGTAATTGGAGTTGTCGCAGAATATAATCCCTTTCATAATGGACACTTATATCAAATAAAGAAAATTAAAGAAGAATATCCAGATAGTATATTAGTAGTAGTTATCTCCTCCTACATCACACAAAGGGGGGAAATTTGTTTAATAAATAAATGGAATAGATGTAAAATATGTTTAGAGTATGGTATTGATATTGTGCTTGAACTTCCTTCTATTTTTAGTATGCAATCCGCAGATAACTTTGCTAAAGGAGCAATTAAAATACTTAATACTCTAGGATGCACAAGAGTTGTATTTGGTAGTGAAGAAGATAACTTATATAAACTAAAAAAGTGTGCAGTACTTCAAAATAGTAATGAATTTACTAAAAAACTTAAATATTATATGGATAAGGGAAACTCCTACCCGACTTCACTATGTAAAGTTACAAGTGATATTCTTGGCTATAGTGTAAGTAGTCCTAATGATCTACTAGGAATATCTTATATAAAGGCTATTAATGAAATTAATAAGAATATAGAAATTACCCTAATTAAGAGAACTAATTCTTATTACAGTGATGATATTCAGGATAATATTTCCAGTGGTAGTAATATTAGAAACCTTCTTAAAGATGATTTAGATATTACTAATTATATTCCTAATTATGATTTAGATTATATTAATAGACTTGATTATGATTTGATATTTAATTACCTAAGGTATCAGATTATATGTAATAAAGATAATCTAGATAAATACTTAGATGTTAATGAGGGAATAGAAAATAGGATTCTTAAATATTTAAATAGAAGTTATGATTTAGAAGAATTTATATTAAATATTAAATCAAAAAGATATACCTACAATAAGGTGAGAAGAATGCTTGCTCATATAGTCTTTAATTATACTAAGGATATTACTTCTTATGATGAGATAAACTATATTAGGGTGCTAGGTTTTAATAATGATGGCAAAAAATACTTAAATAAGATTAAAAAGGATATTGATGTTAGAATTATAACAGGGTATGAGAAAAATGTTAGTAAAATACTAGATTATGAAATTACAGTTAGTGAAATATATAACCTTATTACATCAGAAAATACTAAAAGGGAATATGATAAAAAGCCAATAATGAAGTGATTATTGGCTTTTATAAATGGTTTCTTAACCATGTTTTAGTATTTTCTACTTTTTTATCTATATAGTCTACTAATATGTCATATAGTTTATAGAGTACTTCAATTAACTTAATATCTAAATATATACATAAAATAGTTATTATTATACTAAATACATTTACTTCTTTTATGAGAAGAACATCTGATGCAAATAATAAAGTTATAAAGAATGTAGCAAAACAACCTACTACTAAGACTCTTCTAATAAAAGTAAGAGGTTTACTTATGATATATAATAAATTTAAGGTTACAAAGCCCGTTAAAGCTACTGCTACTAAACGAAAATATTCATAATCAAATTTAAATATATTACATAATAGTACTATTATAAATATGTTAATAAATACACATAATCCATTAGGAATTACATTTCTAAATACTTTTCTTAGAAAACCTTTAGTTACTTTATTATAATTAGGCTCTAGTGCTAAAAATAATGAAGGTACCCCAACACATACTGTACTTATTAGTGTTAGCTGAATTGGATAAAATGGATATGTAAAAGTAAATAATATAGATAATATAGATAGCATTATAGAGTACATAGTCTTTAATAGATACATACTTGATACTCTTTCTATATTGTTTACTACTTTTCTACCCTCATTTATGACTTTAGGTAAAACTCCAAAATCACTACTAGTAAGAACTATCTGAGATACATTTTTAGTAGCACTACTTCCCTCTTTTAAAGCTATACCACAATTAGCTTCTTTTAAGGCAAGTATATCATTAACTCCGTCCCCAATATATGATACAGTTTTTTTAGTTTTTAAAGCTTTAATTATATCTTTCTTCTGTCTTGGGGTTACTCTAGCAAAAATGTTATAGTCATTTACTATTTTCTGTAATAATATTGGATCCGAAGGAAGATCCATACCTGTTATACATTTACTATCTCTTAATAATCCTTTAGTTATATTTACTATGGTATCTGGATGATCTCCAGAAATTATTTTAACTTCAACATTTTGTTCATAGAAATAGTTTAGTATTTCTTTAGCATTAGCTCTTAATCTATCTTTAAAAATAATAAATCCAAGAACTTTACTATCTTTAATTTTATTATTTTTCTCTATTTCCCTTCCCTCAACTAAGCTAAGTATTCTGCACCCATCTTTAATATATTTAAGAACTTCTTTATTATATTTACTTATATCTAAATTAGTCATATATTCTAAAGCTCCAAGGGCATAAACTTTATCCTTAAGTACCACTGCCTTATATTTTCTTGAAGAAGTAAAAGGCACTCTTTTTAATATATCATACTCAGTATCACTTTTAAAATAAGTACTTATAGCTTTATCTGTATTATTATATACCTCATTAGTTAGATTACACACTATATCATCAAAAGCACATTTATCTAAATTAATTACTTTAACTACTTCTAAATTACCATCCGTAATAGTACCTGTTTTGTCTAGACATATGACATCTGTACAAGCAAGTTCCTCAATACCGTTAAGTTTCTGGACAATAACATTCTTTTTACCTAAAGTAATAACTCCTACAAAAAGGGCTGTAGTAGTTAGTAATATTAACCCTTCAGGAATCATACCAATAACCCCTGCTACAACAGAGAGTATAGCTTCATTATATGATAGACCACTTTTAAAGTACTGAGATATAAATAATAGTATACCAATAGGTACTATAATAAATGTTATTATCTTTATAATGTTATTTATATTCTTTTTTAAATATGAGTCTTCTAGTTTAATATTACTTGCATCTTTTACTAACTTGCTAGCATAGTTATCATTATTTATAGCTATTACTTTTCCATAGCAATTACCTGTTAAAATAATACTTCCTGATATTATATTATCATCTTTATTTTTAACAATAGCATCACTTTCACCGGTTATTACAGATTCATCTACATTTACACTACCCTTTACTATAGTAGTATCTAATAAAACAGTTTCTCTGGGAGAATAATATACTATATCATCAAGAAGTACTTCATCTTCCCTTATTTCTTTTTTTCTACCCTCTCTAACCACTGTTAAAGTATTCTTATTCCCAATTACTAGTTTATCTATTATCTTCTTAGCCTTAATTTCACTTCCTATAGCAATTACTGTATTTACTATTATTATGATTGCAAATAATCCATTTCTAAAAGACCTAGTAGTTAATACTAGGCCAAATAATACTATGTTTAATATATTAAATAGAGTAACTGTATTATCCAGTATTATTTTTTTTAGACTCTTAGAATTGACATTTTTCTTATTATTAATTAAACCATTATTTATTCTATATTCTATTTCTTGTTTATTTAGCCCATCCATTTTATCACTCTTTCCTATTTACGATAGAAGTATTTATCAGACCCAATATAAGGGAATGAGAATAGAGTCCTAGGGTTAAATGAGTTAGCAACCCATAGACTGTAGTTAGATCCAGAATGGCCATAAGACATACCAAAATGTAAGTGAGCTCCAGTAGTACAACCATCATATCCACCATTTGCAGTTGAAGTACTTCCTCCACCCATATGACCAATAACAGTATTATCTGTAACTACTTGATTATTAGATACAGCAATATCTAGTAAATGCATATATAGAGTTGTATATTTAGTACCATTTACAACGTGCTGAATATATACTTGATTACCACCACAACTGGATTTAGTAACTATTCTAACTACCTTTCCTGCCGCAGCTGCATATACATTTGCTCCCTCACCTGTACAAGATAAATCTATAGCATAGTGACTACCTCCGAAAGCATCGCCTCTTTCAGCACTTCCAGAGTATTCACTAGTAACACATCCATAACTTAGTGGGAATCTCCAACCAGAGGCAGAAGGTGTACCAGAACATGAAAGTAAGTCTACATTTTTCTTACATCCTAGAGATTCATAATAGGATATTTCTTTCTTTATATCTCTTATATCTTCAGCAATGGTAGTTCCCTCAACTTTAGTATTATTTAAATTTAATCTTAATGTATCTATTTTGGAAGCGAGAGATACTTTTTGACTTTCTAATTGTTTTTGTTTTTCATTAAGGGTTACTTTATTTGCTTCTAACTCTTTTATAGATTCTTCTAAAGAACTCATAAGAGACGTATTATACTCTGATAACTGACTTACTACATTAAACCTATATATAAAATCAGTAATATCTTCAGCATCAAATAAATACTCTAGATATACGTTTTCTCCAGATGACATCTGTAAGAATTTAAGAAATTCGTAAGTTTCTTCTTTCTTTTCTTCTATCTTTTTTTCTGATTGTTTAATTTTATTAGTAGCCTCTACTATTTCATTTTCAGTAGTTTTAATATTTGCATTAATAGTATTTATCTCACCATTTACTTTATTTATTTCACTTTGAGTTAAATTTTCTTTATTTTTGGAATTATTATATTTGGTTTGCAAATTATTTAATTCATTATATAAATCTTGAAGTGTCTTTGCTTCAGCCATATTTGGCACGATTAAGAAACATATTATAACATAAATGCTTATAATAACAACATTCTTCTTCATATCTATCACCCTAAAATAATTATAACTTTATTTAAGGGCAAAGTCAACCAAAAAACTATAATTTCCAAAAAGTTCTACTTTTTATTTTCAGAATCATTTAACTTATCATATATGTGAAATAATATTAGGAAAAATGGAAAAAATATAACTAGTCCCAGAACGAGCCACAAGGGATTTTCAAAGCCCATTAAACTTGGGACTATTACAAATGGATCACTAGGTACTAAAAATGCAAATGTAAATGATGCAATTAAAGATAAGATTCCTAAAACGATTAATAATTTTTTCATGATATACACCCTCCATCTACTATTTTATCATATTTTTTGAAAAAGTACATATATTAAATGTAGAACATTTTATATTTTTTTATAGGATAATTGAATCAGGTGATTGGAATGGAAATTAAGAAGGATGATAATAAATATATTTACTACTTGGTAGGAAAGAATATTAAACGTCTTCGCCGAAAACATAAATTAACACAAGTACAGTTAGCAGATCTAATCGGATATAATGAAGGTACAGTCGCTAATGTTGAAAATAATAGTTTTCAAACCTTTAGTTTGGAGTTTATTTATATAATTTCTAAAGCTCTCGGTGAAGAGATGCCAGAGTTCTTTAGGAAATTAGATGATGACTAAGAATCATTTATGTGTTTAATAATTGTATTCTTAGTTTTTATTAATAATCTATTTGCATCTATATTTTCATTTAAATGGTTTTTATAGTCATCATCAAATTTAATAGAACCGTTTGTACATAGTGTTTGCCCAATTAACATAAACCAGTTTCCTAATGCATTTTGTTCGGTTGAAGTTAACTGGTCTATTAAACTAGAAGCTATAATAAAGGCTGCTAGGGTAAATGTATAGTGTTTAGCATTGTCATTATTCATATTATAATGTATGTGCAAACACTCTTTATTATTTATATCTATAAAGTTTAAATACGACTATTAAGTAATTTTAATAGCCATATTTAAAACATTTTATATACTTCTGCTTTAGTCTTATCCTTAGAAGAAGTCTTATATATACATACTTCTTTACCACTATCCATAATTAAAGCCATATCATCTTCAAAGAATTTTGGTACTATTTGTCCATTTTTCAGTTTAAATAAAAGTTCTTTAGATACCTCTAATTTAGGTATATCTAATACTTCATGAATGGGAATTATTTTATAATTTCCTTTTTTTACGTCTTCTAGAGTATAACTATCTTTAATATTAAATTTACCTACTCTAGTTCTTTCTAATGATTTAATATATCCATAGGTATCTAGTTTATATGCAATATCTCTAACTAAACTTCTTATATATGTTCCACTACTTACTGTGCATGTAAAAGTAAATTCATCCTCTTTAGGAGTCTCTAATAACTCTATATTATATATATTAACATCCCTTTTTGGTAAATCTACTTTAATATTATTTCGAGCATACTCATATAGCCTCTTGCCATTTACTTTAACAGCACTATAAATTGGAACCTCTTGAGAGTATGTTTTTGGAAAATTATTAATAATACTCTCTATTGCTTTAGAAGATACTTTCTTATTATTTTCTTTTATTATAGTGCCCTCTGTATCCAGAGTATCAGTTTCATATCCTAAAATAGCTTTACATATATATGTTTTATCACAGCCTGTTAAGAGTTCTACTAACTTAAGAGCCTTTCCAATACACACTACTAATACTCCAGTAGCAAAAGGATCTAACGTTCCTGTATGTCCAATTTTTTTAGTATTAAGAATTTTACATAATTCATTTACTACCCCTCTACTAGTTATACCTTTTTCTTTATTTATAATGATTATTCCATCCATTATATATATTTACCTACTTCTTCTATTATAGCCTCTTTTGCTTTAGAAAATGGTAAGTTTATATTGCATCCTGCGGCTTTTGTATGTCCTCCTCCACCAAAGGTCATAGCTATTTTGCATACATCTACATAATCATTAGAACGAAGTGATATCTTATAGCAGTCTTCTTCTTCTCTAAGGAATATTGATACTTCGACACCTTCAACTTCTTTTCCAATATCTACTAGTCCTTCATGATCCCCAAAAACAGCTCCAACATTATCAATATCTTCTTTACTAATATAAGTAAATGCTATTTTATCATTATAATATAACTCTAGTCTATTTATAGCCATCTTATATAATTCGAATCTAGCTTTAGACTTGGTTTGCATTAAGGTAGTATATACTTTAGATATTTCTGTTTTTCTATCATATAAGTAACCTGCTATTTCGAAGGTTTTCTTATCTACATCACTGTTTTTAAAACCTCCGGTATCTGTTAATACACCTGTTATTAAGGCATTACCTATATTTTTATCTATATCTACATTTAAAGCTAGTATTACATCAAATATTATTTGACAGCAGGAACTAGTCATTTTAATTAAATTAATATCTCCATAATTATTATTACTAGCATGATGATCAATTACTAGTTTAGTTTTACCATGAGAAAATATATCACTTATTTGTCCAATTCTAGAGACTTGTGCACAGTCTACAGTTATTACTAAATCATAATCTTTTAAGCTGTCAGTAACAGACTCTTTAAGAGACTCTAAATAATTAAATACTCTAGGATATTCAGGGATTATTAGATCTACATCTTTGCCTAGTCTTTTTAAACTAATATATAAACTAGTGGCACTTCCAATTGCATCTCCATCTGGTTTCTCATGAGTAAGTATTGCGATAGAACTACTATTAATTATACTATTTACTACTTTCTCCATCTTTGTTAATCCTTTCTATTATCCCCTCAATCTTATTTCCATATTCTATTGCCTCGTCATATACGAAAGAAATTTCTGGCATTTTTCTTATTTCTACTCTGCTAGATAAAAGCATTCTAATATATTTACTTGCTTTATTTAAGGCATTAACAGTCTTTTCCTTATCTCCAAGAGTAGTAAAATATACTTTAGCATATGATAAATCACTTGTTATTTTACATGATGTTATAGTTACAAAGTATATATCTTCGTCCCTTATTTCTTCTTCTAAAATTTTACTTATTTCTCTAATAAAATCACTTTCTAATCTTTCTAATTTTATACTCATTTTAATTTCTCCTTTCTTTTATCTCCCCTTATAATATTTGTTTTTAATATAAGTATTAAAACAATAATAAGTAATATGGTATATATTATAATACCTAATACTTGATCTTTTAGAACATACACAATAGAAGCTAAAGCAAATAATATATCTATTAAATAAATTATTAGCACTGCACTTCTATGAGATATATTAAGTTTTAATAATTGATGGTGAAGATGATTCTTATCAGGGGCAGTAATTGGTTTATGATTTATAAGTCTTCTTATAATTGCAAATAATGTATCCATAATAGGAATTGCTAAAAGAAGAAGAGGAATTATAAAACTTGTTAAAGTTACATTCTTGAATCCAAGAAGAGCTATTATAGAAATTATGTATCCTAGAAACATACTTCCTGAGTCCCCCATAAATATTTTAGCAGGATAAAAATTATGAACTAAAAACCCTAAAGTACAACCAAACATTATTAAACTTAAAGTTATCTCTAAATCAAAAGGTAGTT
This sequence comes from uncultured Bacilli bacterium, assembly GCA_934096315.1. Classification (GTDB taxonomy): domain Bacteria; phylum Bacillota_I; class Bacilli_A; order RF39; family UBA660; genus UMGS2068. The sequence goes on from CAKOLT010000010.1 coordinate 27,404, forward strand.
TTAGAAGACTTGCTATTATAGCAATAGTTAAAAAGTATATAGAACTAATACCACAGGCTAGTCCGTCTAATCCATCAATTAAATTAATACAGTTAATCGCGGCTACTATAAATAGTATAGTTAAAGGATAACTAAAGGCTCCAAAGTTTAAATATATTCCAAAGAAACTTACATCTTTAAGAAGAATACCTCCATATATAGATACTACCATTGCCGCAATTATTTCCCCGATTAACTTATATCTAGCAGGTACTGATTTAACATCATCAATAGACCCAATTAAAATAATTATAAAACTTCCAATTAATATAGCATTCATAACAACAGAATGACTACCAAATAACATATATCCAAAGAGAAAGCCAAAATAGATGGCAAGCCCTCCAAGTCTAGGAATAGGCTTTGTATGTACTTTTCTTTCATTAGGTATATCTAGTGCCCCAATATAGGTAGCTACTCTCTTAATAACCGGAGTTATTAAAGTTGTAAAGACAAAAGTTGTTATTATTATTAATATAATTTTGTCATACTGCATAATATACACCTCACACTTTTATATATTGTACCAAAATACTTAAAAAAAGTCTATATTTAGTTATCAATAACCTCATATATTAATACTTCGTCTTGTCCTTTTACATCTGATATTTTAAATACATTTCTATCTACATTTACCTTTTCTTTACCTGTATGTAGTCTTAATATCGTATCATTAACATTAACTCTTGAATTTACTTCTTTAAGAATTTCTACTCCTGCACTATAATCAATAGTATCTTCTTTATTAATACGTCCACTACCTAAACTCATTGATAACTTACCTATTTCATAAGCATTTAAATCTGTTAAATAACCATTTTTATTTGATTTAACATCAAATACATAATTACTAATATCAAACTCCTCTATATTACCATTCTGGTACTTTATATAATCTAAAAACTTAATATAAGCATTACCATTATAAAAATTATTGTTAACCATCATCTCTGCACTAGATAGAGGAATATTTAATCCTAAAGAAACCATATATGAAGATATTTTTAAACATAAATTAGTTAAATTACCTGCTCTTTTATTTTTTAAAATATCTATAACTTCTTCTACTTCAAGAGAATTACCAATATTCCTTCCCAGTGGAATATCCATATTAGTAAGTAAACATATAACTTTTATGTTATAATCTCTACCTATCTTTATCATTAAGTGAGCAAGTTTACGAGCAGACTCTATATTCTTTATTAATGCTCCTTTTCCTACTTTAATATCTAATACTAGTTTTTTAACTCCAAGAGCTATCTTTTTACTCATTATTGAAGAGGCAATTAATGGTATAGATAAAGCTGTACCAGTTACATCTCTTAGAGCATACAATTTTTTATCAGCTTTAGCTATATCTTCTGTCTGACTTGTTATACAAAAACCTATCTTATTAACTATATCTAAGAATTCTTCTATTGGAATATCTACCTTAATATTAGGAATTGACTCTAATTTATCTATAGTTCCTCCGGTAAATCCAAGTCCCCTACCACTCATTTTTGCAACCTTTACACCACATGAAGCTACTAACGGAGCAATAATTAAAGTTGTTTTATCTCCAACTCCTCCAGTAGAATGCTTATCTACAACATTATCCCCAAGTGAATCTAGATTAAGAGTTTTACCACTTTGAACCATTACTTTAGTTAAATTTATAGTTTCTCTTTCTGTCATTCCATTTAAAACTATTGCCATAAGAAGAGCACTTATTTGATAATCTTTTATATCTCCATTTAAGTATCCAGTTATTGTATAATTTAATTCATCATAACTAAGTTCTAATTTATCCTTTTTTTTGGTTATAATATCTACTATATTCACACTAACCATCCCTTTCTATTCTTCCCTATAATTTGACTTATATAAGTCTTTATCCTCATTAATTTCTTGATTAAACTCTATTTTAGGTAACTCTTCTTTAGAAGACAGTCCAAAATAGTCTAAAAAATCATTTGTAGTCTTATATAATATTGGTCTACCAGGTAAATCTGATTTACCATTTTCTTTTATTAATCCTTTAGCTACTAATTTTCTAATAACATAACTAGATTCTACACCCCTTATATTATCTACTTCAATTCTTGTAATAGGTTCGTTGTAGGCTATTATAGCAAGTACTTCTAAAGCTGCATTTGATAAAGTATTTCTATTCTCATCCTCAAGTAATTTAGTATAATACTTTTTATGTTCCTTTCTAGTAGTTAGTTTAAATGTATTTCCAAGGTAATTAATTCTAAGTCCTCTGTCTTCTTTTTCATAAGTCATCTTTAATTCATATACTAACTTTTTAGCATCCTCCAAAGATAGTTCTAATATATCTGATACTTGATCTAAGGTTAAGCCTAAATCTCCTTGTACATACAATAATCCCTCTAAGACTCCTAGCATGATATATCCCTCATTTCTACTGTTATTTCTGAAAAGTTTTGATTTTGTACTATATCTATAATACCTTCCTTTACCATATCTAATATAGATAAGAATGTAACTACTATATATGGTTTACTATAAGTTTCAAATAATGAAGTAAATGTTAATTTTTTATTCTGTTTAAGTAACTTAATTATGCTCTCTTTTCTTTCTTTAATGCTATACTCTTTAGTAGTTATTTTCGTACTAAGTGGTTTTTCTAATTCTTTTCTTTCCAGAAATTTATTAAAGGCACTTATTAAATCAGTTATTTCTCCCTTATTAAGGGGGGTACCACTTTCCTTATATTCTTTTAGATTTTCCGGAGACTTTACAAAAATTTTCTTTCTTGTTAATTCCTTTTCTTTAAAGTAACTTGTTAATTCTTTATACTTTTGATACTCTAGTAATTTATTTATTAACTTATCTCTACTATTCTCTTCTTCCTCCTCCTCTTCTTCTTTTTTAGAGGAAGGTAAAAGAGAGGAGGATTTTATTTCCATAAGTTCCGCAGCCATTATAAAATATGATGAGGCAACATCTATGTTAAGGCTTTCCATTTTATGGATATAATCAAAGTAATCTTTAGTAATTTTATCTATTGATATGTCATATATATCTATGTTATCTTTTTTTATTAAGTGTAATAATAAATCAAGCGGTCCTTGAAAATTATTAATATTTATGTTGTACTCCATTATTACCACCTTTAACATAATTATAGCAAATAATTGTTTAATTGTAAATTTAAATATGGAAAAATAATAAAAAGATTGATGTAACCTTGTCAATAGTGGTGTGTAAATTTTTTTACTTTTTTTGCAATTTTTTCAATTTTCAAAGATCTATGACTAATATTTTGTTACAATATTAGTCTTTTTTATATATTAAGGTACTTAGTATAACATTCCCCATATATTTCAATTAATTGTAACTGTATTTTACTCCAATTTGGAATGGGCTTTTTCCACTTTTGATGAAGCTCTTCTATTCTTAAATATAGAAGTTTGTATACCGACTCAAGTGTTATAAAAGTACCTTTACCATTTGTTACTTTTCTTAACGCACAGTTAACAGACTCAATAGCATTTGATGTGTATATAGCCTTCCTTATTTCTTCTGGCACTTCAAATAGCTGTTCCAAATAAACCATATTAGACTGTACTTTATCAACAACTTTAGGAAGGTGTCCAAACTTTTGTTTAAAGTTCTCAAGTTCTAATCTAGCAACATCTAAATTAGTGGCAGAGTATATTTTTTTAAAGTTCTGCATAACATTAGAGGCTTCCTTTCTAGGACATATCTTATAAAGATTTCTTGCTAAATGAACAACACATCTTTGGTTTTTAGTCTTAGGAAAAGTGGTTTCTAATGAGCCTTGAAAGCCAGCAATGCCATCACTAGTAGAATATAAAATATCTTCTATACCACGTTCCTTTAAATCTTCAAAAACAATAGTCCAAAATGAGGCAGATTCAGTAGCATCACACCATATATTTCTTTAATATATTATAACTGTATTTATAATATCCTTCAACATTTTTTAAATATTTTTCAATTAATTTTTTATGAATAACATTATTATACACTGATTTAAAATCATTAAATCTTTTTTTGAAATCGTTAAGAGATGTTTCTATAAATAATCTGTTTATTCTTGAACATACTTGTCTTGAGCTTTTTTCAGATGTATACTTATAGAATTTAGGAACTATATAAGTAAGTGAATCAACAAAAGTAACCATACCTTTTAAAATTTTTATTATCATCAACAGTAAGAAACAATATAGTTTTAAGTCCCCTAGATTTTAATGATTCCGCTACATCTAACCAATATCTATTATTTAGTGGTCTATCTTGATAAATACCAACTAATTGTCTTATTCCCTTTTTATTTAATCCCACCAAAGTATAAACATCTACAGTTTCTATTATTTCTCCTTTATTCATATTTAATTCATTTTTAATAGCATACATAATTATATACATATCATCTAATCTTTTCTTAGTATAGTCAATTAATTTTAAATTTTCTATTTTTTATTTTTCCTCCTTCTTAAACACAAAAAAACGGTAAGTAAACTATTAATTAATTTACACACCGTATTATACACCATCTACTTAATTATCATATATATTATCTTTTATATGATTTACCTCCCCTTGCACGTGCCTGTAGGACTCTCCCTGCTAGGCACATTTTTTATGACTAGGTTATCCCTTCGTAATTTGATACGGACTTGAACTAGTTCCACTTCCACCTACTATGATTACGTCAGATGTCAGATTAAAGACTGGCCGCACAGAACGCCCATAGTTGATGTAGAAGTCGTAGTTGTGGACGAAGCCCGGCGTGCCGACATAGAACGCATAGAAAGTGAAGGACGAATCCGGCGACAATAACCACTGAAAATCAGATGTATACCATAGCCAATCTGTATTCCTACAACCACTTGTTGAATAATCTGATAAATTAGTCCCTGTTGCACATGTCTCTCCCGCTGCATATCCATAATCAGATGGATACATTACTGCTACTTTTCCAT
>CAKOLT010000011.1 GCA_934096315.1 uncultured Bacilli bacterium
CCATCCCCTGCTTTAAGAGTTGTTGCCTTTATAACTTTAAGTTTATTAGTCCCCTCTAACTCATCATAAATACTACCTATTATTCTATATAAATGCTTATCTGGACATGTAGTACTACCCTCAAAGTCTAGACATACATAATTATTAGGATTTGCTCCATAATATCTGTAATCTGTTGAGGCAGGTATTACTGCTCCAGTAACACTTACATCTGCCCCGATTGCCTCATGTTCCACTTTATATACTCCACTACCAGTGTCCCCATTACTTCCATCATCAAGCATTTCAATAACCTTAGCTGCAGGAAATCTTCCTAAAGCAGAATTAGTACCCTCTACTGTTAGGGTAAAATCAAAACTTTGATTCTGCATATTACTATCATTCGCATTATTACCATCTATCCATAAATATAGTATATAATTACTTAAGATAGTGGTTAGTTTCTTATTACTATCTGTATTATCACTAGATAATGTTACTAGCTCTATAACATCATTATTACTCTTACCATTAAAAGTACCCTCACTTACTACAGTAGTATCCTTAACTAGAGTCCACTTAAAGTCAGAGATTGCTAGATACTGACTTATCTCGTTAATATTTAACTTCATAGTAACTGTTACTGTATCAGTTACATCCTCTTTTAGTTTAATGCCAATATTCTTCTTTACTGCTCCATTACTAGTATAACTCTTAACAGGGACTAGATTAGCTCCCATTATATCCGCTCCATCATTAAGCTGTACTATTGCCCCCTCTACGGTAAAACTAATATCAGTATTCTGCATACTAGTCCACAAAAAATAACCAAAAGCTACACTTATTCCTGTTAATACTGTAGCAATTAATACTGATACTACTGCTAGTTTTGGAGTTATTTTATTACTTTCTTCCATATATATATTTCCTTCCTCTCTTACACATGTAAAAAGACCATGGCAAACTAGAATACTCCTGTATTCTTACTGTCATAGTCTTTTATTTTTATTCTTATTTTCTTACCAAAATTGGTAATTATTTTAATGGGTGCATAACTGCACCCCCCCCCCCCCAACAAATGTTTGTATTAATGATTGTCCTTTAAAATATTTATTCATAAGGGGCTCCTTTCTTAATATATTTTGACTTTGTCAAAATATATTACTTCCTTTATTAAACATTTTATCATATATCTTTATACGTTTCAAGTATTTTTTTAATTTTTTTGTAAAAAATATTGATATTATTTTAAATATCGAGTATAATATATACAGAAAGGAAGTCCTATAGTTAGGCTAGCCTTATTTATTGAGATAACCTTAACTAATCAAATAGTTAAGGTCTTTTATATAACCAAATTACTAAAATAGTAATCAAAATGGTAATATTAACAAGAATAACAATTATTCTATTAAATAATTTTAATATAAATAATTTTTTATTCATAATATCACCTACCTTTCCAAGTTTCCCCTGAAATGATAGGCTAGCCTAACTATATTAGACTTCCTAATTAATAATATTATATATTTAATCAATAGTCAATATTTTTTGCAGAAAAGTTTATTTTTTTTACATTTGACTTGACATTATTAAAAGAGTTTATGATAAATTGGACATAAACTCTTTTATATTTTTATTATTTTCATTTTTCTATAACAATCTAATATAGACTTATAAACTCTATTTACATCACTTCTTCTTTATTATAAGATAACATAAATATATCAAAAGAGTCATAAAAATATCTAAAGTTATGACTATTTAACTCTAACATCTTTATGAATTTTCATCTATTAAACATATTTATCATATTTTTTATGTAAATCCCCTAAAATATATTGTAAAAATATGTAGTTTATGCTATAATGCAGATAGTAGAGATAATAATAGCTACTCTACGTTCATAAAAAAAAGGAGGAGGAAAGTTATGAAAAAAAGAATGCTATTTGTAATAGCAATGGTAGCACTTATATTCTATGTACCAACAGTTAGTGCTGCTACTATTGAAGTAAAAGATGATGCTACTTTAGTAGATGCATTCAAAAAAGCAAAATCCGGAGATGTAATTAAGTTAACTGCTAACGTTACACACTCTGGAGACAGGCTACTAGTAGATAATGGTAGATCATTAACATTAAATATGAATAACTATAATCTTACAATTGATCCTGCATTAGATAGTAGTGGAGAGGAGGGAAAATATAGATCTATTACAGTATATGGTGGTAGTTTAACAATCACTGGTAAAGGTACTATTTCTCATGAAACACATACAGCATTAAACGTATGGGGATATAAAGATCCCATAGATAAAGACTATTCTGTTTTAAATGTAGAAAAAGATGTTACAGTAATTGGTAAACATGGTATTGCCTTATATCAAGATTCTGGTAATAAGTCTAATAATGGATATGGTATTAAAGTTACATTTGCTGGTAAAATTGAAGCAGTAGAAAATGGTATTACTATTCTAGGACGTATAAAACATAAAAATGGTCCAGTAGTTAATATACTAGATGGAGCTAGTATTAAGAGTGATGATATTGGACTTTATGCTGCTGGTAATGGTGAATGGACAATTGGTAATGCTACAGTAGTCGCTAATAGTTCTGCTATTGGTATTAAATCTGGTAAAATAACTATTAACGGTGGTACATATACTGCTAACGGTAAAAAAGTAGAATTACCAAAAGAATATAATAATGGTATGAATCCAAGTGGAGCTACTATTCAAATCGAAGGAAATAAAGAGTACTATGGAAATATAGAACTATATATTAATGATGGTAAATTTATTTCTAAAAACTATTCTAATATCTTAGAATACATTGTAACTGGAGATGATACTGCAGTTAATAAAATAGAAATTAATGGTGGAACATTTACTCCAAACTATGAAGAACCTACCCTTGTTTTAACTGGGGAATTAACTTCTAAAATACCTGGTATTGTATCAGGAGGTATATACACTGGAGATATCTCATCAGTACTTAAACCTGGATACAAATCATATATTGATAATGAAGGTAATGTTCTTGTTAAGAAAATAGATGTTAAAGAAGGAACATTTAAAGTAATGGGTAAAGCAATCGGAGTTGCTGAAGGAGCTGTTGTTCAATTGAAACAAGGTTCTAAATTATTACAAACATCTGTAGTAGACGCAAACGGTGACTATATTTTTAATAAAGTTGCTAAAGGTGTTTATACATTAGTATTAAATGGTAACTTTGAAAGTATTAGTAAATATGTTGAAGTAACTAAAGATACTACTGTTGATATTAATGCTCTAGCCCCAGGAAATAAAATAGTATTCGTAGGAGAAAATGCTCCAGATGTTGCAGTTAAAGGTCTAGAAAAAGTATCTCCAAACAATGATGTTGTTATGATAATTGGTACTAACGAAGAAGCAACTGATGAACACGATGCTATTAAAAACGAAGTTAAAGCAGATAACTATGACTTTATTGACATTCTTCTTAGTTATAATAATGATGAAATCGCTGAGACAGATGATGTTCTTATGTTAGCTCTTTCTTACAATTTAGATGGTAAAACTAACATTGGTATAAGTCGTTATCACAATGACGCAGTAAGCACATTTACTAAACTAAAAGAAATGCCAAAAAATGATAGCGAATATAAAGATGGTACATTCTTTATTGATGAAGAAAACAATATGATCTATATCTTCACAAATAAATTTTCTAGTTATGCAGTAACATATAACAATCCTACAGTAAATAACGAAGTAGTTAATCCAAAAACTGGAGACTCTATCTTAAATTATGTTGGTATAATGTTTATAACAGTTACTATACTAGGAACTAGCGTATATTTCTTAAGAAAAAAAGAAAATAATTAATAGAAAAAAGCCTAACCTAAGGCTTTTTTACTTTGTCTATAATCTCCTCTAAAGATAATTTATATTGCTCCATTTTCTCCATATCTTTAAGAGTATATAAATTATCTTGTAACTCTAAAGATCCTACCACTAGAACATATTTAATACTCTCTTTTGAAGCATACTCAAAACACTTTTTAACTTTTCTCTTATTCAATTCAACCTCTACACTAATACCATTTCTTCTAAGTACTCTAGCTATCTCCAAAGACTCTGTTTCCGTATCCATTGGTACTATATATACAGTGGTCAAACTACTCTTTGAAGTCTCTGTATTAAGTATAGCATATATAGGCTCTAAACCAAATGATAAACCTACCGCAGGGTATATATTACCATCATTAATAAACTCAGTAATAATCTTATTATATCTTCCCCCACCCCCAAGACTACATGTAAGTCTCTTCTTTTTATCAAAAAACTCAAAAACTATACCAGTATAAATAGATAACCCTCTAGCTAAAGAAGGAGTAAACATAGTATTATCACTAAGTCCTAAAGTTATAATACTATTATTTATATCATTAACTTCCTCTAAACCTTCCTTTAATATCTCATTATTAGTATCCTTAAATCTATTATTATACTCATCTACTGATAAATTAAATAATTTAATTAAATCAGTTGACTCACTTTCAGTTAAACCTATATTAATAAACTCTTTAATTAACTCATCTCTAGTTATCTTTTCTATTTTATCTAATATAAGTATACACTTCTCATGTTTAGAAGTATCTATATTTAATTCCTTTAATAAACCAGTCATTAATTTACGATTATTCCATTTAATTATAATATCTATCCCTAAACTATTAAAAATATCTACAACAAGTTGCATCTGCTCTAACTCTATATATCTATTATCTATACCTACTACATCTATATCACATTGATAAAACTCTCTATTCCTACCAGGTTTAACCGGACCATTACGAAATACCTTCCCCATCTCATAACGCTTAAAAGGTAAACGTAATCTTTTAGAAGCTGATATTATCTTACAAAATGGCATAGTAAGATCATATCTTAAAGCTAAATGCCTATTACCCTGATCAGTTAAAGTATACATCTCATTTAATATTTCTGCATCATTATCATACTTATATGCAAGTAAATCATAATTATATAAAACAGAACTATCACATGGTGTATAACCATATAACTCAAAATTCTCTCTCAAAGTTTGTCTTATCTTATTTCTAATTATCTCTTCACTTCCAACATAGTCAAAGACTCCCTTTAAATTATTAACATCCACTTTATTCATTAGAATTATCCTCCCTAAACTTTTCATACCAATTCTTTATACTCTCTTTAGCCCTACTATAAGTATTCTTTGTTTTCTCCTTAGCACTATTTTTAATATCTACCCCTTTATTATAGTTATCTTCCCCAATAGTTTCTTTAATAACTTCTAAAGCTTTATTAAAACTAGTAGCACTTACATCTTTAATCATACTATATGATGATGATAAATCATCCTTATAATCAGGATACACTTTTATAATAACACTATCTATCTCCGTAAATATCTTCCATAACACCTCTTTAGTACCCTCAGATATATCCTTAAGATATACCCCTTTTATATCTTTATCATAAAATAGAAAATCTGCCATAGTTATAAAATATTCTTTGCCTTTAGACTTTACCTTATCAAAATTAGAAGTATTATTATAACTATTAATTTCCTCTTTAGCATTAGAAAAATAATTAATCATCTCTTTATCATAATCAGTCTTAACCTCTTCGGGATATTCTTTAGAATAATCTATGTTATTAGTACCCTCCTCAAGAGTATTTGATTCTTTAGACGCATTATAAGAAGTAGTTTCTAGTGTTTTATCACTCTTTTCAGTAAGACTACGGTATACAAGAATACTTCCCATACTTATAATAACTGTAAGTAATATACCCAGTATTATATAATATAATTTATTCATATATAGTCACTCCTCAATGGATATTATACAATAAAATATGATAAATGACAATATTTTTATGAATATTTGTTCTATTTAAGGTTACAGTTTAGACTAGACACGTAAAAAATCAGGTAGAGATAATTTTTTCTATCTGTTTTTAAACTAATTTAGGATTGCCATTTAAAAGAGAATTTAAAGCATCAAATATATTAACTCCATTTTTAATATAAGTAGAAATACAACTCTTAGTTACCGCATAAATATTAGCACCTTCAACACTTCTAAACTTTCCATTTTTCTGTTTTATTTTAATTCCTCTTAAATCTGATTCAGCTCTATTATTAGAAAAAGGAACAAAGGTTTTTCTTAAAAACAATAAATGATTGTGATAATATTTTATTAATCTATTTATCAAACTTATTTCCTCTTTTTTATAGGAATTTGTTTTTAAATCTTTCATTTCTAAAAGTAATTTTTTTAAATCGTTTGACCATTTATGATTTGTAAATTCACTTACCGCATTCAAATATTTTAATACATGAACGTTACATTCTGCATTATCTGCTCCATAATTATAATACATTATATAATGGTCATGAACTATTATACCTTTATACTTTTTAAGAAAACCAAACTCATCAACTGAATCTTTACTTCTGTGTTCGGTTACATATTGTAATGTATGAAGTCCATCAGAAATATTATGCAAATAGTATTGTTTGCCATTTATTTTAATTGGACTTTCATCTACGTGAACTATTAAAGCATTCATTAGTTGTTCTTGTATATGTGCATATTCAGTAATAGATAAAGCGTTGTATATTTCCTTATTCCAAGAATAAAAAGAGCCTTTTGATGTTAATAAATTATTATTAGTCGTATCATATATAAAAGATTGTATTTCATCTAATGACATATATTTTTGGTTTAATATACATTGTATTACTTTTATATTTTTCCCATAAGTTACTGGATAATAATTAATATTTGTTTTAGTATCAGGATAAATTATATGTTTTGTAACTATTCTTTTAATTTGAATATCGTATTCGTATTTTATAACTGGTTTTAAATTTATATTAAACTCATTTTTATTTTCTTCAACTTCTATTATCTCGTCTATTTCTCCATTTGATATTAATTCTTCTATTTTTTTGTTTGTTAAAGTTGTTCCCTTATGGTCGGGTTGAGCTCCTTATTTCTTATTTGACTTTTCACGATTATTTGTTACTACTTTCTTATATCCATTTGTACCTGATGGTTTTGATGAATTAGAACTATTTTTCTTGTTGTTATTTTTTAATCTTTCTATTTCTAAAACCAATTCTTCTTTTTCTTTATTAGATTTTTCCAGTTGCCTAGTTAATTTCTTTATTTCATCTATTTGTATAGAAATTGTAAATGATAATCTAGAAATCGTATCATTTGCTTTATCTAATTTTTCATTTACCTTTTCGAGTTGTCTAAATAAATCATTCACATATCCTTTGCTTGTCATATCAATTTCTCCTTACCATTTTATTATATATATTTCTTATGATTTATACTATAATATTATTAATAATTATTCTTTTTTCATTTAGTCATCAGATTTACTATATATTCCCTAATTCTGTCTAAATTTTGTTCTTGATATGCTGAAATTTTACTTTCTAGTAATATTTTCTTAATATTTTGTAGTTCTTCAATATTAATATTATCTAGTTTTTTTAATCTACTACTTGATATTTTTTCTTTTGATTTAGCATTATTATAATCTATTATATCATAACAAAATAATTTAATTTTAGGAAATCTTAATTTTAGTTTTTCCGCGATTAATAATCCTTCTGGATCAAAATCACCATTATAATATATTTTGATATTACTTTCTTCTAATTTTTGCAATATGGTATATAAAGAAAGATTTGGTATTCCTGATGTAATTATTATTGGAACAAATAGATTCATTAATGATGTTAACATTGATGGATTTTCAAATACATATACTTCTTTACTTTCTGTACTTAGTTTATCTAAGTTTTTTACATTTAATAAATTTAAGTTAACTACTTCATTATTTTTATTTAATTCATTTAATATAGTGTTTCCTATTAATTTATATGTTATTACATAATTAGATACTGGATCAGTATACACATTTATTTCGGATAATATATTAATCTTTACTTCATTTTTATCTTCAAATTCTATATTTTTTATTCTAGATAATATTTTAAGAAAAAATGTACTTGTACTTTTATTTAAATCTAGATAGTGGGGATTACCGGTTATTGAAGAATAGACTGCTAAGGAAGTTGGAGTTGTTGGAATACTATCTAATAATAGTAATATATTTTCAAGTTCTTCTTGCAAGGCATTTTTATTTTTATTATATTTTTGTTTAACTGTTTTTATTATTATGTCATCTTTTTCTATTATATTTTTTAAAACTTCTACATATTTCTTATCTTTATTTTTCTTATATAATTTTTGATAGAAACAATTTTCCTCTTCTTGTTTATTTAAATTTCGTTCTTTTTTAGTTATTAATTTTTCTTCAAAATAAGCATAAAGTAATTCTTCCCAATTAAATCCATTATATTTTCCTTGGTTTATTTTTTTAGTTATTTCTTTAAATGATGTTTTTAGGTTATCTTCTTTTTTAATTCTTTTACCTAATAAATTACTTATATCTGTACTTTCTTCCTCAGTTATATTATTAATAATTACTGTGCCACTTGGTCGAGAAAGTGCTATATACTTTTCTTTTAATTTATTCATTAATCTTGTTAAGCCTTTTTTAGTTTTTAGATAGGCTGCTAATTGTTTACTTATATTATTCATATATACCACTTTTTTCTAATATTTCTAATTGGTTTCCGCTCCAACGATAATGTCTAACTGCTACTGCTTTGTGTATTTCATCTTTTATAAGTTCACAGATTGATAAGTCATTAATTGTATCATAGTCTCCCCATAGAGACTGAGATGTTAGGATATAATCTAAGTTTAATTTTGATAAGATATTAAACATTTCCCTAATATTTACATTGTCTACTCCGGCGAATGCTTCATCTAAAGCAATTAATCTTAGTGATGAAGATGCAGCATTTAATAATTTAGCATAGACTGCTGCAAAAAGTGGAACATACATACTTTTGGCTCTTTCTCCACCACTTAATATTGAGAATACTTTGTTTGTTAATTCTTTCTTTTCGCCTGATTTTCTCTTATAGTATAATTTAAATTCAAACCAATTTCTGTAATCTAAAACTTTAAATATTATATTAGAATAACTATCATTTGCTTGTTCATTAAATTCTAATTCTTTGTTTATTTGACTTTGGAAATGTTGCCTTAACTTTTGATTATCACTATCAGGTAATTGACCTGCATCTATTTTGAATAATCTAACTATTTCTTTGGTGTCTAATTCTTCTTCGGTAAAAGCTGTTTTACTTTTCCACTCTAATTCAAATGAAAGATTACTATCTATTTGTGTTTGACGCATTATATCATTCATTTTCTTTACCCACTGGCTAGAAGATTCTATTTTATCTCTTATTTTATTTCCTACTGTTTTTAATAAAATATCTTCGAATAAGTGTCTTTCTTGAGTAGTTATATAGTTTTCGCTTTCTTCAATGGCTTCTTTTAGGCAAGTTGTTAATTCATAAATATTTAATTTTTTTCCTTGATATGTTGTTTCTAAATCTTGTCTATTCATTATATTTAATATTTCAAGTATTTCTTTATCTTCTAGACCTTTATCTTTATATGCAATAATTAATTCTTCATTATTATTAAATATTTCTTTTGTGGCTAGGCGATAATCCAATAAACTTTGTTTATAATTATTAAATGCCATTATATAGTTTTCAAAAGCTCTTGTTATATCACTATTTTCTCTATTTTTTAAATCTGTAATAATTTTATTTATATTTAATTCTTCATCTTGATATACATAATTTAAGTTATATTCTTTTTCTAAAATATTTTCTTTTAATTCTAATTTTAATTGTTCTTTAAATAGAATTTCTTGATTTTCTTTTAATGTGGTATTTAGTGTTTCTTTTTTACTTTCTAACATTCCTTTTTCTTCGCGGAGAAGATTATTTTCTTCGGGAATTTGTTTTGATCTTTTAGTTAATCTTTTTAATTCTTCGATTTGTTTTTGATAATCTTTATTTGATAGTATTTCTTCGATGGCTTTTTCTTTACTTGTTAATTCTCCTAGTATCTTGTTATTATCTAATAATTCTCCATTTTGATATTCTATTTCTTCTTTAACACTATCTAATGATTGTTCATTACTTGTTTTTTGTTCGTTATAAGTATTTTTTGTTTCAATATTGTTTTTTAGAGTTAGTATATTTTTAGATAATTCTTCTACTAGTAATAAAGCATTCTTATAACTTGATAAATTAAGTGGTATATTTATATTTTCTTTTATCTTATTTATTTCCTCTATTTTTATTTTTATATCATTATTTATTTTACTTGCTTCTTCAGATATTTTTTTACTTCTTTCAAATATTAAATCTATTAATGTTATTATTTTTGTTATATTTGTATTTATTTCTTCTAAAAGATTATTATTTGGAAAACTAGAAGACATTTCATAAATATCATTTAATTTATCTTTTACTCTTATTAATATATTTTGATAGTTATTTATTATTTTTTCTTTTTCTTCAATTTCTTTTTCTTTAGATATAATTTGACGCATGTGTTCTTCTTTTCTTTTAGTTATTCCGATGTATTTACTTTGATATTTTTCTGAAGGGTATCCGATTAAGAAATCTAATTCATAACTATTTGGGCTTATATGAATATTATCTTCTTTATTTATACTTATACTTGATAAAATATCTATTATTTCTTCTTTTTTAATAATGTCATTATCTATTATATTAAAATATTCTAAAAGATTATGTTTCTTTGGGGTACCTTTCTTTAAAAAGATAGATTTTATATTTTTTACTTCATTCAGATATTTACTTGGTACTAGTTTGGCATTTAGTATATTCATAGATATTAATAATTCTTCTAATTTATTTTTATCTATTTCATTAATACTATCTTTAAATTCTATTACTTTATAAAGTACAGTAAATGGAATATTTTTTTCTTTTAGTAATTCTTCTGAATTTTTAGTTAATTCTTCTTCTAGATATTCTAGTTCATCTGTTTCTTTTAATACTTGTAATTCATCATTTAAAATTCTTAATTCTTTATTTTCAGTTTCTATTTTATTTTCTAAGGTTGTTTTTTCGGTAATAGTTCTTGTTTCATAGTATTTTATTTCTTTTTGATATTCTTCTTTTGCTTTGATATAATTTTCTACACTATAATTATTTATTAATTCAAATATCTTTGCTTTTCTTTCAGACTCTAATTTTACTACTTTACTTTGATTATCTAATAAATTTATTTTATCTTTAAAGTTGTCTATTTCCTCTTCTAGAAGTTTTATATTATTTTTCTTTTCTTGTTCTTTCTTGTCCAATTCTTTTTTAGTATCAAGATTTTCTTCTTCAAGTTTACTTAAATTTAGTTCAAGATTTTCTTTTTCTTCTAGTTTGATTTTTATTTGATTAATTTTATTTTTGTATTTTAATATTCTGTCCTCTAAATAATCAAAATTAATTTCTTTGGTATTTATACAACTATTTATGTCAGGAATTTTTACTTCTTCATTTAAGGATGATATGTCTTCTAATAGAGTTGTTATTTCTCTTTCTTTACGATATATTTTGTCATCTATTTCTTTAATTTTATTTTGGTAGTCTCTTTCTTTATCTATACTTTTTTCTAGTTTTTCTTTAAATTTATTTATTGTATTTTCTACTTTATTAATTTCTATTTTTAATTCATTTAGTTTTTCTGTATAATCTTTTAAATCTTTATTGTCTATACTTGATAATTTGGTTGTTATTTCTATTAATTCTTGGTCTAATAATGTTATTTTTTCTTCAATTTCTTTTAATCTTTCATCCATTTG
This sequence comes from uncultured Bacilli bacterium, assembly GCA_934096315.1. Classification (GTDB taxonomy): domain Bacteria; phylum Bacillota_I; class Bacilli_A; order RF39; family UBA660; genus UMGS2068. The sequence continues at coordinate 11,795 of CAKOLT010000011.1, forward strand.
TATTATGTTTTGGTTGTTATTTTCTATTTCTTTTTCTTTATTTTTTACTATATTTTTACTTTCTAATACTGAGGAAGCCTTATTATATAAATTTATTTCATTATAGTTTTGATATGCTTTTGATAAGTTTGATAAATCTTTTATATTATTATTTAAGGTATTTATCTTTTCTTTTGTTTTATTTGTATCTTCAATAGCTTCAGATAATGGTCTTATGTCATCTTCGGTTAATGGTTGGAGTACACTACTTAATATAGACATTAATTTTGTGGGGTTATAGTCTTTTGATAGTTTAGAACTTCTTAATTGTAATAAAACATTTATAAATTCATCATATGAATCTAAATCATTAAAGCCAAATAATAAGTTATTTACTAGAGTCTTATATTCTTTTGTTGTTTCTACAAAAGCATTATTAACTCCAATATTTGCTTTTAATTCTTTTTTTGTCATTAATACTTTGGTATTATAACTTTTATATAACTGAAAATCTATTCCTATTCTCCTGCCATCTTTTAAGGCAAAGCCCCAGAAATCAGTTGGTCTTCCTTTTCTTGCATGTAAGCCCATACCTATTGTTATATATTTATCTTTTTCCTTATTATATGTTTCCATATATAAGTACCCAATTGCATCATCTTTTTGCTCGCCATCTGATGGACCTAGTAAATAATCTTCAATCTTTTTTTCTTTGGTACCAAATGGGTCTAATCTTGTTGGCATTTTATTTCCATCAAGTATTAATGGAATAAATGATTGCATTGTTACTGATTTACCACTACCATTACCACCTCTTAATAAGAGTTTACCATCAAAAAAATTAAATTCTTCATCATCAAAATACCAAAAGTTTAATAATCCTATTCTTGTTACTTTATAATTCATTACTACCTCCAAATAAACTTATTTGCTTTAATGTATCTTCTTCAATATCTTTTGTTTTTCCTATCAACCTTGATACTGTTGGATATATTATTATTTCATCATTATTTTTTTCTATAAAATTATATTTTTCCATATATTCTAGTATCATTTCATAAAATTTTCTATCTGTTTCCTTCGATAATGTTTTTCCAATATATGTATATTTTGTTTTCTTTATTTCTTTTATTATGTTTTCAAAGTAATCTTCTTTTATTGTGGCGACTTCGAAATTATCTAATAATATTTTACCTTCATTTATTTCATTTAATAATTTATTATTTATCATTAATACTATATCTGTTAATTTTTTACTATTAGGAAAATTATCTTTTTCCGTATTACTTTCTTCATCATATAATACTACTAAATTATGAGTTATTTCTACTTCCATATTTAAATTTTTATCTATTTCAGATTTTATATAATTACGATTTTTCTTTATATAATCTAATTCATTTATTGTTATATCCTTTGAAGAAACTGAGGGTGTATATAAAATATTTCTAAATACTTTGTATCTTCTTATATCTCCCTTGGCTTCATCTTGTGATATAAATTCGTTTTTTATAAAGTCTTCAGGTGTTTTTAAGTCATTTATATCATTATCAAACATTCTCATTAAATAGTTAGAGGTTCCTAATGATTCATATAATGCTTCTGCTTCAATGCTATCTATAAATGATATTTTTCCTGCATCTTTTATTTTTATAATTTGTAAATTTTCAAGTAATGATATTACGTTTGATAAGCATCTTCTATCTTGAACTTTATTCCAATCTGGTACATGGGTTAGTTCTAATGTTATTGAAGTATTTTTTACATAGTCTATTAAATCTGATAATATAAAGTAGTCTCCTCTTGTTTTATCTTCAAGAAACAATAACATTACTAAAAGTATCACATATTCTAATACACTAGTAAAATTATTTAATTTGGCATTTGTTTTTACTATTGTTGGAATTTTTTCTAGTTTTATAAATCTATCATGTATTATTAAATTACTTCCTAGATTTTTAGAAATAAAGTCTTTTATTTTATTTTGATTACTTTTTATTTGATAATATAAATCTTTTTCTTGGTCTTTGGTTATCCAAAAATTATATAATAGTGCTTTCATTTCTTTTTCTATACTATTATCCATTTTCTTCACCTACTTCAATTAATATTGTTCTTTTGTTTAATTCAAATACACCATCGGGAGAAAAGATTTTACATTTATTATTAGTTTCGTTTATAATAGAATATTTATATCCAAACTCTGATTCTTTACTAGATGTACCATTCCATTTTTCAATTAAATCTAGAACATAACTTCTTTCAACTTCATCTAAATTTATTTCATTATCTAAAACTATTTTACCTGATTTTATTAAGTTTTTTATTTTTTCTTTTCTTAATAATTCTTTTTCTCTTACTTCTTTTAATATTAATTCTTTTTCTTTTGATTTATCTATTATTTGTGAAGTTTCTTTCTTCATTTTATATTCTTTTACTATAGTATTTAAAGGTATTTCAAGTGGCATAACATCATAACTTTTTATTAGTGAATCAGTATTTGCCATTCCTGACATTTTGTAATGATTAGTTATAAGTATTCCAAAAATTGCTGATGATAATTTATGTGCGTTTTCAACATTTTCTAAATTATCAAACAAATGACATATATGTTTATATTCTTCTTTTCTATTTATCATGTTTCCGTGGAGTTCTATTAAAGAACTAGCATATTTATAAATTTTTTGAATAACTTTTTGAGTTGCTTCGAGTAGTCTTTCTCCCTCACTTGGGGTATTTGTTGATACAAACCATTTTCTTAAACTTTGCCATTTTCCATAGTTTACTTTTCTTAACTTTTCATAATCGAATTCAGGAGATATTTTTGGAGCTTTTTTCTGATGAGAAATTAATGTATCCATTAAATATTTTGTTTTTTCTTCATCAATTAATAATAAATAATTTTTTATTAAGGTAGAATTTTTTATGTAACTGTTTATAAAATCATTTATGTAGTTTATTACGCTACTTTTAAATTCTAAAAATGCTTCACTTTGTAATAATTCTTCTGTTTTAGCTTCATGAAATTTTTTTAAAAAATCTTGATAATGTTCATTTAAAGTTTTAAAATCACTATTTATATCTATCCATAATTCATATATTTGATTTTCTTCTAAGTCATAGATATCAGTAAGTTTTTTAATTAAACTTTTTATTCTTTCAAATAGTCTTGGTTCAAGTGATGCTACTTTTACTTCGATTTCTTCTAATTCTATTGTCATTCTTTCTATTATTACTGCTTTATCAGTCATTTGATAACGGAAGTTATGAAACTTAAAATCATTTATGGTATTTATATTTTGTGTATCTTGTAGTCTTGTTAATGAACCATTATTTAATAAGAATTCTAAGTCCCTGTCACATTCTTCTATAGTATAATCAATAATGTTTTTTCTTACTTCATTATATATTTCTTCTTTATATAGCCAATATTCTGCTTCTTCATATTTACCAAATAAGAATTTCATTATTAATCTATATCTTTTGGTGTTTTCTTGAACTAAATATTTTACTTCTTCTATTTGTTCTAAATTTTTATTATATTCCATTAAAATACTCCTTTTTTGTATATTTTATCATATAATTAATTATTTGTAAACTTTTTGGTAATTTGTAAATTTTTTCCTTAATTGAGAAAATAAAGCATTACTTTATAAGTTGGTGTTCTTTTAGTTTTCTTATAATTTTTGAGATATACTTATCTTAAGGTAATAAACTATAATTTAATGGATAAATAATTACTCGTTAAATAGAGGGTATTATTTTGAAAAAGAAAATTACAAATACTTATTTTGCTTTAGAAATTAGAACTATTATTGAAAATTGTTTAAATAAAGAAATGGATATATCTCAAATTGCAATTGAATTACAAAGAAATCATTTCAAAATGAAAAAGTTGCATTTTAAAAAAATATTAAAAGTTTAACATTTCCTTTCTAATTTGTCAGTCGTGACTGACCAATTTGGTTGAGTGACGGTATGACAGTTTTTTAGGTAAGACATCTATACTATTTCGTGCAATTTTACTTTTAAAAAATTCTTTCATGGTTTAGGTTGAGTACCTCTATTATTATATTTTGCAGTTTATTATTCTTAACATCAATAAAATACATAAATACTATTCTTTTAAGGTTGGTTCGACCATATTCCACTAATGATAGTATTAATTTTATTCTTTTTTATATAATTTATGATATAAAAAAAATGAGAGCTTCCGCTCTCTCAGGGGGCAAACTCAAATCACGTACTCCTAAATTTAATTTTTAAATTTTTCTTTATTTTTTAAGAAAAAACACAATATATAATTTATTAAAATTTATCTAAATTTATCTAAAAATTATCCTTTGGGTAGTTGAATGGGTAGTTGAATTTAAAAAGTCTAATAAGCAAGATTATGTACTTATTAGACTTTTTTTTAATTAAGTTTATACCCTAATTTTTCTAATTCCATTATAGCGATGGCAGATAATTCTTTTTTAGATAATTTATCAATATCAAGAAACTCTGCACCAAGTGAATCATCATTTACTTCATCTACTTTTACTTCCTTCTTAATTTCATTATTGTAATTTGAAACTTTAAAGAAAATACCAGTATGGTGTACTTTCACTAAAATATCTTCTTTAAATTGCCATTCAAAAGCAACGGAATCGGCATCAAATAATTGACAATCAACTACCTCTATACCAACTTCCTCCATTAGCTCTCTTTTCAAAGCATCTTCTGGTCTTTCACAAAACTCTATTGTTCCACCTGGTAAATCTAGTTTTCCATCATAAGGACCTCCAAATTTTTTAATAAGTAAAATTTTACCGTCTTGAATAACTAAACCATAAGCCCCTAATTGTTTAAATTCTTTCATCTATCTTTCCTCACTTTCTTATTTTTATTTTTAAACTAATATAATTATATCATATTTTTAACCTAATTATATTAGTAAAAACTACTTTTTCTTTCTTAAAACATATCCATCGGTTTCTTTATCGTTTTTATGATAACCTTCCCAGTCAAATTCTGTTATACTCTCACCACAATAGTTGCAAAATGGAGTGGAATTGTTTAACTTTTTTATAGCATCCCAACCACTAGATATGTCTGATAATTCTATGTAATCATCTCTTGAAACAACATAATTTGTACCATATCTTCTATTTAAAATTTCTATCAATAAAGGGTAATAACATTTTGCTATTTTTCCATCTCTCAAAAATCTGCAAAATCTTCCAATACATTCTTTACTTACTTTATCGCCATTGTTATTATTTTCTAATGTTAATCTAGTTTGAAATTTTTTTATTGGTTCAATCGGACTAAAGAAATCATCATTTATCAAATACGTAATTTTATTAGCATTTAATATACTTAATATTTTGTCTATTTTTTTGCTTGTAGGTTCATATAAGGAAATAGATATTATTATGTCGTTATCTACAAATGATTTAATTACTTTCTCATCTAGCTTATCTAACAATAAACCATTTGATACTACTACAATTTTAGTGTTTGGTAATATTCTCCTTGAAATATTTAATAATTCCGAAAAATTAGGATGTAATAGTGGTTCTCCTCCTAAAATTCTAAAGTAATAGACATTAAATTTTTGTGATATTAATTTTATATCACGTTCATAATCAACCAAATCAACATAATTATTATCATAAATATTTGAAAAATGGGCACATCATTTACAATTTAAATTGCATTGATCAACAACATTTGTTTCTAAATAATTTAAAAATGGTAATGATAAATCAATTGAATCTATATAACTTTTTAATTGTTCATAAGATTCCGAATCAAAATATAATACTCTTTCATCAACAATATTTATTTTCTTAAAACCAATATTTCTTAAATATTCAATTGTATCACCCATAATAATTGGCTTTTTTGTTATAAATATATTGTCAGTTTCAGGATTTAAATATTTCTCATTTAAAAAGATAAGAGGAATATCTCTATATAGTTTCTGTGATATATCTGATTTATTTCCCAATTTAAGTGATAATGCTAAAATAAAAATGTAGGTTTTTCTACAAAAATATTTTAGCAAAAACCTACAAAAAAATCTTGACATTATCACTTTTCTAATTTGTCAGTCGTGACTGACAAATTTGGTTGAGTGACGGTATGACAGTTTTTTAGGTAAGACATCTATACTATTTCGTGCAATTTTACTTTTAAAAAATTCTTTCATGGTTTAGGTTGAGTACCTCTATTATTATATTTTGCAGTTTATTATTCTTAACATCAATAAAATACATAAATACTATTCTTTTAAGGTTGGTTCGACCATATTCCACTAATGATAGTATTAATTTTATTCTTTTTTATATAATTTATGATATAAAAAAAATGAGAGCTTTCGCTCTCTCAGGGGGTTTTGGTTGAAACACTCCTACAAAAGGTCGTAGAGAGTGTGTCATAATCTCTTATGACAATATAATCATAATACATAATTAGATATTTTGCAAGTGATTTTCGTAAACTTTACATATTTTTTTAAAAAGTGTAAAGTAACTTTTTGTAAAGTGTCTAATACCTAAATAATTTTTACAATATACTATTCTTAACTCCTAGTTTCAAAAATAAATCTTTTATATACTTATCATCACCATAAATTTCATCATAATTAGCACATATATCTTCTTTTACCCGAGAGAAAATATTATAATCTTTAGTTAAACTAAACAAGCTAAAATCCATCTCTCTACTCCCTTTAACATCTATTAAACATTTATCATACCTATAATTAAATTCATAATTACTAATACTTAGACTATCAGGAATCCTTTCTAAATATTTCAAGCCGGTACTTTCTTCTTTCGATACAAGAAGTATATTACTATTTACTACTTTTCGTATATAATCAAGGGAAGATAAGCTAAATAAATTAGCATCAAAAACCACTACTAAATCAACATCATCAGTATCAAGCATATTAGAAATATCAAATGATGACACAAGGATACAGGAATCACTCTTATTAAATTCATTTACTGTCCTTATAAATTCCTCGTTATCCAGAAATTCAAATACCTCTAGAATTTTTACTTCATCACTAAAATTCTTACATAAATTATCAAATAGTTTAAAAGAATCATCATAATCTTTCATTCTGTATCTAAGCATAGGGAAAATAACGTAAATCTTTTTAGATAGATTAATAACATTCTGAATTTCTTCAGAAATAACGTTAATATCTTTCTCTAGGCAAGTCTTTGAAACTTTATTATAAGTATTATCTAACAAATACGAAATACTAATGTCACCATAAAGATTAACTCCGTAATTAAAAGGAATACTTAGTTTACTTACAATTAAGATATCAGGAATTGATTCAACAGTCTTAATTACATCAAATCTACTATCTAGATCTGTAACTAAAAGACCTAAATTATTAGATGAAATATCCCCAGAAATATATTTACTATTACAAAATAATAAATCTATTTTATGAAATTTATAATCACTTAGAATCTTTTCTCTAACATCATCACTAGTACTATTAGAAACAAAGGAAATATTCATGTTATAACCTTTGAATAATTTTGAAAAATACATGAAACTTTTTTCTAATGTACAGTCATCAGAAGAGGTAACTACTGCACTGCAGCCGGACAAGAAATTACAGTATAGGCCTGCTACAACAGCATCACTTATAAAGGAAGAATTTTCAAGAAGTCTATATGTTCTTTTATTATTTGAGATATCATCACATACTTCTTTAATAATTCTTTTGCCTTCCTCAGTAACATTTATAAACTTATCATTAATAAAATTAGAAAAGTCTTCAGAAATAGCATTTCTCTTAATATTATAAGCACTATCATTAATTAACTTATTTAAATAATTAACTTTCATTAGATAAATAAAAGCTTCTTCATATTTTATTCTCTGTCTGGATCTTTTAAGTAAAACAACGTCTGTAGGACTATGTAGTTCGTTTAAAGACCTATTTTTATCTAAAAAATTATACTTATTTATAATAACATCTGGTAAAAAATTATCTTGGGCATAATCTAAAGAAATAGCGGACATTACATATCTATTAAATAGTTTTTCAGAGATAAACTCTGGTAAAAAATAAATAGGCTCTATTCTAGGACTTGGAGGAAGACCCTTAAAAAGAATTTCGTTTGCAATAATGGTATTCTTACTCCGGTCATAAATACCAATAACCGTAACAAGTTGTCCATAACTAAGTTCCTTATATAACTTAGGTTTATTATAAACGGCAATATTTAAAATAACTTTTCCTGTATTAATTCTAAATATAATCTTCTTCATTTCATCTGATATATAAATATTAGTAGGTTGTCCCTCTAAAACACCATCTATAACAACCTTATCACGACTACTTAAATTTTGTACATCACTTCTTTTTAGAATCTCATATCTAAATGGATAATGCCTAATTAACTCTTCAGCACTATAAATATTAATACTATTTAACATTGAAACAGTTTTAGTACCTATTCCAGGTACAACTTCAAGTTCTCTCATACTGCTACCTCCTACTTAAGTAAATTATATCATAAAATCATGATAAATAATAAAAGTTAGCCTATAGTTAAAAATAGCATTATTCATGCTATTAATTTAACTTACTTTTAATGATGTTACTAACCGTAGCCATATCGAATCTTCCTCTAACCTTAGGAGTCACTTCCTTCATAACTACTTTCATTTCTTTAATTGAAGTAGCCTTGGTAGAAATAATTGCTTCATCAATAATACTTATTACCTCTTCTTCTGAAAGTTCTTTTGGCATATACTCTTTTAATACTTTAATTTCTTCTTCATAACTTTTAATTAAATCATCTCTAGAAGCTTTTTTGAATTCGGAAATACTATCATTACGCATTTTTATTTGTTTACTTATAATATTAATAACTTCGTCATCCTCTAGAGTTTCTTTCTTACTATTTATTAATTCAAGTTGTATACTAGATTTAACCATTCTAACAACGTTTAATCTTAAAGTATCTTTGTTTTTCATATAAGTCTTAATATCTTCATTTATTTTATCTATAAGTTTCATAATACCTCCCTAATAACCTTTTTTACGGCTATTTCTTCTTGAGTTAATAGTATTTTGTTTCTTCTCTTCACGGATTCTAACTCCCTTTTTCTTATAACCGTTTGCTCTCTCTCTTGCTTTGGAAAGGATACCATTTTTCGCTACTTGGGCATTAAACATTTTAATACCATAATCAACATTATTATTCTTAACAGATACTGCCATTACTACTACCTCCCTTCCGTTTACCCATAGTATTATAACATTATAATCGCTAATAATCAATATTTTCTAAGAAAAAAGATAGAAAAATTAAACTTTTTCTATCTTAATCTTTACATCGTAACCATTAATGTTACATATTTCACCATCATTTTTTTCACTTGTGAATTTAGTTGCAAGAACTTCTGACATAATAAATTCCTTAAAACCGGAAATGCTATCTTCATATGTTTTATCAGATTCATAACAAATGTTAATTCTATCTACTATATCAAGCCCAATATTTTTTCTCATTTGCTGAATTTTTGATATGGTCTCTCTGGCAAGTCCCTCATTAATTAATTCTTCATTAAGGGTAGTATCTAGTACAATAAATAAATTATTTGATACCTCGGCTTGATAGCCTTCTTTAGAAATAATTCTTTCAAGTACCATATCTTTATCAACATGGTAACTAGTTCCATTTAGTGTAATAGATAATTTACCTTCATTAAGTTTTTTAACATCTTCTTCACTTATATTTTCTAAGTATTTAGAGAATGAATTAACATTAGCTCCCATTAGTTTACCTATTTCTTTAAAATTAGGTTTATAACTAATATTCATATAATTACTAATATTATCATCATATACTATTTCTTTAACGTTAAGTTCTTCGAGAATTAAGCTATCAATATCATGAATAATATTATAGTTTCTTTTATCAATAATTACTCTACTAATTGGTTGTCTTATCTTAATTTTGGCAGTTTCTCTGACATTACGTCCTAAACTAATTAGATCTCTAACTAAATCCATTTTTCTTTCTAGAGCATCATCTATTTTGTCAGGTTCTGCTTTAGGGAAACTACTTAAGTGGACACTTTCTTCTCTTGTTAAGTTAGTATATATTTCTTCTGCTAAATAGCTACTGATTGGAGCTATAAGTTTAGAAATTCCCACTAAGACTTCATAAGTAGTTATGTATACACTCTTTTTTGAATTATTCATATCACTCATCCAGAATCTATCTCTGTTTCTTCTTATATACCAATTGGATAAGTCGTCACTGACAAACTCTGTAATAAATCTTACAACTTTGTTTAAATCATATTCTTCATAAGACATGGTTACATTTTGGATAAGTCTATTATATTTAGATAAAAGCCATTTATCTATTTCTTCTCTATCCTTATAAGGGATCATGCAAGAGCTTATATCTTCTATATTATCAGCATTTGCATATATAGCAAAGAAATTATAACTGTTTTTTAATGGATTAAAGAATTTTGAATGTACCTCTTGGAGACCTTTAATATCAAACTTTAGAGGGGTCCATACTGATGAAGCGTATAGCATATACCACTTAAGGGGATCTGCACCATATTCTTCCATAGTTTTAACAGGATCTATGATATTACCTGTACTTTTACTCATTTTTTTACCATGACTATCAAGCATCATATCGTTAACTACAACATTTTTAAAACTGCTTTCACCACTTATAATTGTGGATATTACGAGAAGAACATAAAACCATCCTCTTGTTTGATCTATACCTTCTGCTATAAAATCAGCAGGAAATTGTTTTTCGAATAGTTCTTTGTTTTCGAATGGATAATGGAATTGAGCATATGGCATAACTCCAGAATCAAACCAAACATCCATAACATCAGGGACTCTATCCATGGTGCCTCCACAGTCAGGACATTTAAGGTGAATGTTATCAACATATGGTCTATGGAGTTCTAGTTTATTAATATCAATATGTGTAGTGGCTTTTTCTTTTAATTCAGAAATACTACCTACTGTTGTGAACTTACCGCATTTACAAGTCCATATAGGAAGTGGACAGCCCCAAAATCTATTTCTTGAAATACCCCAATCTACCATATTAGAAAGCCAGTTACCAAACCTTTTTTCCCCAATATAATCGGGATGCCAGCTAATCTTTTTATTAGCATTAATTATCTCTTCCTTGCATTTAGTAGTCTCTATATACCAAGCTGGTTTAGCATAATATATTAAAGGCTTTTTACATCTCCAGCAGTGTGGATAGTCATGGGTAATTTTGATCTTTTTAAATAATTTATCATTTTCTTTTAAATATTTGATAATATCTATTTCTAACTCTTTATCAGTAACGTTTCTACCTTTAAATGGAGATATTTCATAACATCCATCTTTACCTACTGATCTAGAGAAGCCCATTTGATTTATTCTACAAACTCTATTGTCGTCTTCTCCGTAACATGGGGCAACGTGGACAATTCCTGTTCCATCTACATCAGTAACGTAGGAGTCTGCGATAACTTCAAAACATTTTCCTTCAATCTTGGCAAATGGCATTAGTTGCTCGTAAGGAGTGCCTACTAAATCTTTACCTTTATATGTTTCAATAATTGTGTAATCGTCTCCTAAAACTTTATCTGCAAGAGACTTACATACTATAAATTTATATTCTTTTGAACTAGCTAATATATAGTCATAATCTGGATTAACGCATAAACATACATTGTCCATAAGAGTCCAAGGGGTGGTAGTCCATACTAAGAAATAGGCGTCTTTATTCTTTAATTTGAAAGGTACAATTACTGTATTTACTGAATCCTCCTGATAACCTTGTGATACTTCGTTTTGGGATAATTCTGTACCACATCTAGGACAATATGGAAGAACTTTACTACCGTGGTATAATAGTCCTTTTTTATTCATCTCATTAAGAATCCACCATTCAGATTCTATATAATCATTACTGCATGTAATATATGGATGGTTAGTATCTATAAACTGTCCCTGCATTTCAGTTACTTTTTTAACCTCATCTATATTGCTGTCTGTTTCTTTTTTGCATTCTTCACAAAATTTTTCAATACCAAAGGCTTCTATATCTGCTTTTGTTTTAAATGATAGGTTCTTTTCAACATTAACTTCAATTGGAAGTCCATGAGTATCTAATCCAATTTTACGAAGAACTCTATATCCATTCATGGTTTTATACTTACAAAATGAATCTTTTATTGTTTTTGCAAATACATGATGAATACCTGGTTTTGCATTAGCATATATTGGACCATCATAAAAGACAAAATCTTGTCCATCTTTTCTACTATCTATGCATTTTTGTAAAATATCCATTTCTTTCCATTTTTCAAGAATTTTCTTCTCTACCAAACTTGTCTTTTCTTTACTTAACTCTTTAAATTTCATAATTCCTCCTTAAAATGCAGAAAAGAGCACTAATATAAGGACGAAAAAATCCGCGGTACCACCTTATTTCACCAATAGTGCTCTCTTCTTTATAACGGGTTTGTTCCCGATTTTTCCTAATTTATTTCAGAAAAACACATTCAGAAGTGATCTATGTAATATAAATATATTAACTTGCACCAAACGTTAACTCTCTGTAATATTTAATATTACATCGTCTTCCTCTCATGTTTTAATTAAATTTACTTAATTATAGTAAATATTAATATAATTGTCAAGTGTATTTTTTTAATCTTCAGGATAAACGCATGAGTTTTAAAAACTTATGTGTTTATCCTGTAGAAAAAAGATACTATATAAGTACCTTAATTTATGAAATAATCTTATTTTTATAAGTAAGTTGTATTTATAGCATGATATTTTAGCTGGTATATTTGAATATTATTCGCCCGACTCTAATAGCCAATCTATTATATTTTTTACTTTTATACCATTGTAGTCGCTATTTATTGTTTTATCCATAGATAATATTATTTTTTCGTAATTATCTGGTATGCTTTCTAAACTTCTTAATTCTCTTGTTTTTACTTGCTCATTATTTAGTGTCTGTGTATTTTCCTAAAGTTTTTAATAATGATTTATTTAACGTCTGTTCTATCAGTTTTGCAAATAGAATTAAAGAAGTCAAAATTGTTTTTAGCAATTAGTATCTTTACTAATATTTAAAAGAATACCCATACTTGCCATAGAGATAAGTAGTGAACTTCCTCCGTAGGATAAAAATGGTAGTGTTACCCCTGTAACGGGTATTAATCCTACTACTACGGATAAATTAAGTATAGTTTGGAAAGAGAGCATAAAGGTAATGCCAAAGGCTAAATACTTTCCAAATAAGTTATTACAATTAATGGCTATTTTAAATCCTCGATATATAATAAAAGCGAATAATGCTATTACTATAAAGGCTCCGATAAATCCTAGTTCTTCACATATAACTGCAAATATAAAGTCTGTCTGTGGTTCTGGTAAATAGAAATGTTTTTGGACAGAGTTTCCTAAACCAAGACCTAGTAATCCTGCAGGACCAATAGCATAGAGACTTTGTATTATTTGAAACCCACTTCCTAAGGGATCAGTCCATGGATTTAGAAAGGAAATTATTCTCTCCATCCTATATGGGGCAATAATTATTAGAACTACAATTCCTATTAAGCCAAATAAGGATAGTTTAACGAAGAAGCCTAGTTTGACACCACTTATAAAGAGTAGTCCTATAATTGCCATAGTAATTACTACTCCCGTACCGAAATCTGGTTGAAGCATTATTAAAGCAAATACTAGAAATATAACTATTAAAATGGGGAGAACACCTTTTAATATATTACTAATTTCTTTATCATTTTTAACTAAGTATTTAGAGGTAAATATAATTAGTCCTAGTTTCATAAATTCACTTGGTTGAATTCCCAGGCTACCAATACCAAACCAGCTTCTACTACCATTTCTAATTGTTCCTATACCTGGTATTAGGACAAGTATTAACAATAAAAAGCAAACACCAAATATAATGTTTGCTTTGTTAAAATACTTTTTATAATCTATGTTTAATACGACAAATAATATTACATATCCCAATAATAAAAATATAGTTTGTGCTTTTAAATACTTAAATGAATCATTAAATTTATACTCTGCCCAAATACTTGATGAAGAATATATCATAACTACCCCGATTAAAGATATAAGGATAATAGATATAAACAAAAGTATATCACACTTTTTCATATGACCCCCTATAACCATACACCATAAATAAGTGCAAGTAATGATAATAAAAATCCTACTATCCAGAAAAGTTTGACGATGTCCCCTTCTTTCCATCCGAGTCTTTCAAAATGATGGTGAATCGGGGTCATTAAGAATACTTTTCTTTTAAAAATTACTACAGAAATTATTTGAATCATAACAGTTAATGTTTCTATTACGAAAACTCCTCCGATAACGGCAAGGGAAATTTCATGAGCTGTTAATATAGCGACTGTAGCAAGTGTAGCTCCTAAAGTGAGGCTTCCTGTATCACCCATAAATACTTTAGCGGGATAACTATTAAATACTAAAAATCCCATAATAGAACCAACTAATACAAAACAAAAGATTCCTATATCTTGATAACCTTCTATCCAGAAACTACCCCAAGATATTAAGCCAAAGGCAAGAAAGGCTATGGCGGATAATCCTCCGGCAAGACCATCTAATCCATCAGTAAGGTTTACAGCGTTAGAAGAACCTACTAAAAGAAATAGTATAAATACTCCATATAACCAACCCATATTCCATTTAATATGAAGTAAACTAACTTCTAATACGGAATCACCGGGGGTAAACTCTCTAAATAAAATATAAAATATTAATGCGACGATAAATTGTAAGAATAATTTTTGCCCCTGGGATAAGCCTTTATTTCTATTCTTCCTAATACTAATATAATCATCAAGAAACCCAATTAGACCATAAGAAACAAAAACAAATAAAATAATAAATAAGTTAACAGAGAAATTTATTTTACCTAAAAACAAGAGTATTAATGTTGTTACAATTGTAGGTATTATAAATATTAACCCTCCCATAGTGGGAGTTCCTGCTTTTTTTGCATGTGTTTCTACATAGACATTAATTCTTTGACTTACTTTAATTTTCTTTAATAGAGGAATCATAAACAATCCAAATAGGGTTGTTAGTAAAAACCCAATCATTAGAGCAAATAAAGATTTCGTAAGTGTTAACACAAAATCACTTCCATTTCTAAACATATTATACCATAAAAATACTACTATACGAAAATAATTTATAAGTTTACATTAAATACTTTACACTTCTAATCATCAAGAAATAATCTTACTGTATCTCCGGAAGGAATATAGCTACTTGCTTCTGGTGACATTTTTTTGACATACTTTCCATTTCCTGTATAAACAACATTGAATTCTTTTAGTTTTTTACTAGCTTCCTGTACACTCATACCAACTACATCTGGAACGGTATAATATTTTTTGTCATACCACTGGTATATTTTCTCAAGACCGTCTTCTCTTTTGGAAATATTTAGGGCACCGATTGCATCAGTTAAGATGTTTTTAGCAATGGGAGCAGCTACCGTACCTCCATACTGGACTACTCCTTTGGCATTATCAATAGCAACATATACTACTACTTCGGGATCATCAGCAGGTAAAAAGCCAATAAATGAGACAATATAATTACCAACCATATATGCACCATTGTTAACTTTTTGGGCTGTTCCTGTTTTGCCTCCCACTCTATAGGAAGGGATATAAGCATTTCTTCCTGTTCCATAGGCTACTACTGTCTCTAGTGCCATTCTTACTGTTTTACTTGTGTTTTCACTAATTACATTTCTAACAAATGTTGGTTTATTTTCTTTTATTATTTCTTTGGTTTCGGGATGGACTATGCTTTTAACTATGTATGGTTTATATAGTTTTCCCCCATTTATAGCGGCAGAGACTGCTGTTATTTGCTGTAACAGGGTCTAATAAATGAAACTTTTTCCCTAAATTTAGAGAAGTAGTATATACACTTTCTCCTGTCTTAATAAAAATATCCAATTTAATCCCTCTATCACTTTGCTTGTGAACTATTATTTTATCTATTAATTCATTAAATACATCACTATAACATTTATCATCTTCTAAACAATTCTCTAATGCATTTCTAAGTTTCTCAATTTTATTTTCTATATAATTTTTATTTTCCTTATTGTTTTTTAATTCATCCATTTTATTTTGATAGGTATTTAATTCTTCATTAAGAGTATTTACTTGTCTTTTATAATCTTCTTTAGATAAGTATTCTTCCATAACAAGTTCTAGTAATTTATCTTTTTTATTATTTAAAACTAATATTTTTGATTCTAAATTTTTAATATCTAATTCACTATTATTAGTTTCTAAATAGTTTTTACACTCACTTAATATCTCATCGAAGATAGTATTTTTTCTTTTAAATAATTTATTAAACATATCCTTAAATACTTCATCTAATTCAAGTTCAAATACTCTGGGATTAGAACAACCTTTTAAACTCTCTTTTCTATAAACTTGACATTCCCATACAGGATTATTTTTTCTTTTTCCAGCACTTGATCTATGATAAGTAAGATTATGACAACCACAATATATTTTCCCTGAATATGTATATCTATTTTGAAATACTGCTTTATTAATAGTACGATTGGTAAAACTATCTTGTCGTTGCTTTAGTTTAATATTAGCTCGTTCCCATAGCTCTTCAGATACTATTGGTGGAACATTATCATAATCTTTATAGATAATCCAATCAGATTCATTTAATCTTTTCTTTTGCTTAGTACGATAATCTAATACTTTTGATTTATGTCCACAATAATATCCTTTATATTTAGGATTTTCTATAATTCTAGTTAGTATTGTAGTATCGATTCTTTTTCCTGTTCTACTTTTGTAACCTATACTATATAAATATCTTGATACTTTAGATAATCCATCAGTAGTATTAGCATATCTATCAAATATTATCTTAATCATTTTTGCTTGTTCTTCATCTATAACTAGTTTTCCTTTATCTTTTACATAACCATAAATATTAGAGCATCCTAGTACCACACCATTATCAATACTTCTTTTCATTCCAAATGAAACTCTTTCGGAAAGTTTTCTCACTTCATCTTGAGCAA
>CAKOLT010000012.1 GCA_934096315.1 uncultured Bacilli bacterium
ACTACTTCTGTTACGGTAAGACTTTCTCTTTTTTTAAGTAGTTGTTTAAGAGTTTTTCCTTCTATATACTCCATTACTATATAATGTTCTCCTTTATCTTCTCCAACATCATAGACTTCTACTATGTTAGGATGAGATAGGTTGGATACAGACCAGGCTTCTCTTTCAAACCTACGAATGAATTTATCGTCTCCAGATAAGTCTCCTCTTAAAACTTTTACTGCGACTTTTCTATCTAGTATCAAATCAATAGCCAAATATACATTGGCCATACCACCTTCACCAATTGTCTTTACTATTTCATATCTGTCATTTATTTTATACCCCTTTGGAAACACTATAAATCACCACTTTCTTTCTTTAAATAAGCAATTGATATATTATCATTACCACCCCTACTGTTACTCTTTCTAATAAGTTTAACAACTGCTTCTTCTATAGATAAATCACTGTTAAGAGTTTTTTCTATTTGTTCGTCAGTTAACATATTGGTAAGACCATCACTACACAAAAATAGTCCTCTTACAGAAGTATCTACATCAAATATATCAATATCAATAGGATCATTAGCTCCGAGAGCCCTCATTAAGACATTTTTTCTTGGATGATATTTAGCTTCTTCTTCTGTAAGTTCTCCGGTTGAAACAAGTAAATTAACTAAAGTATGATCCTTAGTAACTTTGTATAATTCTCCATTCTTAATAACATAACCAGAACTATCTCCGATATTACCATATAATATATAATCATTAGTTTTAATTGCTATTACTAAAGTAGTTCCCATTCCTTTACTCTCTGGGTGAATTTTAGTATAATCGAATATACTTTTATTAATATCTTGGACTAGTTTTCTAAGAAAATCTATAGCGTCTTCTTTTGTACCTATGGTATCTAGTTTATAGAATTCTTCACATATTTTATCAATGGCAATACCACTTGCTTTTTCTCCTGCTTTATGTCCTCCCATACCATCAGCGACTGCTAATATATATTCGTTTTTATCATTACTTATAATAGTCACATTATCTTCATTATGACTTCTGACTTTACCTGGATCCGTAAAATAAAATGTTTGCATTATTGTTCCTCCTTTTCCATATTGTTTGCTCTTAGTTGACCACATGCAGCATCAATATTACCCCCGAATTCTCTCCTGATAGTTACATTTATTTTTTCTTTTTTTAATATATCATAAAAATTCATTACTCTATTTTTATCACTTCTTTTAAATTCTATGTTATTGGTTTCGTTATAGGGTATTAAATTAATATAGCAGTTAATACCCCTTACTAATTTGCTAAGGTCTTTTGCACACTTACTACTATCATTTATATCCTTTAATAATACATATTCAAAGGTAACCCTCCTGCCAGTTTTTTCTATATATTTTTTGGTAGCCTCTATTACCTCGTTTATTTTATATGCTTTATTTACTGGCATTATTTTATCTCTTATTTCATCAATTGGGGCATGCAGGCTAATAGCTAAGTTAACTTGACCATCTTCTTCCATGAATTTATAAATACCGGGTACTAGACCACAAGTGGATACGGTTATATGTCTTGAGCCAATAGCAATACCTTTGGGATGATTAATAATTTTAATAAACTTCATAACATTATCATAGTTATCAAATGGTTCTCCAATACCCATAATAACAATATGAGTTATTCTATCAAAAATAGACTCTTCTACTAGTAAGATTTGCATAACCATCTCATAGGCTTCGAGATTTCTGATTTTTTTAAGTCTACCACTTTCACAGAATTTACATCCCATATTACAGCCAACTTGACTAGAGATGCATAGACTATTTCCATAATCGTGTTTCATTAAAACGGCTTCAACCATATTACCATCAAAAAGTTTAAAAAGATATTTATTTACATCTGTTCCTTTTTGGACTTTTATAATACTAATAAATTCATTAGAAAAATCTTCTTTTAGATTTTTTTTAATACTATTTGGAATATTCATAATTTCATCAAAGTTCTTTACTCTTTTTTTATATAAACCTTCATATATTTGCTGAGCTCTAAACTTTTTGTCATTTATACTTAGAAAGTAATTTTCTAATTCCAAAGCAGTCATTCCATAAATATTTCGCATACCACATCACATTACCATTATAGCAGAAAATCTGTATATTTTAAATATATTTTTAACACTTTTAACTAATTTTACACTTTTTTTCATATGAAATATTTTATAAATACCTTCTTTTTATAATATCCTCTTTTTTAATTTCTCCGACTAGTAAGGGGGAATCATCCTTGTGTTTTGAAGTGTTTTCTAATACTTTATTTTCATCATAATTTGCATAACAATACTTGCAAAAGTGTTTGCAGGTATTATAAGATCCAATATCTACCATACTAGCACAATTACAATTCTTATTATTTCTTGATGTCCACTTCTTATAGGATTTTCCGGTTAGTTTATAAGCAAGTTTATGGGATATGCAATCTTCTTTAATAAAGCCATATTCTTCTAGATCCTCTTTTTCACTACATGTTTGGACTGTCATATTATTGCTACTAGCTATTTTGCTAAAATAGATTCCGATTATTTTATAATCACTAGGGGTAAATGGTTTTATTTTTAGGATGTTATTATTTTTTCTAACATTTTTATAATCATCTATAAATGATATTATTATGTGTTTTACATAGCCTTTTAACTCATTACATAATTTATTAAAGGCTTTTATATGATAATTTATATTATATTTATCACTTAGAAATATTGGATCATATCTAATGTATATGTTATCTACTCCGAGTATACTTGATAATTTTTTTACCCCTTTTATTATTTCTTTTTTATCTATGACGTTTGGTTCTATATCTTTGTTATATGGAGTTATTGTTATATGAAATAGTATGGGTTTATCTATTTCTTTTATTCTCTCTATTATGGGAAGAGGGTTCTTTGTACAAAACACTATTAAATCAACGTCTTCGAAATATATTTTATTTACTAAATGGTTATAAATGGGATTTCTAACCATTACATATCCTTCTTTATATCTATTCATAAACCAGGTTGTATAGAACGCTACTATATCACATCTACCACTTACATTTAATATCATATTACATCACATATTTATTATATCAGAAAATACATAAGTTTTAAACCTATGTATTTGTTATTAATATTCTTTATCTTTTTTAAATAGACTTAGTATTTTAGATTTTGCTTTTTTATTTGATATTTGCTGATTTTGCGGTATATTTGTTTCTAACTTGCTTTCTAAATTATTTAAGTAACTTGATAATGTTTCGTTTCTTTCTACTAATATACCCTTGGAAAGACTTTCTAGTTTTTCTTTATGGTTTATATCATTTATTCCCTTTTCATTAAATAGATAGTATTTTATTTCTTCCATTATTTCATCATTTAGGGAATTTAGTTTTAATCTTGTTATATATTCTATATCATAATTATAGTTGTTATTATATTTACTTATCATTCTATTTATAAGTAATTTACGAGTTTTAGAGTCCTCTGTTTTACTTATTAGTATTATATCACTTTGATGATTGGTATTATCTGTTAGAAGTTTATAATAAATTAAAGTATATAAATCCATAAAAATATCTGTATTTGTAGTTATTTCTAATATTTTTAAGTCAAATTCTTTATATGGACTATTTATAAAATGTGGATTCATTAAAAGGGCGGTATAATGCATAACATGTTTTTCATCCATGTTGTTTATCTTAATTAGATTATCTAAATACTCTGGATCATTACTACCAGATACTAAGTTTCTATCACGTATTATAGGAGCATTTTTTAATACTTTGTTTACTTCTTCATTTTCTTTATTTGGGTCATATATAAAATCTGGGTCGTGATAGAATTTTCCAGGGGGATTTAGTATATAATAGTATAGTGCTCTAGCAGTTATTCTACTTTTAGCATTCTCTAACATCTCTACTTCTTTACGATAGTTTTTACCTTTAATTATTTTATCATTAATCATAATACGAAATAGAAATTCGTTAGCGTTTGTTTTTTTAGCTAGAATCTGCATGTTCTCTAAATGATATTTATCTTTTAAGGAAGTATCATTCGTGGCTAAGTATTCTAGACCTTCCCCGGTATATTTAGAGGAAACAAGTTCGATATCTGATTTTGATATTAATAGCATATCTTCTTTGTGATAGAGGCTATTTATTGAGTATATGTTCTTTGCTACTTCTGTAAGGGATTCTGCGGTAGGATCATCTTTGGCTCCTAGAACGAGTTTTAGATCTTCTTCATGATAGGGGCTGTTTATGAATAAATCTTCTCCTACTAGATTTAAACCATATTTTAAGGTGCCAGCTTTACTTATCATTTCTATATCTTTGTAAAAGTTTTTACTTTCTAAAAATTTTGGATTACATATACGGCTTAATAAATGGCGATATATGTTAGCGTTTTTTAAACTTGAAATAGCTTCTACTTTCTTTGCATAGTCCTTACAGTCTAATAAATTCTTGTTAATTAATATACTCTTAAAGTTTTCTACTTCCTCTGGATTTATATCTAAACTAAGAAAATTATTTGTTTGGAGTGTGTCAAGGCCTGATACCCACTCATTAAAATAATTTACATTTTTAAGTACTTCTAATAAATCATATTTTTTTATTTGCATTATAATTTCTTTTAGTGTTTTAACTTCCATATCAAAACCTCCTTATGTCCTAATTATATCATATGTAGTATGTATTGTATAGTATTTTTAGGTAATAAATTCTACAAAAATTGTAAAAAGTAACTTTTTTAGCAATCTCTATTGACAATTGCTAAAAAAATGTTATAATTATAATATATTTAAAAGAAAGGGTGATAGATATGAATATGAATATGGAAAATGAAAATGAAAATGTTCTAGAGAAGTATGGTCGTGATATTACTGAGGCTGCCAAACAGGGAAAAATAGAACCTGTTATTGGTAGGGATGAAGAAATAAGAGATATTACTAGGATACTATCTAGAAAGACTAAAAATAACCCAGTATTAATCGGGGAAGCCGGAGTTGGTAAGACTGCTATTATTGAGGGGCTTGCAAATAGAATAATAAAGAATGATGTTCCTAATAATTTGAAAGATAAAAGGATATGGGAACTTGATATGGCAAGTTTAATTGCGGGAGCTAAATTTCGAGGAGAGTTTGAAGAAAGACTTAAAAAAGTTTTAAAAGAGATTAAAGAGTCTGATGGTAATATTATTATGTTTATTGATGAAATTCATATGATTGTCGGTGCGGGAGCAGAGGGAGCTATGGATGCTTCTAACATTCTTAAACCTATGCTTGCTAGAGGAGAGATTTTGTGTATTGGGGCAACTACTCTTAATGAGTATCGTAAGTATATTGAAAAAGATAGTGCCCTTGAAAGAAGATTTCAAAAGATAATTATTAAAGAACCTACAGTTAATGATACTATAACTATATTAAGGGGTTTAAAATCTAGGTTTGAAGTATTTCATGGTGTAAATATTAAAGATAGTGCCATTATAGCGGCCGCTACGTTATCTAATAGATATATAACAAATAGATTCTTACCAGATAAGGCTATTGATTTAATTGATGAAGCTTGTGCTACTATTAAAGTGCAAATGGAATCAGTACCCTCTTCTCTTGATGAATTGGAAAGACATATTATGAATTTAGAGATAGAAAAAGAAGCATTAAAGAAAGAAAATGATGATCTTTCTAAGAAAAGAAAAGAGGCAATTAATGAAAAACTAGAAAAATTAAAAGTTAAGGAAAAAGACTTACGAGCTAGATGGGAAGAGGAAAAAGAGATAAATATTAAAGTAAGTAAAAAGAAAGAAGAAATTGATACTGCTAAGTTTAAGTTAGAAAAAGCAGAAAATGAGTATAATCTTGAAGAGGCTGCAAAATTAAGACACGGTACATTACCAAGATTGGAAAAGGAATTAGAGGAACTTCAAAAGAATAATAAGTCTGATATTTTAAGTGATACTGTTGATGATGAAAAAGTGTGTGATGTTGTATCTAAATGGACAAATATTCCTGTTAATAGATTGGTAGGATCTGAAAAGGATAAGATACTTAATCTTGAAGAGAATATGAAGAAAAATGTTATGGGACAGGATAAGGCTATAAAGTTAGTATCTAGTGCTATAATAAGGTCTAGAAGTGGTATTAAAGATCCTAATAGACCAATTGGATCCTTTATATTTCTTGGACCTACTGGAGTTGGTAAGACTGAGGTTGCTAAGACTTTAGCTAGGGAGTTATTTGATGATGAAAAGCATATGATTAGGATTGATATGAGTGAGTATATGGAAAAGCACTCTGTATCTAGATTAATTGGGGCTCCTCCCGGATATGTTGGATATGATGAGGGTGGACAATTAACTGAGGCTGTCAGAAGAAATCCCTACTCTATTGTATTATTTGATGAAATTGAGAAAGCTCATAAGGATGTATTTAATGTTTTATTACAGATACTTGATGATGGTAGAATAACTGATTCGAATGGTAGATTAATAGATTTTAAGAATACTATAATAATAATGACATCAAATATTGGTAGTAGTTATATCTTAGAGGATTTACCTAATAAAGATTCTCTTATAGCAGCTGAAGTTAAGAATTACTTTAAGCCAGAATTTTTAAATAGAATTGATGAAATAATTACTTTTAATTCTTTAGGAAAAGATGTAACATATAAGATTCTAGATAAGATAATTGAAGAGATTGAGTCACGTTTAGTGGATAAGCAGATAAAAATTAAACTTACTGATAAGGCAAAACAATTTATTATAGATTCATCTTATGATGAGAAATATGGAGCAAGAGTAATTAAGAGGTTTGTTGTTAAGAATGTGGAGACGTTAATAGCTACTAAATTAATTAATGGGGAAATTAAGTATAACAGTACTATAGTGATAGATACTGATAAGAATAAACTTTATATAAAGTAAAAATATACCTTTCTAGGGTATATTTTTTCATACTATAAAAGAGTTATATAGAAATACTCTAGTATAACTCTTTATTTAATAAAACTATTTATATATTTATCTATATCTTTAATTTTTTTCTTAAATACAACCATATCTATTATATCTAGTACTGAGTATACAGTTAACATTATACCTATTACTTTAGTAATTACTATAGACATTGAAAGAGGGTTTACTATTAGGATAATACCACATACTATCATTAGTATTGAGCTTATTATTGATAACATGTATTCACTATTACTACCTCTAAAGATTAGAGAAACTCTGGTTTTAAAAGCTCCGCTAATTATAAATAGTATACCAAGCATTACTGGTAAAATACTTTCAAATATACTAGGGTTAGATAATATAGTAAATCCAAGTAAGAATGTTAGGATACTAACCGACATTTGAAATAGACATAAAACTGGGTTAATACCAAAACTATCTATGAAATTATAAACCCCATAAACTACCATAGTAAAACCAATAATATATGCGAAGACATCAAGAGAAGCTTTAGTCCACACTATTAGTATAAAACCTGTTAACATAAATATTAACGATAAAGCTAAAGATAAATTAATATATTTATTTATTCTTTTAATCAAACTATCTACATCCTTTCTTATATTTATTATACCAAAAATAAATTAAATTACAAGGACATTTTTTATGATGTGTCTATTTTTCATTAACTAACCAGTTCGCTATATCTTTTATTATAATTTTCTCATATTGCTTATGCTTTTAATAACTTTTTTAGATTTATCACTGTTATTTATTATTTTTCTTTTGTAAAGTCACAATCATTACATTTGATTTTATCTTTTTTTATAACTAGTATACCACCACATTTAGGGCATGACTTTTCTATTGGTAAATCCCAAGTAGCTACTTTACATGTAGGGTAATTACTACATCCATAGAAGATTTTACCTTTTCTAGTTTTTCTTTCAATAATATTACCATCACACTTAGGACACTTCATAATGATTTTTTCTTCTTTATTATCTTCTTTCTTTATGTATTTACATTCAGGGTAGTTACTGCATGCTGTAAACTTTCCATATCTACCATTTCTAATAACTAGAGGACTACCACATTCTGGACAAGTTTCTCCGGTTTCTTCTGGGGCATTTTTTTCCATCTTAGAAAAGGCCTCCTCTACTTTAGGTTCGAAGTCTTTATAGAATCTATCTAATAAATTATTCCAAACTAGGTTACCAAGGGCTACTTTATCTAAATCATCTTCCATGTTTTTAGTATAAGTTACATTAATTATATCTTTGAAAAATTCTTGAAGTTTATCAGTAGTCTCGATTCCTACTTCTGTAGGATGAAATTTTTTATCAATTACTGTAACGTAATTTCTTTCTTTTAATGTATCAATAGTCTTTGCATAAGTAGAAGGTCTACCTATTCCTAAACTCTCCATTTCTTTAATTAATTTACTTTCTGTATATCTACTTGGGGGTTTAGTAGTGTGTTTTGAGTAACTAATTTCATTACTTACTATTTTAGAGCCTTCTTCTAGAGAAGGAATTTCTTTATCCTCACTATCTTCATATGCAGAGTATACTTTTAAATAACCGTCAAATATAAGAATTTGTCCTGTTACTTTAAACTCATAATTATTATTGTCTAGAACTACTGTCGTAGATAGAACTTTAGCATCTTTCATAAGACTAGCAAGTGCTCTATAATATATAATACTATATAATTTATATTCATCATTAGTTAGAAACTTCTTAACATCTTCTGGTCTTCTGTTAATGCTAGTAGGTCTAATAGCCTCATGGGCGTCTTGGACATTTTCTGTCTTCTTACTTTGTTTAACATAACCAACATAATCTTTACCGAAATTTTTCTCAATATAAGAGTAAGTATTTTTAACAAACTCATCACTTAATCTAATAGAGTCAGTTCTCATGTAAGTGATTAAACCGACAGTTTCATCTTCTAGGGTAATACCTTCATATAATTTCTGAGCAACCATCATTGTCTTTTTAGAAGTAAAATTAAGTTTACTAGATGCCTCTTGCTGAAGAGTTGAGGTAATAAAAGGATACTTAGCTTTTTTACTCTTTTCTTTTTTGCTTACTTCTTTAACTAGGAACTCTTTATCTAGTTTATCTAATATATTTTTAGCTTCATCTTCAGTTTTAATCTCTATTTTATCGCCTTTATATGATTCTAGTTTTGCATCAAATAAATCAAAATAAGCATCTATCTCATAATAATCTTCTGCTACAAAGGCTTCAATTTCTCTTTCTTTGTCTACTATTAATTTAAGGGTAGCACTTTGCACTCTTCCAGCAGACTTTCCTCCAGTTTTGGACTGCATAAGTTTACTTAGTCTAAATCCAATAATTCTATCAAGTATACGTCTTGCTTCTTGTGATTTGACTAAATTATCATCTATTTTTCTTGCTTTTTTAAATGAATCTAATATGACATTTTTAGTTATTTCATTAAATACTATTCTTTTATATTTGTTGTCATCAAGACCTAAAGCATCGTATAAATGCCAAGATATGGCTTCTCCTTCCCTATCTGGGTCAGTTGCAAGGTATACGAAATCACTATCTTTAATATCTTTCTTTAATTCTTTAACTAGTTTGCTTTTTCCCTTAATAATTTTATAATCTGGAGTGAAACCATTATCAACATCTACTCCAAAACCATATTTTCCAGTAGTAGCAAGATCTCTAATATGCCCAAGGGATGATACTACTTTATAATCATTACCTAAATATTTTTCAATAGTTTTACTCTTACTAGGGGACTCTACTATTACTAAATTTTTAGACATAACATCTTCCTTTCCATATATTTATATTTAAATATTCTTAATATATTAATGCTTTTTATGTAATGCTATTGCTTGCACCTCTAACAATATAACATATATGTATGGAAAAAACAAGGGGTAATTTATTAAAAAAAGACTTCTAATTTTTCTTATAAGTCCTTACAAGTCTTTTTCCTTTAGTATTATTTTTATTAGTATAACTATTACTAATACCCATATTATAATCATAGTTATTAGTCTGAATATTTTTAGATTCTTCTGTTTTAATTTCTGTATTTTGTTTGCATGTTTTCTCTTTTTCTTTTTTTATGTCATTTGCTATTTGTTTTACAGAGTATCCCGTTAAAAGAGCTCCACTAGTTAAAAATGTGGTTAAGAATGTTTTTAAATATGATACGTTTACACTTGCAAAACAGTTGTTAAAACAAGAGACGAATAGTACCATTATGGAAGAGAATATGATACTTAAGGAAATTATAACAATACTTAGATTTTTAATTTTCTTCTTCATATTTTACCACATCTATCCATACTGGATTATTAATAATACTTTCAAGTTCTTTTATTGTTAGTTTTACTGCACTGTTACTACTTCCTCCTGCAGGATAAACATACTCATATTTTTTTAAAGAGTTATCAAGGTATATCTTAACTTTTTCTTTTAAACAGAAAGGACAGACTCCTCCCATACTGTGACCTATAACAGAAAAAAGCTGCTCTTTTTTAACCATAGTGGCCTTACAATTAAAGTAATCTTTATATTTATGATTATCTATTTTATGATCACCTGCCAAAACTATTACTATCGGGGTATTATCTACCATGAAAGCCATAGTTTTAGCAATTTCATCACTTGTGCATCCTAGTGCTTTGGCTGCAAGTATGCAAGTTGATGTATCCTCGTTTAGTTCTATTAATCTATCTTTTAAACCATATTTATTTAAATAATTTTTAACGTTTTCTACCATATTATTACTTCCCTTCTAACTAGCTTCTAACTCAAAGATAATGTTTCTTAGTTCTGTTGCTCTTTCAAAATCAAGTTTATCGGCACATTCTTTCATCTCTTTTGTTAGTTTGCTAATCATTTCTTCTTTTTCTTTCTTCGTTAATTTTACCTCTTTTTTATCAGGTACTTCTTCATCAATGTTGCTAATAACATCTCTAATTTCTTTAATAATAGTTTTGGGTACTATGTTATTTACTCTATTGTATTCTTTTTGGATATTTCTTCTTCTCTCTGTCTCAGTAATTGCTTCTTTCATACTATCAGTCATAATATCAGCATACATAATTACGTGTCCATTACTATTTCTAGCACACCTACCAATAGTTTGAATTAAGCTTCTTGTACTTCTTAAGAATCCCTGCTTATCTGCATCCATAATTGCTATTAGAGATACTTCGGGAATGTCTATACCCTCACGAAGTAGATTAATACCCACTACTACATCATAAATACCACATCTTAAATCATGTATAATTTTAAGTCTTTGTAATGTTTTAACTTCACTATGAAGATAAGCAACTTTTATATCTATATTTTTAAGATAGTCTGTTAATTCTTCGGCCATTCTTATAGTTAATGTAGTAATTAATACTCTTTCATTTTTATTTATCCTGTTGTTTATTTCATTTACTAAATCATCTATTTGATTTTTTGTTGCTCTAACATCAATAGTAGGATCTAAAAGTCCAGTAGGTCTGATTATTTGTTCGATGGTCTTATTATTTACTTTTTCTAATTCATAATCTCCTGGAGTTGCAGATACATATATGACATTATCTAATTTTTTTTCAAACTCTGAAAATTTTAGAGGTCTATTATCAAGGGCTGATGGGAGTCTAAATCCATAGTCTACTAGATTCATTTTACGAGCTCTATCTCCATTGTACATTGCTTTAACTTGAGGTAGAGTTACGTGGGATTCATCTATTACTAAAAGATAGTCGTCTCCGAAGAAGTCTATTAATGTAGTTGGGGTCTCTCCTTCTTCTCTAAGTGCCATGTGTCTTGAGTAATTTTCTATTCCATTGCAAAAACCAGTTTCTTTTAACATTTCTATATCATAGTTGGTTCTTTCTCTAAGTCTTTGCTCTTCGATTAATTTATTATGTTCTTTGAAATATTTAAGTCTCTCATCTAATTCTTTTTGAATATTGGTAATGGCTTTTTTTAACTTATCATCAGAGGTTACGAAGTGTGATGCTGGGAATATGCTAACTGATTTTTTATTTTTAAGTACTCTTCCTGTAAGAGTGTCAAACTCACTTATTCTCTCTATTACGTCTCCGAAGAATTCTATCATTATTCCACTTTTTCTTTCAGATGCAGGTATAATTTCTATAACATCACCTCTGGAGCGAAATGTACCTCTTTTTAAATCTATATCATTTCTTTCATAGAGCATGTCTACTAGTTTTTTTAATACGAGGTCTCTATCTATTTCTTCAGAGACTGCTAGAGTAAGCATCTTGTTTTTATATTCTTCTACTTCTCCAATACCATATATACAAGATACAGAAGAGACTACAATTACATCTTTATTAGATATAAGTGATGATGTGGCATAGTGTCTAAGTTCGTCTATTTCATCGTTAATACTGCTATCTTTTTCTATATAGGTGTCAGTACTTGGTACGTATGCTTCGGGCTGATAATAATCGTAATATGATACAAAGTAGCATACATGGTTATTAGGAAATAACTCTTTAAACTCACTATAAAGTTGTCCTGCAAGGGTTTTATTGTGGGCAAGAACTAGAGTTGGTTTATTTATTTCTTTAATAACATTTGCTATTGTAAATGTTTTACCTGTACCAGTTGCCCCAAGTAGTACTTGATTTTTTTCACCATTATTAATTCCATCAACTAATTTTTTTATAGCTTGTGGTTGATCCCCACTGGGTTTATATTTGCTTACTAATTCAAACATTTTTGTTCCTCCCTTCTTGTTATTTTTTGCGAATTATTATAAAATATTAAATGTAAAAATAAGATAATACTAAATTAGGATTAGACCATGCAGCAAAATAATCACAATTTTGAATTGCATTATTAAATTGTTCATCACTATAATCATCTTTATCAAATACTACCCATATTTTACCATACTCTTTATTTGAATAATTAACAAATTTTCTTGTATAATTTACTAGATCCACAGTATTCTTACCTGCTGCTTTCACTTCAATTTTGGGTATTAAAACATCTATTTTATTACCATACTTTTTATTTATTTTTTTCTTTAAGCCATTAAAATAATTGGGTTCTGTCTGCTTTCCTTCGCATACAATTAAATAATTCGCTGGTGCAAGTTTTTTACTTTTTCTTGAGTATTCTTTATTTCTCATGGATTTCAAATTCTTTCAACACCGGAATAGCACCATATCTTCCAGTTAAATAATCTTTATTATAAGTTGCATCATTTCGAACTTTTTTTGTATTTCCATTTTCATCTTCTAAAATATAATCTGATAATGAATATAATTCTGAAATTCCATTTTCATCTTTTTCAGCAAACCATATTTCATCTCTTCTAAATATCTCTTTATTCAAGTTAACTGTATCATGTGTTGAATAAATTAGCTGTCCATCTGATTTATTTTTATCACTATTATAAAATAAATTAATAATATATCTAGTTAATAATGGATGAAGTTTAGCATCTAATTCATCTATAAATAAAACCATTCCATTTGATAAAGCATCCATTAAAAAGTCAAATAAATGTAACATTTTTAACGTTCCATTTGATTCAAGTTCTAGTGGCAAAGCTTTTTTGGTATTATTTTCTCCATGATGAATTAATTCAATTTTTACAACACCATTTGTATTCTTTAACTCTTCAATTGAAGTTGGAGTTGTACTTATAGAATCAATAGTTGCATCAAATGTCTGAATAAATTTTACTATTTCTTCTTTATATTCTGAGTCTTCAATAATCCTAGAAGAAATTTTACTGTTAAGACTATTTTCAATACTAGGATTTCCCAAGTTCAAATACCTTGCATAAATAAACCATTCATATACATTTTTAAAAGCTTCTTTTTTATTATCTATTCTAGTAAAAACATTTAAAACTAATGTTTTTTCATTTAAGTTTGCATTTTCCAATAGTTTGTATTTTTCATCCTTTACCTGAATGTGATTATTATCTCTTTCAAATATTGGATAAAATTTATTAGTTCTTTTTTCAAATAACCACTCAGAAGAAATATTATCATTAAGTATTTCGAATCCATATTTATAAATTTTATTATTTCTAGCAAGTATTTCCACTTCAAAGCCCATAGGATTATTATTAATCATAAATGTATAAATATTATCTTCATTAGAATTAAGTCCTAATTTAGAATCATCACTAATTAATACCTTCTTTTTCATATAATTAAAAGCTTCTAATACATTTGTTTTTCCACTTGCATTTGCCCCATAAATAGCTGCTACCTTTAAATATTTTCCATAACAATTTTTAACAACATTATATTCATGTTCCTTCAAAGAAGTGGCTTCCATATCCAAACAATTTTCATTTTTGAATGACTTAAAATTCTTAAAATTAAACCTTATCAACATTTTAATTCGTCCTCCTTTAAACATATTATATGTCATTTTTATAAAAATATCAACATTTTTGAGAAAATTTCTCATTTTATAGGATTTTTACCATTAAATTATATTCATTTTTAAAAATTTCTAATAACTCTTTTTCATCACTTTAATTATTGTCTTAGATTTACGGATTCATAAACACTAAAATAGCATAGGAAAAGTGC
The DNA here is from genome assembly GCA_934096315.1 of uncultured Bacilli bacterium. Classification (GTDB taxonomy): domain Bacteria; phylum Bacillota_I; class Bacilli_A; order RF39; family UBA660; genus UMGS2068. Next base: position 14,570 of record CAKOLT010000012.1, read on the forward strand.
TAACACATAATAGTAAGTGAAATAACATATTAAAAAATACATTAATATTCTACCACTATTCTAGAAATAAAACAAGAAGATATTTGTATTAGAACAGGATAAACGCATGAGTTTTAAAAACTCATGCGTTTATCCTGTATACATACTTTTAACTATAATCTATATCATTATCTGTTATAGTTTTTAATTTAGTTTTATCTTTAATGTTTTTAGTATTTGTTGCATGATTTATTATGGTTTTCTCATATACATTTCTTATAAATCTTGCATTACCAAAACTTGCATTTAATCTTTCTTTACTAATAATATTATCTAATTTTGCTAGAGATTCTTTAGTTACTATAAATCCTGACTTTTCCATCATATTAGTAAATATTTTCTTTAACTCTTCATTGGTATAGTCTTCGAAAGTAAATGTATAACCTATTCTTGATGCTATACCAGAGTTTGAGTTTATAAAGTCTTGCATTTCTTTTGTATAGCCTGCAAAAATTACTACTAGATCATCTCGGTAATCTTCCATAGCTTTTATTAGTATGGCAATTGCTTCAGCATTATAAGAATTGTTTTTGTCTACTTTTAAGGAATATGCTTCATCAATAAAGAGTATACCTCCGAGTGCTTTATTAATTACTTCCATTGTTTTCGGAGCAGTTTGTCCAACATATTCTGCTACTAAGTCTTTAGAACTTACTTCAATTAGTTTATTTTGTCTAATATATTTTAGGTTATATAAGATATTACTTAACATTCTGGCTACAGTTGTTTTACCTGTTCCAGGGTTACCTAAGAATAGCATATGCAGGTTAATATTGTTTAACTTTAAATCTCCTTTAGTTTTATTTTTTAAGGTTATTAGGTTTACTAAATCATATAGTGATTTTTTTACTTCAGTTAAACCTACGAGTGAGTTTAATTCTTTAAATATTTCCTCAGTTGTTTTATTTACCTCTAGTTTTGGTAATTCTTGATTGAATGTAATATATCTGCATAAATTATCTCTATATGTTGGATAGTCTAAACCACTTTTTACAAATGTTTCTTCAATATAATTAAGTAGGTTTATTTTGAATTTATCATTAATTATATCTTCTGGTAAATTTTCTACAACACTATCTAGTATTTCATTACTTTTTGGTAATTCTTCCTCAAGAATAAAATTAAAGCAATTGTTTTTTTCTTCAATATCATTAGAGAATAAATTATTTATTTCATTTTTATTTCCCGTGATTATTGTTATTTTTTTATCTTTTAGATGTTCTCTAATTATATATAATAGTTTTTTGTTATAGTTAGTATCATGTAATGATAAGCCTTCAAGATCTTTTAATACTACCATGCTAGAATTATTATATACTTCTTCAAGTGTAGATGGATCTTCTAATTTATATAGTGATATATTATTTATATTTCCTTTATTAGTATAATTATTTGATAAGCATATGTTACTTACTAAACTAGTTATATCACTAATTAATTCTTTATTTTTGGATTCTATTATTATATTAAAATTTACATAGATGTTATTTTCTTTATAATTAGATATATAATTAATTATTTTCTTTAATAATTCTTTTGATTCACTTGATAAAAACATATTATCTATTTTAGTATTATAGTCTGTTTTTGGTAAATTGTTTTCTTTTTCTTCACTCTTATTTAGTATGATACTAGAGTTTTTTCCAAAAAAATCTTCATATATTTCATTAAAATTTACTTTATTATTCATATTCACCTCTATGAATAAAAGCATATTTGCTATGCTTTTATTTTTCTTTTACATTTATTTCTAATAATTTGTCCTTTAATTCTTTTTCTATTGTTTCAAGTTCTTTTTCTGCTTCTGCACGTTTTACTCTACCATCTTCATGAATCTTAATAACTGTATCTAATGTTTCGATTATATCTCTATTGGTTTTCTTTAGAGTTTCAATATCAATAATGGCTTTTTCAGACTCTTTTGCTATATCGATTGAACCTTGTTTTAAGGTTTCACTATTTTTCTTTAGCATATCGTTCGTTAATTGTGAGACTGCCTGCTGCTGTTTTAGGGCTTTTTTTGAATTGCTTATTCCAAGGGCAAGTACTATTTGATTTTTCCACAATGGAATTGTATTTGTAATTGAGCTTTGAATTTTTTCTACTAATTCAGCATCATTATTTTGAAGTAATCTGATTTGTGGGGCCATTTGGATAGAAATAATTCTGGTTGTTTTTAAATCATATAGTTTCTTTTCAAACCTATTTATTTGTGTTTCCATATCATTTACTTTTTGTATTTCTATTTGGTCATTGGAAGCTTCTGCTTTTTTCTTTAATTCAGGCAAAATTTTTGTTTTTAATTCTTCTAGTTTTCTTTCTCCTGCAATTATATATAAAGATATTTCTTTAAAATAATCTAAGTTTTTATCATACATTGTATCGAATAAGTTAATATCTTTTAATAATTGTAACTTATTGTTTTCTAATCCTTTTTCTATAGAATCAATATTATTTTCTATTTTGTTATATTTAGCTATAATATAGTTTACTTCTTTTTTTACACTATGAAATAGTTTTGCTAATCCTTTAGGTTCTGAGGTGTTTACTGCAGAGTCAAATGATTTAATTTCAGATACTAGGTTTGCTAATAAATCTCCGACATCTCCGGTACTTTTTGTTTTTACGTCTTCAAGGACTGAATCAGAAAATTCACTTATTTTATTTTGAGCACTTGCTCCATATTGTAATACTTGTGTTGAATCCATTACATCTATTTTAGCATTAAATTCATCAACTGCTTTTTGTTCTTCTTTAGATAATTCATCATAATTTAATGATTTTTCTATCTTTTCGTCTGTAATTTTGCTTACATTTTCTGTTAATTTTTCTGCTGTTTGAGCAGATATTTTGTTTTCTACTTTTAATTCCATTTTTGTTCTCCTAACTTTTTAAGTATTCTATTAATTTATTGTAATAGTCCATTTTTAAACTTGTAACCGTACTAGTTATATTTTGTGGTACCCCAATTCCTATAGTAGATACATCATATGTTCCTCCGGAAATACCTGTTCTAAAGCCATATTTTTCCCATGCTATTTGTCCTATATCTTCATCTTCGAAGGCCTCGTATAATTTTTTTCCATTTTCAGTGAATATTGTTAAACAGTGAGAGTTCCAAATAGTTGGTTTAGGGTATAATACTACAATATTGTCTTTTACTTGATTGAATCCACTTGGGTTTGAGTTTGCAAAATCTATTATACTTTTTTCATAATCTACGATCATTGGTTCTCCACCCATACCTGTTTTTAGGTATCTTTCGAATAGGTCTGCTGGAGTGTTATTCATATAGCCTGATTTTTGATAGAATTGTTTTAGTTTGACTAAATTTTCATCTATGGTATCATCTGATATTTGTCCGTTACTAAGTACTGATAGGAGTAATCCGTAGTAGGTTGCTCCGGGACTTGAGGATACTGGATCTGTTGATGCTATGTTGATATTACCGTATAAGTCGTTTAATCCTATATCACTCCATTTTTTATTATTTAGTATATAGTCTATTAATTTATTCATATCTGTTATGTAATATACACCATCAACTTCTGTTACAATGCTTTCATTTATTAGTGCATTAACAACATCTTTCCAACTATATACTACAATTGGGGTATTTAATGTTAAGCCTCCTGCTAAAACAGTATATCTATCTGCCTCACCTTGCTCTTTATTTGGAGATAATTTATAGTAGTCATAAAATCTTTGATCTGATGTGAATAAGGCGTCATATTTAGTAACTCCACTTGTATTAATAGTGATATTCTCTCCATTATTAATTCTATTTATTATGCTTTCATTTCCTAAACTTACTGACTCTCTTATTAATGGTTTAGTTATTGTTTTACCATTACTCCACGTGTCAAATACTACATTTAACTTGTATTTCTTTTTTAGTATTTCTTGGACTTTTTCATCAGATAGGAAATCTTCCTTACCTCCTCCAGTTGCTACATAAATAGTAGTTAAATTACTTAAGGTATTCGAAGAAGTAAATACTTTCATCTCTGCATCCATATCTACTATTTCTGATTGGTATAGATTATTTAATATATTTTTAAAGGCTTTATTTACTGCTCCAAGCATATTGGATGTTGAGCTTATGAATTTTTTACTATCTTTTGAAGATAAGTTTTGATTTTCTATTTCATCATATCTATCTACTATTTTAACTGTTATAGGTAGGTAGTAATCAAAGAAATTATCTATATTTTTTATTTTTTTAGGATTCTTTTCTATTGTTTTTATTATTTTTGCAGTACTATCATGTATTTGGGTTAAATAAGTGCTTATTTCTTCATTATCTATACATGATTTCATTTCTAATATATGTTTATTTTGCTTTTTAGCATTTTCTAATACTTTATATAAATCAAAGTTTGCTTCTTTTAAACTAAGATTTTTTGTTTTACCAAACACTAGCTCTCCTGCACAGAAAGCTGAGACTCCAATAGCGAGTGATGGTAATACTGGAAGTGATAATGCTAAATAAGGAACAGCAAAAAACATACTTCCAACAACTGCGGATACTGTATCCTTATGTTTCATTTTAGCACCCCCTAATTGTATCCTCTAACTTCTTTGAAGGCTTTTAGTAAATCTGTTTTACCATCAAATACTTTGGCATTTGTTAGTTTGGCAATTCTTGATAATTCCATCTCACTAGCATTTCCAAAGGTTATACTGTATACTGGTATTTCTTTGTTTAATTTTTTATAGCTATTTGATAAATCATTGAAATTACCTACATTAACTGCTCCATCTGTCATGGCAATTATTGTTTTTGTATAATCGTCAGATTCGTTATTTAGTATATCTAGTCCCTTTTCTATTGCATCGTATAAAGCAGTATTTCCTCAGACATCAAGGTTTTCTATATTATTTATTAAGTTAGTTGTCTCATAACCACTGTCAGTAGTCCATACATTACTTACATAACTACTAAATGTTATAACTGTTATTTTATCTCTTTTAGAAAATTGTAGTTTATCTACTGATGCTTCGTTATAATCTAATATGTATTTCATGGCATTAGTTAATTCTTTAATTCCTGCTCCATACATACTTCCTGAATAGTCTAAACAAAATACTGTATGGGTAGGTTTTCTTATTGCTTCAATATATAAGTTAATTGCTTTAGTCATTACTTTTTTAGAAGGAAATTTTGTTACATTTAAGTATTTTGTGGTATCTATTCCCCACTCGGGGTTAAATGTATTTTTATCTACGTTATTATTTGTTCCACCATACCAAGTTCTTCTTCCTACTTTATTTAACATTTTTTGTCCATCTTCACTAAGTAAATAATTTTGAATTGTTAAGAATTTATCTTCTTTTGTTTTGTCATTGCTAATAAATCCTAGTGTTGAATCATTGATTGCTACTCCATCACTTGGATAAATTAAATATAATTCTTCTTTGCCTTTCTTTTTTAGGGTTTTATTAATGTTAATTAAGGATGCTTCATCTGATATAACTGCCTCGTATTCATCATTATTTAAAAACATTTCTTTTAAGAAGTTTTCGTCTCCACTTACACGTTCTACTCCAGAAAACAAGTTTGTTAATTTACTTATTAGTTCTTCATTATCTAAATGGCTTTCTGTTAATATTTCTGGATTACCCGCTAGTGAATTTAAAAATCCAATATATGCAGTTGCACCAGTATTTGTTTTAGTAGCAGAGGGCATGATATATTTTAGTTTGTTATCCATGATTAGATTTAATATGTCTTCGTTTGAGACACTATTTGATGTTAAACCTAAGTCTTCTGCTTTACTTTTTTTAACTCCAAATACTACGGGACTAATACTAATACTTTTTGAATCACTTGTTAAGTATGTATTATCTAGCATATATAACCACATAGAATTAGCTATCCATACGGCATCGTAATTTTTGGAATTAGCATTTAACTCCTCTACTATATCTAAGTCTCCCATATAAGTGAATTTTAAATTTATTTTATTTTTCTTTGCATATGATTTTATATTATCTTCTAGATCTGCATTTTCATATGAGGATAAGATATTTAAATCATTACTTTCTTGGGGTGAAGTACCACTACTAGAGTCCCCAAGTTTTAGAGCACTAAAAATTAATAAAAATATACAAAATAGTATTATAAATAATTTTTGGTTATTTTTCTTTTTTTCATTCATATAATCTACCCACTATCCTTTATTTAGAGTATATCATTTTTTTCATTAAAAGGCAACATAAATATTTAAATATAAAGAAAAAACTATAAGACAAAACTTATAGTTTACAGGTAGTACTTCTTTTAACTAAATACTTTTATTATATGATTCTTATGTATTTAGGTTCCCTATTACTTCTTCTAACTAATTTCCTTGCAGTAGAAAGGTTATTTACTTCACTATCTAGATACTCGCTTAAAGATTTTTTGAATTCTTTTAAAAATTCTATTGGACAGACTTTGATATCTGAATACATTTCTTTTAATATCTTATTACTCATAACAAAGTCATCAAAGAGACCATCCACTAGAAAGTACTTAAACTCCGCATTGAATGCTCTTGAATTTTTTTCGAAGCTAACTGGATTATTTCCGTAGTCTAATGTATCTATAACATATATTCCTTGACTTGATAACAAAGTATTATACATCATATCATATATGGCGACGTTTTTTTCAGATAATAGTTTTATATCTTCTTTAGTCTTTTTCATTAATTCTAGTAACTTAACTAAGTTAACTGTAAATGGATTAGTTTCATATAAGTTTTTAGCTCTTTTATAATGGGAAGTGTATCCAATAACATTACCTTTAATGGAAATAACATCTAAAGGCCATATAAAAGTATCATTTTCTATATTGCTAAAGAATAGTATTTCTTCTTTAGTATAGGATATGTTATCATCATCAAGATAACTATAAAATAGTTTATATACTATATTTGTATTAATATCTAAGTAACATATTCCTTGCCCGCCTTGAGCTAAATATTTTATATTAGGTTTTCTTAAAAACTCAATTAACCGCTCTTTATTGGCAAAATCCATATTATACCCCCTTAAGTAGGTGATATTATACCATATAATGGAGATAATTGCAAATAGAAAACTGCAATGAATAAATCATCACAGTCTATTTTTTAAGTTTATTTACTTTTTTATTAGCATCTTTTGTTTCTTCGTCATCTTTAAATATTAGGTATATAAGCCCCACGATTACAAGCATTATTAGTATTATAATAATTACATGAGAAGAACCTTCTTTCTTAGCTTTATCAGAATCATTATTTTTTGCTTTCTTATCAGTATCTGTATCTACTACTTCTTTATATTTATTATCTGAATTATCACTAGTATCTGTTAGAACTTCTTTATTACTATTAGTATTATTAACCATTGTAACACCACTAGCATTAGAAGAGGCTTTAGTAACATTAATGTAGTAATCCTTAGTTGTACCATCTTCTGCAGTTACTCTAATGGTTACAACATTAACCCCTTCTTTAAAGTTACTATTACCATATACTAGGTATGTTGCTTTGCTATCATTTAATATTACACTTAAATCAAGGGAATTTACATCACTTCCAACACTTATATTATATGAATTGTTATCAGGGGTAAATGTAACATTGTTTCCACTTATATTGATACTATTTAAAGTATTATCACTAGATAATTTTTTAGTAACATTAATTTTATATATATTTTCAGTAACTTTGTCTTCTGCAAGAACTCTTATGTATAGTGTTTTAGTTTGTCCCACTAGGAAGTTTTCATTTGAATCATCATCAAATTCACATGTAGCATTTACACCACTATTTGCATAATCAAGTGTTAGTTTATCTACATTTGAAGGAATTGTTATGTTATATTCAAATGTATTTTTATCAAAGTTAATATCTGCTTCTGCAATGGTTAAGTATTCTAAATAAGCATTATTAGACTTATTAATTTTAACGTTTGCTTGAGCTACATTACTTGATAGGTTGTATTCATAATCGTATTTATATACTGATAAATCATTTATACTTACAACAGTATTATCTACACTTTTTTTAGTAGTAAATACTAGTGTAATAAAGTTATCAATACCACTTCCTGCATAATAAAATTTATTAGTATCTTTATTATATCCTCCGGTTAAATTATCTCCGTAAATAACATCTTTAAGTATTAAATAATCTTCATCATAATTAAAGGTACCTTCAAAACTAGAAATAATATCATTACTTCCCTCTAAATTAAAGACTACTCTAACTTCTTCGCCATTATATACTTCATTATCACTACCAGAAGGTGATATAGTATCTGTAGGCTCATCCATAGATAGAGGTTTATCTATGTTTTTTTGAATATTTCTTAAGTCATAACTATCTGGATTAAGACTACTATCGTATAGGTTTGATCTATAACTAACATCACTATTGCCAAGATATTCATTTATTATATTATTTAAATCACTATAAGTTATTAAACCATCATCATCATAATCATATCTTACTATAACTTTATATTCTTCGAAATAACCATCACCAGTTATTCTAATGATATCATCATTTACTAAGGTAGATGAATCATTTACATAATTCTCATTACTATCAAAAATGGATACACTGTAACTAGGATTATTTAAAGTATTTGTAATGTAATTTACTACATCACTACGAGTAAGCGCTGATGAATCATAAGATCCTTCTGTTACAAATAAGCCATTTTTAAATAAGTACTCATTACTAGTTAAATAAGAATCTATATTACCATATTTAATATTAAAACTATATGGATATGTTACACTTATATTATTATTGTCTGTAAAAGTAATATTCCCACTGTAGGTATAAGTGCCATCTAATTTATCACTTAAATCTATATCTAAAATAGATATACCATTATATATACTATAACTATCATGACTTCCTAATATGTTATCATTTACACTTACTGTATATGAAGTATTAGGACTTCCGTTTACTAAATTTGCATAACCAATTAGTGAAACACTACTAACACTACTATCAACATAAAAAACATTATTAGTAGTATCTAACCCTATTTCACCTCCTAAACTAGTAATTAATTTATCATAACCAAAAGTATTATTTTTTTCTAAAGAAGAATATTCGTCATTAACTGTTGATATAACTTCATCTTTAGAATCTTTAACATCTATTGTAAATTTATATGTACCATTATAGGTTTGTTTATTATTAGTACCCTCCTGATACTCATAACCATTAGTGTAATTATTATAACCTAAACTACTCATTATAGAACTAAAATTACTAATTTCATAACCCTTAATTAAATCACTACCTAAAACATTAAGTATTGTATAAGGTTTTGAATGAACAACTTCACCATTCAAGTATACAAAATCAGCAACTAAATTAATACTATAACTCTCTTCTAGGTTTATAGAATCTACATCTATGGCTTTAATCTTATAGTTATCGTTATTAATATCTTTTTCTAATTCCATCTCTATTCCAGTGATTGTATCTGCAAATACACTGATGGTAGGAATTATATTAGATAAAGTAATACAAATAACTAAAATTAACTTCATAAATTTACTAATTTTTTCCATATTTCTCCCCACTTTCTAATATATAACCTTTGTTTAAGGTTAGAAACAGTAGTACTGCCTTCTACCATTTCATACAAAGTATAACATTTTTTTCAAAATAATACTAGTCACTTGACACTTATTTGACACTTTTTAAGAAAAAAAACTCTATCCATGGATAGAAGTTCTTAGATATTTTCTACTGGGATTACTTATTACTCGCTAGCCACCCAGAAGCGAGAAACATTATCGACCGGGATTACTTTTTACTCGCTAGCCACCCGGAAGCGAGATACATTTACGTAGTTGCCAACTTTTGCCTTACAGTAATTATATCATAAATAAAAAGAAAACTCTACTAAATTAGCAGAATTTCCCAATTTTCAGTTGGGATAATTTATTACTCGCACCACCCAAGAGCGAGAAACATTGCCAGTCGGAATAATTTATTACTCGCACCATCCGAGAGCGAGAACATTTACATAGTTGTTGTACTATTTTAAGTACAATATTAATATACTATACTCTGTATTAAAAGTCAACAATTTGGCTTTAAATTTATATTTTTTTTATTAATGCTGTAATGCAGTTAGAAAATCTATTACAAGTTACCCTGTTTATTAACACTATACACCCAACCATATACCATCTTAGTAATCTCTTCTAACTTTTTACATAGAATATTTAAATGCCTCTCACTAAGATACTTATCCATATAAACTACTTCTAAATAATAGTCTATCATGCTAATTTTACTAAGTATGTCTACTAAAAACTCTCCTTTATCTTTTGTAGTAAAATTAGCTTTATAGATATATTCTAAAAGAAGAATAGAATCTTCAATTAACTTATCTTTAAGAACTTTCTCTTTATTAGGTAAATTGATTGTTATGCCTCTTACTGTTTTAATAAAATCTTTAACTTTAATAGCTATAACTAGTTTCTCTGTTTGTTTTTTATATATCATATATCCTCCATATTTAAAAGAAGTAGACTTGTATACTAGTCTACAACACTCCTAATGCAAAGCACAGAGATTTTTAAAGCAGTATACACCTATAGTAAGGTTACGTATAACCTTACGTATGTATATCCGGTTTTGTCTATACTATTAGTATAGACAAGGTTAAACTTTGTCCTTTAAACGATTCTCATACTAAAGCCGTAACCTTAATATCCACATTTTGAGAAAAGGGCTGGACGGACCGCATTCCTGTTGCCCATGTTGTTGTTGTTGACATCGCCATCCGGATTGACGTTCCACGCATTATCAGGGTTGTCAGAGTTGGGAGACCATCAGAGCTTAACCTACCTTTTCTTTATTTTATATGGCATCAAGATCTTCCATACTTTTATTATATAGGTTATCTTTAATATTGTCTAAGACTTCTCTTAGTTTACATAGTATAATATATCTTTCATAATTATTGTTATTATATATATTACTATCTACTACATCTAAGTTTTCAATAACCATATAACTTATTTCTTTATCTATAAGTTTTTTAGTATTACCTTTAAATCCAATATAGTTAAGTATTTTAGCATTATTACCATAACTATAGTAATTACCATTTTTAAGAATAAGTATTACTCTATCTTTATGTAATGCACTAAAAAACTTATATCTATGCATTAACCCCTTACTTATAAAATCACCCCATTTTTTGTATATACCGCAGGCGGCTAAAGCCGCCTTTAGTACTCTTTTTCTAGTTGTTTTATTCTTTCTTTTACTTGTCTTTGTTTTGTTTTTATCTTTATTATAACCTTACCCTTACTGGTATTATCATATATATTATCTTTTATTTGATTTACCTCCCCTTGCACGTGCCTGCTGGGCGTCGCCAGCGGGGCACATTTTTCTTTAGACTTCTACCTTGTTATAATGTACGGATTGTTTAAATTTCCTTCACCACTGCTAAATATTACGTCAGATTTTAGACTCAAGACTGGACGGACCGCATCCCCGTCGCCCACGTCGTGGCTGCCGACATCGCCACCCGGATAGACGCCCCACGCATAATCAGGGCCGCCAGAGTAGGGAGACTGTAACCATTGAAAGTGCTTTATAAATAGCCAATCTTTTTTGTAGCAGTTTTCATAATAAATTCCTATGTTTTGAGAACATGTGTTCCCTGCTGCAAACACATAATCTGATGGATACATTAGTCCTACATTTCCTTCCCAATATAATGGTCTTTTTCCGTCATATCTTGACTTTTTATTATCACTTCTTACTCCTGTCCTCTCCATTTTATACATTGTAAGTCCATTCTGACTTTCATTTCCCGGATATGCTTCAGCTAGATAATATCTACTTATATCTACTACTTCCTTGGCACTGGAACTTAGACCTTTTCCTGTGTAATTTAAATTTATACTATTTGGACTACTACTGTTATTGTTATTCCACTCGTAGTAAGTTCCTGTTGTTCCATTCCACCATGCTCCGCTGTTAAGTAATTGCATTAAAGTACTTCCACTAGTGGTGTTATTACTATAATTGTTAGTTATACTATTAATTGTTGATGTTGGGGTTGCCCAGATGTTTTCAAATGATCCATTTGATTTTAAATCCCATGCATAAAAACCTGTATTTCCATCATTTATAGGTATTGCCTTGATAACTCTTAGTCTATTTGTGCCTGTTAATTCATCATAAGAGCTTCCTATGATTCTATATAACCCAGTTTTACTACTTCCTTCTTTTGTACCTGCTCCTAAATTAGTTACTAATACTGCATACTTTCTCATTCCTTGTATATTTATCACGGATAACTTAGAGCATGTAGTACTATCGGAAGCATTATATCCCATTAAACCTTCCCCATTATATAAACACTGGTTATTTGTACTATCCCATGTCATTGATCCGGGACCTGCTACTATTTTATTTGCATACCATTCATCATAATAATAAACTTCTCCATTCCCACAGTCTTCCTTATATATAGTATTACATCCTGCAAAGCTTGTAACTATTTCTCCATTATATGTACATATAGAACCATCTTCTACATCCATATCAGGTAATAATACATAGTTATTAGGGTTTGCTCCATAATATCTATAATCTGTTGAGGCTGGTATTTTCTCTCCAGTAACACTTACATCTGCCCCAATTGCCTCATGTTCTACTTTATATACTCCACTACCTGAGTCTCCAGTAGATCCATCATCTAGACTCTCTACTATATTTGTACCAAAATATTTAAGTGAAGAGTCAGTACCCACTACATTAAGGGTAAAATCAAAACTTTGATTCTGCATTGTATCAGGGTTTTCATTGTTACCATCTATCCATATATATAGATCATATTTACTTAGATCAGTAGTTAAAGTTCCTGCATTACTACTTAGACTAGCTAGTGCTATATCAGTAGTTCCTGATACTGCAGACTTAAAGTTACCTCCTACAGTGGTACCATCTGGTTTAACTAAAGTCCACTTAAAGGATTCATGATTAAGACCACTGTCAATACTGTTTACATGAAGAGTCATGGTAACAGTTACATTATCAGTAGGAGTATCTTTAAGTTTAATCTTAATACTTTTTCTTACTGCTCCCTCACTTGTATAGTTTTTAACGGGTACTAGATTAGCTCCCGTTATGTCTGCTCCATCATCTAAATACACCATTGCTCCTTCTACGGTAAAACTTATATTAGTATTATTAGTACTATTCCATATAAAATACCCAAAGGCTACACTAATTCCTGTTAATACTGTAGCAATTAATACTGATACTACTGCTAATTTTGGAGTTATTTTATTACTTTCTTCCATATATATCTTTCCTTCCTCTCTTACATGCATAAAAAGACCATGACAAACTAGAATACCCCTGTATTCTTACTGTCATAGTCTTCT
>CAKOLT010000013.1 GCA_934096315.1 uncultured Bacilli bacterium
GCAAAAAGTAGATGTAATCAACCGTATTTATTGGGAAAAATTGAGTTTTAAATCTTAAACTATATTTTTATCCTGTAAATATTGAAAAAAACTATATCTTTTTTTCTGTATTTATGTTATAATTGTTTTAAGATGTGATTTTATATTCGTTTATAGATTGAGGTGTTTTAGGTGGATAAATTGGTTAGATATATATTTGTATTTTTGATTTGTTTTTTAATAAATACTGGTGTTGTACATGGCTATGTAGTATATACTACACTTGATGAATATGATTCTAATTATGAGATGGATTGTGTTAAGGATGGTACTTGTGTTATTGCTTGTAGGTATAAGAATAATTTTTGTGTATGGACTGGCACTACGTATAAAATATTACATAAAGATATTTATATTTATTATGATTTAAATAAGGAAAAATACTATGCTTTATGGATACAGGATAACTTAGACAAGAATTTTGGAGCTACTTTATACCAATCTAAAGATTTGAAAGATGATGTTGTTATATCACAAGAAGATAAAGAGAATTTATTTCTTTCTCCTTCTGATAGAAAGTGTCCTGCACTTGGATTTGTTAAGAATAATGAAAAGGGTGTTTGTTTTGGTAGTAAGGAATTTTGTGAAAGCAAAAATAGTATATTTTTCGGAAAAAGATATCGGGCTCAAGATGAAGATAAGAGCAAGATGTGTGGTGATGGTGCAAATACTGGTAATACTGGCAGTGGTGGGACTGGAGATTCTGCAGGTACTGAGAGATTAGAAGATAATGCAGGTGATGTTCCTGTAGATCCTAGTTACCTTGACATTACTAGTAATAAAAATTTTAAAAATTGTGAAGATGTTTTAGGTGGAAATGTATTAAGACTAGTAAATAAATTTTTTAAGTATATATATATATTAGTACCTATTTTAGTTTTAGTGCTTGGACTTGCTGATTTTGGTAAGGCTGTTCTTGCTAGTAAACCAGATGATATGAATAAAGCAAAGGGAAGATTTATTAAAAGGGTAATTATGGGAATTGCTGTGTTTTTAGTGCCAACAATAATAAATATTACATTTTATATTGCTGATTTTGCAAAGAACCCAGATAATCCGAATAACTTTTTTAACTATATAAAAGGGGATATATGTGTGAACGATTAAGGAGGTGAATTGAAAATGTTGACAATGTTTAGTGTATCAGAAGGTGTTGCGGATCTTTTTGTTGGACTTGCTTCAGCTGTTTATTCTGTGCTTGAGAAATTGTCTCAATTGTTTTTTGATGTTAGTGTTGTGCAACTACTTGATGATGCGTCTATTTCTGCTATATATCAAAGAGTTGGTTTGATACTTGGATTGTTTATGTTATTTAAGCTAACTTTTAGTTTTATTCAGATGATAGTTGATCCTGAACAAGTTACTGATAAGGAAAAAGGAATCGGAAATATAATAAAAAAAATATTGGTAGTAATTTTGTTATTGGGTATGACTCCAATTATATTTAAAACTGGATTTGCAATTCAGGAGGCTATTATTGAAGATAATACCATTGGTAGAATTATACTTGGTGATGAGGCTGGTAACACCTCAGAACTTGGAAAAACTTTTACAGTTAATTTGTATACTTCTTTTGCGGATGAGGATAAAAGGGAAGAATTTACAAATGGTTTATTAACAAATAATGATAATTTAAAATTGGATTATTCTGATATGGATGATTATCTTAAGAAAAGTCCTGGTACTGGTGTAGGTAATGCTTTTTTCTGTTTATTAGTAGGATGTGTTGCTTTTTGGATGTTCTTAATGTATACAATTAGTACTGGTTTAAGGGTTGTACAACTTATGTTTTTAGAACTGATTTCACCGGTTCCTATTATTTCTTATTTATCTTCTAAAAAAGAGACTGGACTTCAAACTTGGATAAAACAGTGTATTACAACTTATTTAGATTTATTTATAAGAATGGCTATATTGTATTTTTCAGTTCTACTTCTTCATATAATAGTGTCTAATAATACTTCTGCGATGATTTCATCTTCAGTTGGAGATTCTTCTAATACTTTGATAAAAATTATATTAGTGCTTGGAGTATTATTGTTTATGAAAAAGGCTCCACAGTTAATTGAAGAATTATTCCCTGGTCTTAAGACTAAGGCTTCAGGAGATTTTGGTTTAGGATTAAAGAGTAGAACTGATATGCCTGGTCTTGCTAGAAGAGCTATTGGTGGTCTTCTTGGTGCACCAATTGGTGGTGTAGGTAATGCTGCTGCTAGATCAGTTGCTCAAATGTTAAATAATAGGAAAAATAAAAGGCCTCTTACAGATGGGTTAGGAAAAGCTTTTGGGACTGGACTTGCTGCTGGTGCTGGAAGAGGTTTTGTTGGTGGAGTTGCTGCTAAAAGTGGATTTATGGGTGGCTTTAATAAGGATGCTAGAGCTAAGATGCATGGAGGAAATGCTAGATTTTTGAATAATGAAGAAAATAATTATACAAATGCAGAAAGAATGCAGGATTATCTTGCTCAGAAACTAGGTTTTCCAAGTTATGTTCAAAAACTTAAGAATGATAAAGTTGGATATGAGGCTGCTAAATCCGGTGTAAAAATTCTTGAAGATTATCATGAACTTTGTATAAAAGAGGCTAACGATAAAAGAAAAAATGGTGAGTTCATGAAACATGAATATGATACTCCAGAAGGAGAAAGGATAAGAATTGCAGCATCTAGAGCTACAGAGTTAGAAAATAAAGCTGCAAGTTATACTGATCAAAACTCGGCTGTTTATAAAGATTATCAATCAAAAATATCAAGTATACAGAATGATAGTAATTTAACTGATAGTCAAAAAGAAGAGCAGATAAGAGTGGCATCTGAAAGGTTCACTAGAGAACAAATGCAAGCAAGTTATGAGGCTGATGAGGCAAATAAAGCGTACCAAAGAGAATATATATCATTTTCGACTGGAGATAATGCTGGAGCTGCAACAAATCATAGACTTAAGAGTGAAAAGGAATTAACACAACAAAAAATTAGGAATCATAACGATGCCTATAGGGATGTGCCTAATGCACAAATAGAATTTCAATTAACTAATGATTTTAAAGATTTAGATGATTGGAAAAAGGGTAAGGGTGAATATGCTGATGATGGTCCTAAAAGAGGAGGTCGTCAGATTGTACAAGATGCGGAAGCTCATTTACAAAAATTAGATTTTGAGATTAAAGAACGTGAAGAAAAGATGAATGGTAATAAAGCCGGTGGTTCTAAATAATATGTTTAAAGGAGTGTGATACTTAATGAATAATGGATATTTGATTCCTGCTAATTCTAAGAGGGGGACGTTAATATTAAATGTTTTTAGACGTTTTGATGCATTAATGTTTGGTTCTGGTATATTATTGTCTTTGCTTCTTCTGATGTTTGTTAATTCTTCAAGTATTTTAGTAGTAATTTTGGCGTGTTTGCCTGCTGCTATAACAGGATTACTTGTTATACCAATACCGAACTATCATAATGTTTTAGTGGTTTTACAATGTTTGATAGAGTTTAAACTAGAGAGACAGGAATTTATTTGGAAAGGTTGGTGTTTTTATGAACGAATCGCAAATGAAGATAAAAAATCAAAGAAGTAATGTTGGTTCTAAGTATACAGAAGATTGGGTACCTATTAAATCAATTGCAAATGGTATGATTGTTTTAGATAATAATCAAAAGGTTACTGGAGTTAAGATAAGACCTAGAAATATATTTATTTTAGATCAAGGTACACAGGATTCTACGATTATTGCTTTGAAGAATTTCTATAATATGATTGATTTTGAGTTTTGGTTGATATCTGCAGATAGACCTGTTGATATTTCTGGTTATCTTGCTAAACTTCAGCTTCTTTATTCACAGACTAATAGTCCTGTTATTAGAAAGATGATTATGCAGGATATAAATAAAGCTAATGATTTTATGGATAATAATGTAACTGATACTGAATATTATATTTTATTTAAAGATAAGAATCCTGATATTATTCAAAAACATTTAAGAACGTTAATTACAGGATTAGCTAATTGTGGGTTGCAAGCTTCGCAAACGTCTAATCAGGATTTGAGGGTTGTACTTGATAATTTCTTAAATGGGGGGGTTACTACTAATTTTGGGACGGTGATATCATAATGTATTTTAAATCACAAATAGCTCCGAAAGGAATTAAGTTTAATAATTCGGATTTTATAATTAGTGATAAGTATGCTACTGTTCTTACGGTAGTATCTTACCCTAGAATGATAGGTCCTGGTTATTTATCTAGTTTAACTAATCTTTCTGGTATTAAGATGGTTATTAAACATATTCCAGTACCTTTTACAATGCTTGCTAAAATGTTAAATAAAGAAATATCAGATTTAAAAGCAAAGTATCAAGAAGAGAAAGATAGAACTATTCAGGAAAGAATTAGACAAGATGTTGAGAGCTTGGAGTATTTTATTCAACAGTTTACTACTTCTCAGTCTAAAACTTTTGATTTTCAAATGCATGTTATGATAACTGCAGATACTAAAGAAGAATTAGAAATGAAGAAAGTTACTTTAAAAAATTATATGGATGCTATGGAGATGAGAGCTATTCCTTTGATGTTTCAACAGGATAAGGTGTTTAAATCTATGCTTCCTATATTTGATAAACAAGCTATAGAGAGTCGTATTGGTACTCCAATGCCGTCTCCGACGATGGCTGCTATGTATCCATTTATTTTTGATAGTATAAAAGATGAAGGATTGTCTACTCTTTTAGGAGTTGACTTTTCTGGAGGGGTTGTCTTATTTAATCAATTTTTATATCAAGTTAGAAAAGAAAATAATAGAAATAATGCTAATATGATTATACTTGGTACATCTGGTAGTGGTAAGAGTACTGCTGCTAAGTTAATTCTTAGGAGTCATATTAGGAATGGTTATCAGATTGTGGCAGTAGATCCAGAGGGTGAAATATCTGAGATGACTACGATGTATGGAGGAGAAGTTATTGATCTAGGTAAAGGTGGAGAGTTTGGTATGGTAAATCCACTTGAGATTGTTATGGATGCTGATGATGAGGAGATAAAGAATGGTTTAGGATATACAGTTCTTACTAAGACATTACAAACACTTAAGGCATTTATGAAATATCATTCTCCAGATATTGAAGAAGATGTTCTTACACTATTTAGTGAGGTTGTCCAGGATACTTATGCTAGGTTTGGTATAACATTTAATACTAATTTTTCTGGTTTTACTTCTAAAGATTTTCCTATTTTTCAGGATGTATATGCTACGGTTGTGGGTAGGTTAAATTCTATTACGGAGAAAACTCATGAAAGAGATGTTTTGGAGAGACTTGAACTTAAAGTTAGACCACTTGTTAGAGAACTTAAGTATTATTTTAATGGTCATACTTCAATTAATAGTGCTAGTGATTTTATTGTATTTAATATTAAAGAATTAATGAATTCTGATACTAATGTTAGAAATGCTTTATTATTTAATGTTCTTAAGTATGCATGGGGACTTTGTTTAAATCCTAATGTGAATACTGTTTTATCTGTTGATGAAGCTCATGTTTTATTGGGGGCAAAGAATGAACTTGGGGCGGAATTTCTTGCACAAGTACAAAGAAGAGCTAGAAAATATAATACGGGTACTATAATTATTACACAACAACCTAGTGATTTTGTTGATAGTAATATTATTATGCATGGTAAGGCTATTTTTGATAATGCTTCATATTACTTAGTTATGGGGTTAAAGAAGCAGTCTGTTGAAGATTTATCTATGCTTATTGATTTAAATGATAATGAAAAAGAGAGTATAAAGAGATATAGTCAGGGGGATGCTTTATTTGTTTGTGGTAGTAGGAGAATGCAAATAAACGTTGTTGTTACTGAAGAGGAGTTAGATTCATTTGGTAGTGGTGGCGGACTTTAGTTTTAGTTTTTAAGGAGGTGTACTATGGATAATAATAATAATGTAAATGAGAATAATAAAAATAATGATCCGTTAAGTACACCTTTTTCTGGTGGTAAGGAACGTTATAATAGTAGGACTACTAATACTGATTTAAAGAAAAATAATAGGCCTTCGGGAAATTCTGTTAAACCACCTAATAGTGGTAATCTTGGAAGAAGAGGGGTACCTAATTTATTTAATAAAGGGTATCGTGGTAATAATGGGGGAGTTCCTAAGACAAATAATAATGTTAATAAGGCTGTTAATTCTTTAAATAGTTTTAGTAATAGAATGGCTGGTATTAATAATGTTTTTCGGAGGATTGGACAGGCTAATGAAGATCCTCAAGGTGCTTTAGCGGATACAGTTAAAGATGGTGTAAAAATTATTGTTAATAAAGTACCTCTTAAAGTTAAATTAATAGCTGTTGCTTGTATTTGTGGTTTTTTGTTTTTTTTGATAATTGTTGTTAGTTTGTTTGGGGTTGATTCTGAGGATTTTGAGGTTGATTCTGATTATTCTTATACTGTTGGTAATACGAAATATTGGTGGCCTGTTGCGGGAAGTTCTGATGTTAGTATTGATACATCGGAGCCAACTGATGTTGTTGTTTGTAAAAATTGTCATTTTATGTTTCGTTGGGGTAGAAATCATACTGGTGTTGATTTACATGGTGGATCTAATATTATTGCTGCGATGGATGGTGTAGTAGAAGAAACTAATGATGGATGTAATGAGGGGAATAAATCTTGTGGAAGAGAATGGGGAAACTTTGTTACAATAAAACATAGTAATGGTACTTACACTGGTTACGCTCATATGGTTAAGGGGTCTATTAAAGTAAAAAAGGGTGAAGAGGTTAAACAAGGACAAGTCTTAGGCAAAATGGGGAATACGGGTAATTCTACGGGAAGACATTTACATTTTGAGATTCGTATAGGTATAAATAAGAGAACGGCGGCTGTTGATCCTTTAACATATATTGATCCTAATAATCCTCGTCCTATTTCTGAAGAAGCAAAGTTAGTCAATTCTAAAAAAATTACTATTCCTAAGGATGCTACGAATATTCAAAGAGTATGTCTTGTCTTTAAGGCAGAGGGATATCCTGATGAGGCTATTGCTGGAATAATTGGAAATATGCAAAGAGAAAGTGGTATAGGGATTGATTCTACGGCAGTCAATCATATTAAATGTGTTGGTATTGTTCAGTGGTGTAAACCTCGTAATACTAATTTAATGAATGCTTATGGAAGCTCATGGAGTAATTTAGATAATCAAATTGAGTTTGTTTTATACGAACTTCGTAATGATACTTATTTATCCACAAATGTTAATAAGTATTTGATGGAAGATCATACTCCTGAAGAGCATGCTGATAAGTTTTGTAATGTATATGAAAGACCAGAGGTTGGTGAATGTGATAATTCATATAGAAGAAATAATGCCAGAGGTGTATATGATTTTGTACGAAATGGATGCAAGTGAGGTGAATAATGAATAAATATTATTTTAAAACGGGAGTAATAATTTTTGTTATACTACTTTCTATTTCTGCTCTTGTTGTTTATTTAGCAATTAAGGATAATTATAAACGTGTTGATAATTATGATAATTTAGTTCAGGTTAAGGATTATAATACTTTTTTTGCTGTTGCTAATAATATAGTTAATTATTTGAATGCTACTAGAGATGTGAAAACAGATCAATTATATATGCTACTTGATAAGAAGTATATAGATAGAAATAGAGTTACTAAGAAGAATGTTCATAAAAAGGTTCCTGTTTATGAAGAAGAGACCACTATGAAAGTGGAGAATATGCAGATGTATATACGTGAGGATGGTAATTGTATATATTATGCTACTGGTGTGTTATATGTGGATGAGTATTTGAATACTAGAATACTTGATGAGAATTATTCAATTATTGTTATAATAGATTATAATAATTATACTACTTCTATTTATCCGGTTAGTGATAATCCAATTGATGATATAAATAGTATACTTAGTATTAATATTAAGAAGAATAAGTATAATGGGATGAAAACTACTAACTTAATTTCTACGGATAATATATGTTCGTTATATTATACTGATTATATTATGAAGTTATATAATTCTGTGGAAAAGGCATATAATATTACAGATACTAGTTTAAGTAGTGAAGAATTTAAGAATTATATAAGTGAGAATATGGAGGAATTTAATTTTGCTATTGTAAGTTGTGAATATGATGATGATTCCAATACGTATATAATTAATGATAGTAATAATAATTATTTTAAGTTTATGGAGTCTTCGGTAATGAATTATAGAGTTTATTTTGAGATAAGATAAGATGATCATTTAAATGGTTGTCTTTTTATGTTAAAGCTATAAAATGTCTTTACTTTTTTTTGGTTTTTGTGTTATAATATTTTTGAAATAAGATTAGAGGTGTGTTATATGAAATTTAGAGCGGAACCTAAAGATGCGATTATTTTTGGATGTTTTTGTTTATTTCTTTTATATATGTGTGCAATTGGTGTACTTAATGTTTCATCACTTGCTAGAACAGGATCTTTTTATGGTATACTGCCATTTAAAGCTTTTACGAGTCAGTATATTGGAAGTACTCTTATGTTGTTTTTAGTTTCTTTAGGTGGAGTTTTTATGGCTGTTAGTTCTTACTTTTTTGATAGAGAAAAAGGCTTTGGGTTTGTTATGGGTAAGAAGGATAAGGGATATTCTAGGTGGTGCAAGGATAGTGAGATTAAGAGGGAGCTTGTTGAGGTGGATCCTAAAGCTTATAATGCTAATGCTGGAGGGCTTCCTGTTATTAATAATGGTAAAAAGATGTGGGTTGATAATGGAGAAGCACATAATATTGTAGTGGGTTCTACTGGTAGTGGTAAGACACAAGGGGTTGTTTTTCCTTTAGTTCAAAGTTTGGCAAAACATGAAGAGTCTATGATAATTACGGATCCTAAGGGAGAGATTTATGAAACTACTGCTAATATGCTTAAGGAACGTGGTTATAATATAGTAATACTTAATTTTAGAAATCCTCAGAATGGTAATGCTTGGAATCCATTAACACTTCCATATAAATTATATAAAGAGGGTAATGCTGATAAATCTATAGAGCTTTTGGATGATTTAGCGTTAAATATATTGTATGAGGAAAAAAGTGGTGGTGATCCTTTCTGGGAAAAGTCTGGTGCTGATTATTTTTCTGGGCTTGCACTTGGGTTGTTTGAAGATGCTGAGGAGCCTCAGATTAATTTAAATAGTATTAATTTAATGTCTAGTTTAGGTGAGGAACGTTTTGGGGGGCCTAATAATAATTATATTAAAGAGTATTTTAATTCTAAGGATCCCTCACGTCCTGCTTATGTAAATGCTTCTGGAGTTGTTTATACTGCTGAAGAGACTAAACAAGGTGTTCTTGCGACCTTTAAACAAAAAGTTAAATTATTTTCTTCACGTGATAATTTATCAGAAATGTTATCATATAGTGATTTTGATATGAAGGATATTGGTAGGAAGAAAACTGCGGTATTCTTAATTGTCCAGGATGAGAAAAAGACTTTACATCCTTTGGCTACTATTTTTATTAAACAATGTTATGAAACTTTAATTGATGTTGCCCAGGAGAATAAAGGTCATTTGCCTTATAGGACTAATTTTATATTGGATGAGTTTGCTAATATGCCACCATTGAAAGATGTTACTACAATGGTTACAGCAGCTCGTAGTAGACATATTAGGTTTACATTTATTATCCAAAACTATGCTCAGTTGACTCAGGTTTATGGTAAGGAACAAGCAGATACTATTAAGGGTAACTGTAATATTATGTATTTGATTACAAGTGAGCTTCAGGCTTTGGAAGAGATTAGTAAGATGTGTGGAGAAGTTAAGTCTAAAGAAAAAGATAAGACTGCTTCAACTCCTCTTGTGACAGTTAGTGATTTACAGAGATTGAAGATGTATGAGGCTATTGTAATGAGGTTAAGATTAATGCCTTATAAGTCTAAATTAACTCCAGATTATAAAATGGATTGGGGTAAGAAGTATGAAAAGGCTGGATATCCTAGTCGTGAAAAAAGATCTGTTGAGTTATGGGATATTAGAGAATTTGTTAAAAAGATGAAAAAAGAGAAAATGGAAAAGATGATGCAAGATAGTGGTATTGTTACTGGAGGTGCTTCAGAAGGTGCCTCAGGTAATTTATTTGAAAATTTTGTACCATCTGATGGGTTATATGGTAATAGTTCTCCTAAGTCTTCAGGTGGATTTAATGTTGATGATTTAGTTAAGAGAATAGATGCTAAGATTGCTGAATTAGAAGAGGAAGAGAAGAGAGAGAAAGTTAATTTAGAATCTCCATTAGATGTTAAAAGGGATGATAAAGAACCAGAATTAGTTAAATCTGATGATACATCTATCCAGAAACCAGAAATTAGTAAGAGTGATGATGCGTTTTTTGATGATTTCTTTTCTGATGAATAATTTTATATAGGTTATTAGGAGTTTTAAAACTTTTAGTAACCTCTTTTCTTTTTTTAGTTTTATTAACTTACTTCTTTATTATTTATTTAATATATTAAATTAGAGGTGGTATGTTATGGCAATTAATGTTGATGATTTAAAATTTAATAATTCTAATATTATTGATGTTAGGGATAATTATTCATATAACATGGGACATATTGAGGGTGCAATTAATATTCCTTATTATAAGTTATTAGGCAATTATTCTCGTTTTTTAAATAAGTATGAGAAATATTATTTGTACTGTGATTATGGAGAACAGAGCAAAGAAATTAGTATTAGGTTAAATTTGTTTGGTTATAATACAGAGAGCATTCATGGTGGTTATAAAGAATATATTAGTAAATATAAAAATAATCTTTTCTAATTTATATATTCATGGTATAATATTTTAGAAAGAAGGTAGTTAGTGTGGAATATGTTATTATTGGATTAATTGTTGTTGATATTATTGTGGGTATTATTGCTATTGTAAAAAATATTAGTGAAGGAAATATTACGGAAAGACTTGGTAAGCTTGAGACTACGACGGTTAAAGAGCTTTCTTTGTTTAAGGTTGAATTGCTTCGTGGTATGAATGATGATTTTAATAAATTAAATGATAAACTTGAGGATCGTTTAATTAAAATTAATGAAAAAGTTAATGAGAGATTAGATGATAACTTTAGTAAGACTAATAAAACTTTTACATCAGTTCTTGAAAGATTAAGTAAAATAGATGAAGCACAGAAGAAGATTGAGTCACTTTCTACAGATATTGTCTCTTTGCAGGGTATACTTACTGATAAAAAGAGTAGGGGTATTTTTGGGGAAGTAAACTTAAAGCATATTCTGGTTAGTATTTTTGGGGAAAATAATGATAATGTTTATAGAATGCAGTATTTGTTTCCTAATAATACTATGGCAGATGCAGTTATTTTTGCTCCAGAACCTTTGGGGACGGTTGCTATTGATTCTAAGTTTCCACTTGAGAATTATCAGATTATGGTTGATAAAAGTAGGTCTCAGGAGGTTAGAAATTTAGCAGAGAAGAAGTTTAAGGCTGATGTTAAGAAGCATATAGATGCTATTAGTTCTAAATATATTATACCTGGTGTTACTAGTGATCAAGCAATAATGTTTTTACCTGCTGAGGCTATTTTTGCAGAGATAAATGCTTATCATACAGATATTATAGAATATGCTCATAAACAGAAGGTGTGGATAACATCTCCAACTACGTTAATATCTACATTTACTATTATTCAAGTTCTTTTAAAGAATATTGAAAGGGATAAGTATGCTGGTGTTATTCATGAGGAATTAAATAAATTAGGACTTGAGTTTTCTCGTTATAGGGAGAGATGGGATAAACTTTCTAGGAGTATTGAAACAGTGAGTAAGGATGCCCAAAATATTAATATTACTACTGATAAGATAACGAAGAGGTTTGAGAGTATTAGTAATGTACAGTCACAGGATAAGACTTTTTTAGAATAATAAAAATGCGTATTATGAATACTATTTATTAGGGGGTTTATGATACGTATTTTTTTCTTTTTGCTTGGTTTTGGTCTTATGACTATAGGGTTTACGTATTTAATTTTGTATTTAAATTATATGAGTATTGGGTATAATTTTTTAGAATATGTTAATTTTATAAGTAGTAAGTATGAGTGTTATTTTGTTGTTATAGGTTTTGTTATTATGACACTTTCTATTTTTATTAAAGGAGATAAAAATTATGGATTATATTTATGACATATTGCTTAATTTTTCAAGGGAATATTTTGATTTTTTTGAATGGGTTAGTAAGGATAATATTATTAATGTACGTAAGGTGCCTTGTTTTAGACTTAGTGATCAAGATTATTTAAAATTTAAGTATGATTCTATTACTGTAGAAGAGGATTTTCTTGATAAGATTCATAATAAGACTTGTTTGTATTCAGGTAATAATAATTGTCCTTATGTTTGTTTGTTTACAAATAGTATTGATGTTTTTGGGGCTATGTTTAATAAACAAGGTAATTTAATTAAAAGGAGTAGTTTGTTATTGGATGAAGCTTACGAAGTTTTGGAAGAATCTTTTAGTTATAATGTTACTAATATTAATATTATTAAGTATAAAAAAAGTTGTAATTTAATTATTAGTAGGTTAGAAAGAGAGAGGAAGGCAAAAATTAGGAAGTTTTTATTTAAGAGTATGCCTTCGGATAATCAGCTTAAGTATATTTATTATGATTATTTTGGTATGGAGGAGGGTAATTCTGATAAGATTTTGAAGAGTTTGGTTAATGAGGTAAATAAACCATGGAATAAGAAGTTAAATAAGTTATATGAACTTATATCAATGATGGGTAAAATAAAAAATTAAATAGACCGTGAGGTCTATTTATATTTGTCACAATATTCATTGTATTTCTTTTTCATAACGCTATCTGAAAATTCGATGTTTGCTTCTTTTCTCATTTCAATTAAAGCCTTATAATAAAGATTAGAGTCTTCATTTTCTAGTTTTTTAGATAGGTCACTTATTATGCTATCTCTTACGTCTTCAAGAGCTGGTTTTTCTTTTTGGTCAATACGGTAGATTATATGATATCCGTATGAACTTTTTACTGGTTTTTGACTGTATGTGTTGTTTTCTAATGATAGCATTTCTTTTAAGTATGCTTCGTCTAGGCTTGCATTATATGCTTGGTATCCTAGTTCTTCATCAGTTATTTTATCTTTATATTCGGTGATTACATCATCCCAAGAAGTTCCACTGTTTAATTTACTAATAATTTCTTCTGCTAATTTTTTGGCATCGTCGTCAGATAGTCCATCGTCTTTGACTTCTACTAGAATATGTTTTGTATCTGTGTCTCCATAAACACTAGTTTCATAGTAATTTTTTATGTCGTCTTCAGATATTTTTTTCTCTAAATATGATTTATAGTATTTTTGTCTACGGTTATCTAATGATAGATAGTCTAAAAATGCGTTTTTATCTTTAAAATTATTATTTGATAGGAATGTTTCTTCATCATATCCGTTTTGTTTATAAAGGTTTAACCAGTATTCTGCAGTTTCTTCGACTTCTTTTTTCATTTCGTCAGTGTCTTCATATTTTTTTTCTAATATTGTTCTATCTATTTTATCTATTAGTATAGAGATTGAAAAACTATCTTTCATTGTGCTGTATAAATCATCTGCAGTTATGACTTCACCATCGAAATTTACAATTGGTTCTGTACCATCTTTTAGTTTTGCTATCCTATCTGGATATACGATAAATAGAATTAGTAATCCTAAAAGAAGACCTCCTGCAAATGCAATTATTGTTTTTTTCTTTTCATCTATTTCTTCAATTTTTTTAAATAGTGATTCTTTACTATTATTATTCATTTTTTTTATGACTTTTTCAGCTTTTTCAGTTTTTACAGTTTTTTCAATTTTCTCAGTTTTTTTTGTGTTGTTATAATTTTTAGTGTTTTCAGTTTTCTTTTTAGCTGGTTTATTTTTTGTTTCTTCTCCTTTCTTGTTTTTTTCTTTTTCGTTTTCATTTTTGTTTTTTGTGTTGTTTTTCATTTTAATTCTCCTTTCAAAAGTCATTATTATCATATCAAAAATATGGGCTAAGTGCAAGTAAAATAGTTAAATATCACAAAAATATCATTTTTTTTTAGATAAAATTTTAAAAACACTCACACATTTTTATATTTTTCCATAAAATAATGTGAAAAGAAAAAAAGGAGGAATGCTTATTATGGGAAATTATGGATCTTCAGCAGCAATTGTTTTAGTATTATTTATCTTACTAATAATTATACTAGGAGCTTGGATATAATTAATTTTGGGAGGTGAAAAAATGACTACTAATAATTCATGTGGCTGCAATAATGGCTTTTTAATAGTAATTGTTTTATATATTTTATTAGCTATTATTCTTGGTTCATGCTTTTTTGCTTAAATGATTGGCTATCTAATTAAGATAGCTTTTCTTTTATGCTTGCATTTTTTAAATAACTTTATTATAATATATATAGAAAGAAGTGGTAATTATGAAAAAAATGTTAACGGGGCTTCAACCTACAGGTGTTATTACTTTGGGTAATTATATTGGTTCTATTAAGCAGATGGTTAGGAATCAAGATAAGTATGATTCTTATATTTTTGTTGCTGATATGCATGCAATAACTGTTCCTCAGGAGGCTGATGTGATTCATGAGAGGATTAAGAGTTTAATTGCTTTATATATTGCATGTGGTATAGATCCTAGTAAGAATAAGATATTTATTCAGTCTGAGAATGAGTATCATACGAATGTTTCTTGGCTTTTGGAGTGTAATACATACTATGGAGAATTGTCTAGAATGACTCAGTTTAAAGATAAGAGTTTAAAAAATGTTAATTTTACTAGTGGTCTTTTGACTTATCCAGTTTTAATGGCGGCGGATATTTTAACATATGATATAGATTTAGTTCCAGTGGGTAAGGATCAAAAACAGCATGTTGAATTAGCTAGAGATATTGCACTTAGATTTAATAAGAAATATGGTGATACTTTTACTATACCAGAAGCTATGATTGATAATGATGTGCGTTTGATTATGGATTTAGTGGATCCTAGTAAAAAGATGAGTAAGTCTTGTGATAATAAGAAGGGTTCTATATTCCTTTTGGATGATGTTAAGGTGACTAGAAAGAAGATTATGGGAGCTACTACTGATAGTGAGATGGTTGTTAAGTATGATCCTGAAAATAAGCTAGGTATTTCTAATCTGATTAATATTTATGTTGCACTTACAGGTAAAAGTATTAAAGATGTTGAAGAGGAGTTTTCTGGTAAGAATTATGGTGAGTTTAAGTCTAAAGTTGCAGATGTTGTCGAAGAGGTAATTTTAGATATTCAAAAGAAGTATTATGAAGTTTTGGATAGTGATAGTATTAATAAAATATTAGATGATGGTATTTTGTATACTAGGAAAATAGCAAAAGAAAAATATAATCTTATGAAGCATAAAATGGGATTATATAGATAGGAAATGTTTATGGATATATTTATACCGGATATGTATCAAAAGAGTATATATCATATAGATTATGATAAATTAAAAGCTGATGGGATAAAGTGTTTGTTGTTTGATTTAGATAATACTTGTGTACCTCAGAAGGTGAAGAGTCCTAGCGAGAGATTAACTGTTCTTTTTGATAAGTTAAGGGATATGGGATTTAAGGTTATTATATTTTCTAATGCTACGAAAAAAAGGCTTACTGCGTTTAAGAATGCTTTAGATGTTGATTGTTCTTACAGTAGTCGTAAACCATTAAGTTATAAATTTATTAAAGTTATGAATAAGTTTAATTTTGATTTATCTGAGACTGTAATTATTGGTGATCAGTTGTTTACGGACATTTATGGTGGTAATAAGGTTGGTATTAAGACAATATTAGTTAATCCTATGTCTACTTATGATTTACCATTTACGAGAATACTTAGATTTTTTGAAAGAAAGATTATGAAAAGAATGAGTAAAAAGGGTGTCTTTAAAAAAGGGGAATATTATGATTAAAAAGTGTGTGGGATGTGGTATAGTTCTTCAAAATGATGACCCTCTTTTAGATGGTTATACCCCTTCTTTAAGTAATGATAAATGTGTTCGTTGTCATAAAATTTCTAATTATGGTGAATGTTTGGATACTAATAGGGGTAATAAAGATTATACTAAGATTTTAGATAGTATTTCTGATGATGATTTGGTTGTATATGTAAGCAGTATTTTAAATTTGAACATTAACCATATTAATAAATTTAAAAATATACTCCTTGTTGTTACAAAATTTGATATTTTACCTAAATCTTTAAATGAAGAGAAACTTAAAAATAATGTTTTAAGGTTATGTGATACTTCTAAGATTATTGATGTTTTATTTGTTAGTAGTTTAAAAAATTATAATATTGATAGATTATATAATTTATTAAGGAAACTTAGTTTTAAGAATATTTATTTTGTGGGAGCTACTAATTCTGGTAAAAGTAGTTTAATTAATAAATTAGTTAGTAATTTTACAGATAGACAAGCTTTGATTACTACTAGTGTTTATCCTTCTACGACGATTGATACAATAGATATTAATATTAATGAGCTTCATGTAGTTGATACCCCTGGTATTGTTGAATCTGGAAGTATTACTAATTATGTATCTAGTTCTTTTTTAAAATTGATTAATCCAAAAAAAGAAATTAAACCTAAGGTATATCAATTAAAGGGAGTTGGTTCTTTATTATTTGGTGAATTTTTAAGGCTTGATTATGATGTAGATACTTGTAATATTGTAATATTTATTTCGCAAAATATAAAAATTAGTAAAATTAGTTTAAAGAATGAAAAGTTAACAGATTTTGATAAACGGGACATTATTGTACGCAGTAATGAAGATTTAGTGATTGAAGATTTGTGTTTTATTAAATTTACAAATAATGCAAAACTTAGAATTTATTTAAATGAACATGTAAATGTTTATACTAGAAATAATTTGATAGGAGGAAGTAATGAATTTTAATAATTATGTTATTTATTTGTTTATTTGTCTATTACTTAGCTTTTTAATTGGGGCTGAGAGACAATATCGTAGAAGGTTTATTGGACTTAGAACCACTATATTAGTTGCCGTAGGTTCTTATTTATATGTTAGTTTTTCTCTTCTTCTTTCTGGAGAGAATTCTGATATGACAAGAATTGCTGCTCAGGTTGTTAGTGGTATGGGTTTTCTTGGGGCAGGTGTTATAATTAAAGATGGGCAAAAGGTTAGGGGTCTTACGACTGCTGCTACTTTATGGTGTGATGCTGCGATTGGAGTTCTTTGTGCTGGAGGATTTATTAGAGAGGCAATAGCTGGCACTTTTGCTATTTTGTTTGCTAATATTATACTTAGGTATATTAATAAAGTTATTAATCGTAGTACTGAAGCTAGGCATATTAATGAAAGATATCTGATTAATGTAGTCGCTTCAAAGGATAATTTGAAAACAATTAAGATGGAAATGGAAGATTTTATATCTAAAGATAGTATGACTGTTAATAGTATTAATGTTTCTAATAATGAGATTAATTATGATATTTGTTTAATAAAATCTAAAGTAAAGAAACTTGAAAAATTTGTTACAGGATTAAATGATATATATGAGATCGAAAGTACTTGTATTCAAAAACTTATGGAGGATGAAATCGAGGACTTTGAGGAACAGTAAAAAGACATTGGTTTAGTGCCAATGCCTTTTACTTATATAATTCTTTTTTAAATAAATCAATATTGTTATTCATTATTGTAAGATAATTTTCGTTAGAATTTGTTACGCCACCATCTATACTTCTCATTGTGTTTATTGGTATTAAAGTAACTCCATATTCTGTTATTAGTGAATTTACTGTATCATTAGTTGTATCACTTGTTCCATAAATGTATTTTATTTTTCCACTTTCTATTAATTTTTTAGCTTCATTAATAGTGGGTGTAGTTAATTCTTCTCCTTCTTCTAAAGAAATAACATTTAAATCATATTTTTCTAAATATTTAAAGACATTATTGTCTACCACTATGGTATCATATGCAGAATATTTAACCATTTCTTTGAAACTTGCGTCTAGGCTTGATAAGTCATATTGTAATTTTTCATAATTTTTATCTATATTTTCAATAAGATATGGGTTTGTTATATATTCACTTAATCCCGTTTTAACGTTTTGTGCCATCATTAAGTAGTTATAGGGATTTAACCACAGTTGTTCGATTCCGTATTCGTAATTCATTCCCATTGCTACATCTATTATTTTTAATTTATGGTTACGATTTATCATGTCTACTGCATAATCTCTATCTTTGTCTAAACTATTAAATACAAATAGATCACTCTTACTATATTCATTTAGTTTTTTTTCAGATAATTTGTATTCATCAATGTTTACACCGTTTGGATAAATACTATAGACGGTTGCATTGTTTTCATATAAATATTTTATTAAAAAATTAATTGGATAAGTAGTTGTATATATATTTATGTCTTCCATAATATCAGTTTTAAAGAAATTGCAACCGCTTATACACAAAATTGCAAGTATACCCCCAAAATATTTTAAAATTCTTTTCACTTTTTCCCTCTTTCTGGTACCGGGTCATATCCATATTTTCCAAATGGATTACATCTTATTATTCTTTTAATACTCATTACTGTGCCTTTTAGGGCTCCATATCTTTCAATTGATATTAAAGCATATGTGGAACAACTTGGAGTAAATCTGCAATAATTGTGAAAGTTTCCTGGTACTCTTTTATATAATTTAATAAGCATAATTAATATTTTTTTCATTATATCACATATAATATTTTACATTAAATTTATTACTTTGTAAATAACTATTTGTAAAATTAGAAAAAAATGTTATAATATAAAGCGAACGGAGGATGGTTATAAATGAAAATTTTTAAGAAATTAGATTTTTATCCAGTTAATATTAATTTGTATTATGAGGCTTTTACGCATACGTCTTTTAGTAATGAGAATCCTTCTTTTCCTAACTATGAGAGGTTAGAGTTTTTAGGGGATGCAGTAATTGAGCTTATTGTGAGTGAATATTTGTATAAGGAGAGACATTTAGAAGAGGGGGAAATGACTAAAAAAAGATCAAGTTTAGTCTGTGAAAATGCTTTGGCTAGGTTTGCTTCTGATTTAAAGTTTGGTGAGGATATTAAATTAGGTAGTGGTGAAATTATTGCTAATAATACGATTCTTGCTGATGTTTTTGAGGCCTTTGTAGCTGCTTTATATCTTGATAAGGGTTATGATTTTACTAGAGATTTAGTTCTTTCAATAATTACAAAATATGATAAAATGGGTATTGATTTTCTTAAAGATTATAAATCAACTTTACAGGAATTAATACAAACTGATAAAAGAAGTATTCATTATGAAATTATTGATGAAAGGGGACCTGCTCATAATAAAACTTTTACCTGTCAAGTTCGGGTAGAAGGAATTGTCATGGGTAAGGGTAAAGGTAGTAGTAAAAAGGCTGCTGAACAAGAGGCTGCAAGGATGGCACTGGATAAGTGTGCTAAGAAAATTAAGTAGGTATGTATCTAGAATATAAATGGTTATATTCTAGATTTTTTTTAAAAATGGGGCAAACATTAATTCGGTTTACACTTTACATTAAAATGTTACCTTGATGGTAACATTTTTAAAAAAAATGAAGTTTTTTGAAACTTTTTTTGAATTTATAGGAGAAAAAAATTTTTTTTCCGTAATAATATTAGTGTAGGAGGTGAAAGGATGAAAAAAAATTTAATAGTTTATCAAGACAATAATAAAGATTGTGGTAGTGCTTGTTTATTGTCACTTATTAGGTATTTTGGTGGTGATATACCCCTTAATGATTTAGTAGAACTTACGCATACTAATAAGAATGGTACAACTTTTTATGAACTCGCTGAGACTGCTTATTCTCTTGGACTCATAAGTAAAGGTTTTGATGTTAATAATTTAGAAGAACTTGCAAAGTTGGACAAGCCTTTTATTGCCCAGGTTAAGATTAATAATCTTTTACATTTTGTTGTTGTTTATAAAGTTAAAAATAACAAATATGTTATTATGGATCCGGGTAAGGGTAAAGTTACGTTAAATAAGACAAAGTTTAAGAATATTTTTTTGGGCAAGATTTTAGTGCTTGAGCCGTATAAAAAGTTAGTAGTTCATAAAAGTAATAATTATTTAAAAAATGTATTAATTGAATTATTTTTAGCTAATAAAAAGCTTATTAGAAATTTATTTATATTATCTATTATTTTTACTATTTTGACGTGTATTTATAGTTTTTATTTTAAATTAATATTGGACAACCCTATTTTCTTTGATAATTTAGAAATTATAACTTTATGTTTTTTATTAATTTTATTGATTAAATTATTTGCAAACTATTTTCGTAATTATTTGTTTATATATTTAAATCAAAAAATTGACTTTTCCATTTTCTCAGAAACTTACAAAAAAATTCTTTCACTTCCTTACAATTATTATAAAACAAAATCTACAGGAGAGGTTATCTCACGGGTAAATGATCTAGGTCAATTGAAAAACTTAGTTAGTAAGGTTATGTTAACAATTTTTCTGGATGCATTACTTTTACTTTTTGGAGGTATAGTTTTATTAATGATTAGTAAATTATTATTTTTATGTTTAATAATAATAGTAATTATTTATGTGTTTATCTTTTATATTTTTAGACCTTATATTAAAAAAATGACACGTATTAGTCAGGAGCAGACTGCTAAAGTTAATTCCTTGCTTGTAGAGTCTATAAGTGGTTTTGAATCTATAAAAGGATTAAATGTTTCTAAAATATTTATGAGAAAAATGGAAGACTTATATCTAGATGCTTTAGAAAGTACAGTGACATTAGATAAAATATCTAATACTGAAGCTCTTATTAAGGATTTAACAACTGAGATTGGTTTATTATTTGTTACTTTTATTGGGTGCACATTTATTTTAAATGGTTCTTTAACTATTGGGAGTTTAATTACATTTAACTCACTTCTTACATATTTTATAGGACCAATTAGAGGTGTTATTGATACTAGTAAGGAATATTACTTTGTATCTTCATCTATTAAAAGGGCAAATAATCTTCTTAATATTGAAGGAGAGAAGGTTGATAATTCTAATTTATTAATTCCAACAGGGGATATTATAATTAATAATTTATCTTTTAGTTATAGTTCTTCTTCCATACTTAAAAATGTTAATTTAAAAATTAAAGAGGGTAATAAGATACTTATTATGGGAAAGTCTGGAAGTGGTAAATCTACTCTATTGAAGTTATTATATTCCTATTATAAGGTAGGGCGTGGCACCATTATGATAAATGATATAGATATTAATGATTATGCTTTAAGTGATATTAGAGATAATATTGGTTATATTTCGCAAAATGAGACTTTGTACACGGATACTGTTAAAAATAATGTTATTCTTGATAGAGATTGTAGTTACGATGATTTCTTAAAGGTATGTAAAAGAACTTATGTTGATGAGATTGTTAGTTCTTCTCCATTAGGGTTTGATACTTTTTTGGAGGAAAATGGTATTAATATTTCAGGGGGGCAAAGACAAAGAATTGTTCTTGCTAGAATGCTTTTAAAAAAATGGCAGATACTGCTTATTGATGAGGGATTAAGTCAACTAGATGTTAATTTAGAGAGAAAAGTACTCAAAAATTTATTTCGAGATTATAATGATAAAACTATTATTGTTGTTTCACATAGAAATGATAATATAGATTTATATGATAAAGTAGTATATTTGAAGGATGGAATTGTTACGGAAACCGAGAAAAGGAGTAGTTTTTATGAGAAAAGAAATAATGTTATCTAATAATTGTGAATTTATTTTTAATAGATTTATAAGGTTTATGTTTTTAATTTTTATTACTCTTGTTGTTATTTGTTGTATGTATAATTTTAAAATATTTTCTACTTTTTCTGTTTCTCGGTCTTCTGATAATGTGATTAAACTAGAAGTTAACAATAATTTTTTAAATATTGTAAGAAAGAATGATGAGTTATTTTATAAAGGGGGTTTTTATAGTTATGAAATTATTTCTATTTCTTCCTTATCTAATGATACTAGTAATGTGTTTTTAAAAGCAATATTACCATATGATGGAGATAATATTATGGAAATAAAACTACCAAGAAGTAAAAAAAATTTATTTGAATTATTAAAAAATTATGGGGAGGTTAATAAATGAAAACACTCAATAATAGAGAAATGCGTAATGTATCTGGTGGAGGTTGGTGGAGTTTTATGTTTAAAATTATTACAAAATTTGTTTTTGTTATAAAAACGTCATATTAAAAGGAGGTAAATTATGTTAGAAATATCTAAAAAAGAATTAAATTCTATTTCTGGTGGTGGCTGGGCTTTGGCTATGAGTATTGCATCAGCTTTAGTTTGGCTTGGAGGTGTATTTGTAGGTTATATTACTACTAGAAAGGAGGCGTCTAGGTCGTAATGGAATTACTTTATAATAATGATTTACGTGAGGTGTCTGGTGGTTGGTCTTTATCTGCAGCTTTTCTTAATGCAGCTGTTCTTGCGGGTAAGACAATATATTCGTTTGGCTTTGTTATAGGATCAACTATTAGAGGTATAGTTAACGGTATATATTCTTTTCGTTAATAAAATAAAAGGAATTGTTTAAAAATAAAATTTAACAATTCCTTTTTATATTACATCAATATAGTCATCATCTTTTTGAATTTTTGTATTTTCGTTGTTCTGATTACTATTTGTGTTATCCACACTGTGGGTTGCATTTATTTCGTCATCTACTTCAATTAATTTTAATACTTCTTCAAATGAAGTAAAGCCTGCAATTACTTTAAATAGTCCATCTTGCAATAATGTTATAACATCTTTACTATATACTAGTTTTCTTAATTCTTTTTTCTGGACATTACTACTTATTGCATCTCTTATTTCTTGATTAATTAATAATACTTCTTGGACTGCAATTCTTCCTTTGTATCCTTTTGTACATTCATTGCATCCGACAGCGGTGTATACATTGTTTATTTCTTTTCCTAAAACGTCTTTGAATAATTTTTTTTCATAATCATTAGTAGGACGTATTTTTTTACATTTATCACATAGTTTTCTTGCTAGTTTTTGTGATACTATGCCCGTTAATGCACTTGCAAGTAGATATCTTTCTACATCCATATCTATTAATCTTTCTATTGTGTTTAATGAATTATTGGTGTGTAGTGTTGATAATACTAAGTGCCCAGTTATTGAAGCTCTTACTGCAATTTGGGCTGTTTCGCTATCTCTTATCTCCCCAATCATAATTACGTTAGGGTCTTCTCTTAAAATACTTCTTAATACTGTTGCAAAGTCTAGTCCTATTTCGCTGTTAACTTGCACTTGGTTAATTCCTTCTATATCCATTTCTACTGGATCTTCTACCGTAATTAAATTTGCACCTTTAACATTTAGTTTTTTTAAGAAGGAATATACTGTCGTAGATTTACCACTACCAGTTGCTCCGGTTACTAGTATTATTCCGTTTGGTGCACTTATCATTTTCATTATTTTTTTGTAATTTATTTCGTTAAAGAATAAGTATTCTAATCCTTGCATGCTTCTTGAATAGTCGAGAATACGTATAACTATTTTTTCTCCTTTTTTTGTTGGTAGTGTGGCTACACGCATATCTAAATCCATTCCGTTAAGTTTAGTTTTAATTGCTCCATCTTGAGGTAATCTAGTTTCTGTTATATTCATTCCAGAAAGTATTTTTATTCTTGTCATTATATTTTGTTTAACTTCTTCTGGTATATTTGCGTAGTCATCGAGGATTCCGTCTATTCTTAATCTTACTCGTAAGTATGTGTCGGTGGGATCAAAATGTATATCGCTTGCTCCAAGTTTAACAGAATCTATTATAATTCTATTAACTGCATCTACAACTGGGGTTGTTAAAAAATCAATATTGCATCTCATATTCCACCTCTTATTCCTTTTATTATATTTATATTATAAACTACTTTTAAAATTTTTACAAGTATTTATATATAATTCGACATTATTTATTCATTTGAGTGACTACACTTATTATGGTGATAAAAGTGAAAAAAAGAATAATTAGTATATTTCTTCCTATAATTGTTGCAATTATTATGGGAGCTATTACTGGGGGATTAATTAGTAGACTTTATATGGATGATACTTCCAATACTTTGACTAGTAGTGTAGTTTATGTTGTTGAATGTGGGGATTATGATACTCTTGAGAGTATGAAGCTTAGTAGTTCTAATGGAGATTATACTTATTATAATGACAATGGTACTTTTAAAAAAGTGGTAGGTATTACTAAAAAAGAAGAAAATGTATCTAAAATTATTGATATATATGGAAACGATGTTAAAGTTTCAAAATATTTTTTAATGGATAAAGATTTGGATAAAAAGCTTACTTTTTATGATCTTGTTTTGGGTGATACTACTGATAAAGATGAAATAAGAAATGTTATTCAAGATATGCTTAATTATTATAAGGATAAAAAAATTAAACTTTTAGAAATTAATTAATAAAATTGGGGGTGTTTTGTGGTTAATAAACGTAGAGTTTTTTATTTTTCTGCACTTTGTTTTTTACTGTTTTTATTTTTTACTATGTTTAATATTATTATTTTTTCTGATATTGTTGATATAATGTGTAAAGGGTTTTTTAAAAATAATAATAATTTATATTATGAGTTTTTGGAAAATGGTATATCTGAGGATACTGTTAAAAGCTTTATTTCTACTGATGCCTTCAGTAGTTTTGTTTATACTGATGTTATGTCTAATCAAGAAATTTCTGATAATAAAATATTGCAATTGTTTAATAATGTTGAGAATGAGTTATCAGATTTTCAAAATTTGACACTTAACTCTGTTAGAAATAGTAAAGTTGAATTACTTTTACATAATGATGATATAATTTCACAGTTTAATTTATATAAGAAAAATTTTTTACTTTTTAACAATATTTTTAATATTAAAATTATTACTGTTATATTTCTTTTTATTTTGTTATTTTTACAATTACTTTACATTGATAAGGGATATAAGGTTATACTTTATTTAGCATTTGCTTTTTTCTTTTCTGCATTGGTGCAATTACTTTTACTTTTTTTGTTTACAATTTTAAAAGTTTTATTTCATAATTCTTTAAATTTGTTATATAATGTAATAAATGATGTTTTTAATTCTTTAATATTTCCTACTATATTTACTATTGTTTTTAGTGTGGGAGTTGGAATATTATTAATTAGAACTTATAATATTATTAGAAAGAAGGTTATTTATGAAAATAAATTCGGTAGAAGATTTATATAAGTTAGTTAGTGAAACAGAGTATGGTTGGTTAGATACAGATGGAAATAAGCATTATAAATTAGAAATGGCTAAATATCAAGAGAAGTATATTTTACAGTCTCCTCAAGAGATTATTCAAAATAAAATTGGTGTTTGCTGGGATCAAGTGGAGCTTGAAAGATATTATTTGAATAAATTAGATATTCCTTGTAAGAGTTATCTTATATATTATGCAGGGGAGAGAAAGGATAGAGCTCATACTTTTTTAATTTATGAAATGAATGGATTTGTATATTGGTTTGAACATGCTTGGGGTAATTATAAAGGTCTTCATAAATATAGTAACTATGATGATATATTTAATAAGATTAAAAAGATTTTTATTGAAGAAGAACTTAAGAATGATTGTGATTTATCTAATGTACATATTTATCAGTACGAACAACCGAAATTTCATATTGGACATTATGATTTTTTAAAACATTGTTTAAGTGGGATAATGGTTTTATAATATGAAATTTTTGTAAAAATTTATAAAAAATGTTCTTTTTTGACAGATAATTTAAAAAAAATGAAAAAAAAGTAAAAAAATGCGAAAAAAGTGTTGACATACTCTGTTTCATTTGATATACTACTAGTGCATTCGGAAAAAAAGAGTGCAAAAAAGAGAATTTAGTTCTTTGAAAACTGAGCAAAACGTCAATTTGAGTAGCAGAGATACGAACTTAATAAAAAATTATTTTTTTTTTTGGAGAGTTTGATCCTGGCTCAGGATGAACGCTGGCGGCATGCCTAAGACATGCAAGTCGAACGAGGTG